>NZ_SJXI01000002.1:0-178540 GCF_004337455.1 Parafrankia sp. BMG5.11 | reverse complement strand
TCGACTTCGCGCGGATCAAGCAGATCGCCAAGGCGCCGGTGCTGGTGGACCTGCGCAATATCTACCGGCCGGAAGACGTCCGCGCCGCGGGGTTTGCGTACATTAGCATCGGTCGCAGCTGAGAACGCCGCGCGCGTCCAAGCTGCCGGCGCGGCCGGGAGCCGCGCCATCATCGGCAACGGGCGCGGCCGGGAAAGCCGCGCCCGTGCCGATATCCTACTTCGCCGCCAGTTCCTTCACCAGAGCCGGCGCGGGATAGATTTTCTCCAGTGCTTCCTGCACCGCGTCGGTCGACACGACGACCGTGCGATTGAGCGTGCCGTCGTAGCCGTACGTCCCGCCGAGCGAATGGATGTTGCCGTCGAAAGCGGCCCCGATCACGGTGCCGGCTCGGTCGATCACCGGCGAGCCTGAATTGCCGCCGATGATGTCGTTCGTCGTCACAAAGTCATACGTGGCGCGCGGATCGATCTTCGCTTTGTTGGCGAGGAAGGCCGACGGGGCATCGAACGGCTCGCTGCCGGTCGCGCGGTCGAACGTGCCGCCAAGCGTGGTCTGGAACGGCACCTGCTTGCCGCGCTCCATCCACCCGGCGACCTTGCCGTAGCTGATGCGCAGGCTGAAGGTTGCGTCCGGATAGGCGCTGTCGCCATACGCCGCGAACCGTGCATCGGCGAGCTGGCTGCCGGCGATCGCCAACGGCGCGCCATACACCGTCTCGGTCGCCCGCTGCAGTTCGCGCTGACGATCCGCCAGACGCAGCGCATAGACGATCATCGGGTCGTCGGACGCGCGGATCGCCTTCATGCCGCCATCCCACAGCGCCTTGCGCACCGCCGGATCAGCCAGCTTGGTGCCATTCACCAGCGAGGTGGCCAGGCCTTCGGGACTGGCCTTGCCGAGCAAAAGCTGCGTGTCCGGATCGTCGGCGCCGAGGTACTCGCGGACCTTCGACAGGCTCCAGTTGAGCCGCAGTTCCTCCAGCCACGGGTAGACCGGGCGCGCGTCCAAGGTGCGCTTTTCCAGGAGGGGAAGCGCACTGTCAGTGTACCCGGGCAGCCGCTCGGCATTGGGCTTGGCGCGTTCCTGCGCCGCGAACACTAGGGTGCGCGCATACGAGTAGAGCTGGCTCGATGGCTGGGTGAAGCGCTGCGCCAGATAAAGCGGGCGGTAAGCGGCAACAGCGGTGTCGACCGTGGTCCACGGATCGGCTCCCCCTGCGCCCTTGGCGCGCAGGTCCGCCTCCGCAGCGGCGAGCTTCCCGGTAAACGCGGGATCGTTCAGTGCCTTGGACTGGCCGATGTAGACCTTGAGGCTGTTCTCGATCCCGTTCAGGGTATCGAGGCCCTCACGCTGGCGGTCAGGGCTTTCCTGCATCGCGCGGATGAGGCGGCCGCGCAGCTCGGACGTCGTGGCGACCGTGACGGGCAGCGCGACTTCGCGCGTGAAGGCGAGCTGGCTCGAGGTATAGAGGCGGCTGGTCGAACCGGGGTTGCCGACCACGAAGGTCGTCTCACCTTCCTTGGGCGGACGCGGGTTCCACTTAAGGTGGTTGGGCGTGCTGACCGGCTGGCCGTTCTCATACGCGCGCAGGAAGCTGGCATCGAGCGAGTAGCGCGGGAAGTTGAAGTTGTCCGGATCGCCGCCGAACGTCGCCGCGCGATCCTCGGGCGCCCATGCGAGGCGGACATCCGAGTACTTGCGATACTGGTACAGCTTGTACTGGCCGCCGCCGAACAGCGTCACGACCTGGCAGCGGGTGGTGGCCGTATCGGTGCACCCGGCTTTTTCGATCTCGGCGATCTTGGCATCGCGCGCCTTGGTCAGCGCTTCGCCGGTAAACGATCCGAACGAAGCCTTCACGTCGTTGGTCACGTCCGAAATGCGGGTCACCACCTCTGCCTGCTGACCCGGGCACTTCAGCTCCAGGTCGCGGCGCGCGGCCACGAAACCGCGATCGAGGTAATCGGTCGCCGCCGTGGAGTTGTCGTACAGGCAGCTGGCAATGCAGTGGTGGTTCGTCAGGATCAGCCCCTGCGGCGACACGAAGCTGGCCGAGCAGCCCCCCGTCAGGCGGACCGCGCCGTTCTGCACCCGGTTGAGCCAGGCCTGATCCGGCGCCCAGCCGTAGTCCGCCTTCATCTTGGCGGTCGGGAAGTTGTCGAAGGTCCACATGCCTTCATCGGCGGTGGCGGGCGCGGCGGCAAAAGCGAGCGCGCAGGCCGACAGGAACAGGGCGGAACGGATCATGCAGTATGGCTCCCCAAAAGACTCGTTGACGTGCCTTGTCGCGCCGCCCGAAGATTGTCCAGCAGAGCCGATGCCAGGGGGCCTGTAAGCCGGGTTCTGTCCCGCGCACGGTATCCTCGTGAGAGGACCGGCCGCGCGGGGGCAGCCATTCATCTAGGCCGACGATTGCTCGCCGGCTCGAGCAGCCAACCCGGGCGACTGGTCCGTATCCGACCTGCTGCACGCAGCGCGCCGCCCCTATTCGGCTTTGCTCCGGGTGGGGTTTGCCATGCGAGCCCTGTTACCAGCGCCCCGGTGCGCTCTTACCGCACCCTTTCAGCCTTACCTTGCGAAGCAAGGCGGTCTTCTCTCTGTGGCACTTTCCCTATGGTTGCCCACGGCGGGCATTACCCGCCACCCTTGTTACGTGGAGCCCGGACTTTCCTCGAACAGAAATCTGCTCGCGGCTGCCCAGCCCCCTGGCCTTCCCTATCTAGCAAGCCCGCGGTCGCGGTCCAGCAGAAGCTGAAACAGGATCGCACGCACCTGGCCGTCGATCGCCCCGTCGATCCTGTCGGGCCGCCAGCGCCGCTGGAACGCCTCCACCGCCTTGTGCCCATCGGTGATGTCATATCCGAACCGTTCGAGCGCTAGGTAAAACGCGGCATCGTTGTCGAACGGATCGCCCTGTTCCAGCTTGTCGGGCCGCGGCAGGCACAGCTTGTATTCGGCAAGCCGGTCCCACGGGAACAGTTCGCCCGGATCGATCTTGCGCGCCGGCGCGACATCCGAATGGCCGATGACGTTCGCTCGCGGAATGTCGTACTCCTGCACGATCCGGGCGAGCAGCGGGACCAGCGCATCGATCTGGGCATCGGCGAAATCGCGGTAACCGAGTGCGTGACCTGGATGATCGAGCTCGATGCCGATGCTGGCCGAGTTCACGTCGGGATGGCCGCGCCAGTAGCTCTGCCCCGCGTGCCACGCGCGCTTGTCCTCGTCGACCAGCCGGATGACCTCGCCCGCTTCGCTGATCAGGTAGTGCGCGCTGACCTTGGCCTCCGGATCGATCAGCCGGGTCAGCGCGTCCTCGGCGCTGGGCATCTCGGTATAATGCAGGACGACCATCGAAATCGGCAACGCGCGCTCGTCCCAGTTGGGCGATGGCACGGCGCGGTGGACGAGCTCGTCCACGCGTCAGGCCCCCGGCAGCACCGCGCCGAGCACCAGCGCATCGTCCGACAGCATGTATTGGAGGCCCCCGCCCGCCTGCGCCGCCACCATGCTGAGCATATGCGCCGCCGCCGTCCGGCTGGTCAGTTCGCCGGGCTTCAGGCGCCCTTCTAGCGCGCGGCCGATGATCTCATCGAACGCGATCCGCGGCCCCGCGGCGCGCACGACGATCTCGCTCGCGCCGTCGCGGCTCTCGGCACCCACATCCAGCGTCCCGCCGCGCACCAGCGCGTCGAGCCCGATCTGCGCGAAATTGAGCAGCACCTTGACCGCGCCCTTGGGCAGGCGGTCGGCGCTGAGCGCCCAGTTGAGCTCCACCCGTTTGGCATCGCCGACCAGTGCCTCGGTCACGCTGCGAGCCTCGTCGACCGGCACGCTTTCGCCGAACCCGCCGGCTGCGCCGAACGCGAGGCGGAAGAACTTGAGCTTGTCCGCGCTCACTTTCGCGCTCTGCTCCAGCAATTCGAAGCACCGCTGGCGCATGTCGGGATCACGCTCGTCGGCGAGCAGCTCCAGTCCGTTGGTCAGCGCACCCACCGGCGACAGCAGATCGTGGCACAGGCGCGAGCAGAGCATGCTTGCAAGGTCGAGGCTGTCGGTATCGTTCATGTAAGGGAGGCGATCCTGTAGGATGTGTCACACGTGTCACACTGTTCTGTAGAAGAAACCTCGCCCCGCCCCAACCGCTCGGTCAGCAGTCGGCAAGAGGAAGCGATGAAGTGCATGTGCAGTGCCCTACCCGCCCGCTTGCCGGTAGGAAAGTGGCTCGAAGCCCGTCGCGGCATCTCGCCACCAGCCGACCCTCCCTTCGCCGACGATCGCCCACACCCTGCCGTCGCCCGTGGCGTGCGCGCGGTCAGTGGCTGACGGGGCAGGCGGGCCGAGGGGGTGGGAATGGTAATAACCGATGACCTGCGGCCCTCCGCCGCGCGCCTCCCGGTGGGCGTCGATCAGCGCTTGCGGGTCAATCGCGAAATGCCGCGCGGGATCGGGATGGACGTTGGCACACGGGCGGACTTCCTCCACCCGCTTGTTGCCGAGCAGCAGCCCGCACGCTTCCAGCGGGTAGGCGTCGGCGGCTTCGGCGATCAGCCGCTCCACCACCCCGCTTGAGACTTCAATCCCCATCGCCCATCTTCCTAGCATGGGGGCCGGCATGCGAGATGGGGAAATCATCAATGGCGTTCTGTCCACGCCCGGCCGCCTGGACAAGGCGCTGGCCGATGCGAGCGGCCTGTCGCGCGAACGCATCAAGCAGCTGATCGCCGACGGGGCGGTCACGGTCGCGGGGCAAACGGCGACCAACCCGTCCGGGAAGATCCGTGGCGGCGAAGCTTTTGCGATCGCCCTGCCCCCGCCCGCCCCGCTCGACGCGCAGGCGCAGGATATCCCGCTCGATGTCGTGTTCGAGGACGATCACCTGATCGTGGTCGATAAGCCAGCCGGGCTGGTGGTGCATCCCGCGGCGGGCAATCTTGACGGCACGCTGGTCAATGCCTTGCTACACCATTGCGCGGGACGTCTTTCGGGCATCAACGGGACCTTGCGCCCCGGCATCGTGCACCGGATCGACAAGGACACCTCGGGCCTGCTGGTCGTCGCCAAGAGCGACGCCGCGCACGAAGGGCTGGCGAAGCAGTTCGCCGATCATTCCATCGAGCGAACCTATCTGGCGGTCTGCGCCGGCTATCCCAAGCCGGCGGAAGGCACCGTGACCGCGCGCCTCGGCCGGTCCGACGCCAACCGCAAAAAGATGGCGGTACTGCCCGCAGACAGTTCGCGTGGTAAGCACGCGGTGACCCATTTCCGCACGCTACAGCGCCTGCACGACTGCACCCTGATCGAATGCCGGCTGGAGACCGGGCGCACGCACCAAGTCAGGGTTCACCTTGCGTCAATCGGTCATCCGCTAGTGGGGGATCCGGTCTATGGACACGATCCCAAGACACTTCGGCCGCTCCTCAAGGAGCTTGGGTTTGCCCGTCAGGCGCTTCATGCCGCCAGCCTTGGGTTCCTCCATCCGGTTACTGCGGAACAGCTCGTCTTTTCAGCGAAACTGCCCGCCGACATGGCGGAACTAATCGACCGAACCGCTCATTGAGATCGATGAAAAGCACTGCCAACCGAGCGTGCAACCCTCTATATACAGCAGAGCGTGCCCAGCCCGACGGATGCCCGTGCAGGGGTCCCGATAATTGAGGCGACGCAGGAAAGGTCAGGGTTTAAGTGAGTACATCCAAGAAGATCGCGGTCCCCGCGTTGAACGGCGAACAGAGCCTCAACCGCTATCTGGCCGAGATCAAGAAATTCCCCATTCTGAAGCCCGAGCAGGAATACATGCTCGCCAAGCGGTATGCCGAACATGAAGATTCGGAAGCCGCGGCGCAGCTGGTGACCAGCCACCTGCGGCTCGTGGCGAAGATCGCCATGGGCTATCGCGGCTACGGCTTGCCGGTGTCGGACCTTATTTCCGAAGGCAACGTCGGCCTGATGCAGGGCGTCAAGAAGTTCGAACCCGATCGTGGCTTCCGCCTCGCGACTTACGCGATGTGGTGGATCAAGGCGTCGATTCAGGAGTTCATCCTCCGCTCGTGGTCGCTCGTTAAGATGGGCACCACCGCCGCGCAGAAGAAGCTGTTCTTCAACCTGCGGCGGATGAAGAAGGAGCTGGAGGCGTTCGAGGACTCGGACCTTCACCCCGACGATGTGACCAAGATCGCAACCGACCTCGGCGTGCCCGAGCAGGAAGTGATCAACATGAACCGGCGGATGATGATGGGCGGCGACGGCTCGCTCAACGTCTCGATGCGCAACGGCGAAGAAGGCGCTGGCGAATGGCAGGACTGGCTGAAGGACGATCGTCCGCTGCAGGACGAGATCACCGCCGAGGTCGAGGAAGCGCACGTGCGTCACGAGATGCTGGTGGAGGCGATGGACAGCCTCAACGAGCGTGAGAAGCACATCCTCACCGAACGCCGGCTGACCGACGACCCGCAGACGCTGGAGGAACTCAGCCAGGTCTACGACGTCAGCCGCGAACGCATCCGCCAGATCGAAGTGCGCGCGTTCGAGAAGCTGCAGAAGGCGATGCAACGCATCGCCGGCGAGCGGCTGCTGCCGGCGCCCGTGGCCGGCTGATCTTCCCGCCGAATCGAACAGAGCGCCCCCGGTCAGCCGATCGGGGGCGTTTTCTTTTGCTCGGCATCCGCTAGACGACAGGCATGTTCCGGTTCGGAAAGCTCCTCGCCAAGCTGATCGTCGGCTTCATCGCGCTCAGCCTGGTGCTGGTGATCGTGTTCCGCTTCGTGCCGGTTCCAGTCACCGCGACGATGATCATGGACGGCAACGGCATCACCAAGGACTGGGAGCCGTTGTCGAACATCGACCGCAACCTGGTCGCGGCGGCGATCGCGGGGGAGGATGGCAAGTTCTGCACCCATGCAGGTTTCGATCAGGAAGCGATCGAGGCGGCGATCAAGAAAAACATGCGGGGCGGCCGCATGCGCGGCGGCTCCACGATCAGCCAGCAGACCGCCAAGAACGTGTTCCTGTGGCAGGGCGGCGGGTATTTCCGCAAAGGGCTGGAGGCGTGGTTCACGTTCCTGATCGAGAAGCTGTGGGGCAAGCGGCGGATCATGGAAGTCTATCTCAACGTCGCCGAGACCGGCATCGGGACGTACGGCGCCGAAGCGGGCGCGCAGCGGTATTTCCGCCACTCCGCAGACCGTCTTTCCCGCACGGAGGCCGCGCGCATGGTCGCCGCGCTGCCCTTGCCCAAAGAGCGGTCGGTGGTCAGCCCGTCAGGCTTCGTGCGCCGCTATGGCAACACCATCGCCGCGCGCATCGGTGTCGTGCGGCGGGACGGGCTCGACGCCTGTATCTACGAGTAAGATGAGCGCCGCACATTCCCACGGACACGGGCACGGGCACGGGCACGGGCCGGTGAACCACGGCCCCGCGTTCGCGATCGGGGTGACGCTTAACCTGGCGTTCGTCGTGGTGGAGGCGGTGTACGGCTTTCTGGCGGGATCGATGGCGCTGCTGGCCGATGCCGGCCACAACCTGTCCGATGTGCTCAGCCTGGCACTGGCATGGGGCGCCAGCGTGCTCGCGCGGCGCGCGCCGTCGGGGCGGTATACCTATGGGTTCAAGAGCTCGACCATCCTGGCGGCACTGGCGAACGGGGGGCTGTTGCTGGTGGCGATCGGGGCGATTGCATTCGAGACGCTGAATCGCATAGCCGCGCCACCCGCGGTCGAGGGGCGGACGATGATCGCCGTGGCCAGCATCGGCATCCTGGTCAACGGCGCCACGGCGCTGCTGTTCATGCGTGGGCGCAAGCATGATCTCAACATCCGCGGCGCCTTCCTGCACATGACCGCCGACGCGCTGGTGAGCCTCGGCGTGGTGATCGCCGGCGCGGCCATCCTGCTGACGGGAGAGCGATGGATCGACCCAGTCACCAGCCTGGGGATCGTGCTGGTGATCGCCTGGGGCACGTGGGGATTGCTCAAGGATAGCGTGAAGCTGAGCCTCAACGCCGTGCCCGAGCATATCGACGAAGGCGCAGTGCGCGCGCACCTGGCAGCACTACCCGGAGTGACGGCAGTGCATGATCTCCACATCTGGCCGATGAGCACCACCGAAGCCGCGCTGACCGCCCATCTGGTCATCCCCGCAGGCCACCCCGGCGACGCCTTCCTGCGCGACCTGGCGCATGATCTGGAGCATGAGTTCGCCATCGGCCATACCACCGTGCAGGTCGAAACTGACCGATGCGATGGTGATTGCGCTAACCCGGATTTAATCCGCGGCACCTAACACCGGGTAGGTGGCCTGGTACCGGAACACCGACTGGTCGGACGAAATCGCCGCCGATTTCGAGCGGCGCCTCGCCCGCTCACGCCATCAAAAAGCGCAGAACCTGTCGCTCCAGGGCTTTCACCTGATCGCCCGGCATCCCGATGTGGCGGTCGACCTGCTAGAGCGCGCCATCGCGTTCGGCGACGAGTTCGAAACGCCGCGGGCGCTGCTTTACCTTGCGACTGCCAAGGTGGCGCTGGGGGACATCGATGGAGCGCTCGGCGCGTATGAGACGGCGCTGGACCGTCCGCCCGGGTCGCGCTCGTCTGTAATCCAGCCGGTCGATTACCTGTTCCTCGTAGGCGCGTTCCGCCGCACGGAGCGTTTGCCGCGCGCAATGGCCCTGATGGATGACGTGGCGGAAGACGGCGCCTTTGGCGCCGATCCCGAAGTCTTCGTGGCCAAGGCGCTGGTGCTTGATCTTGCCGGACGCAAGAAGGAGGCAAGCCACTACGCGTCGCTGGCCCTCCCTGCGCTGAAGAACGTCCCGCACCCGGCGACTGTGTCGATCGACATGGCCGAGGTTCGGGCGCGCCTGATGAGATTGGCCAACCGATTCTGAGCAACGGGGGCGAGCGAGTCACACTTAGACCTGCGTTGCCGCCCATCGTTCTAGAAGCCACGCAATCAGCACTTGCGCGCCAACCAGCGTCACCACCGTGATCACGATGCCCACCACCGGATTGCCGTTCTGCGCCTCGCGCGGGACGATGACCATGATCGCGGCAATCAGTGCCAACGTGCTCATCAGGATGCCGGGGACTATCCACAGAATGACCCTGGCCGGCCCGAACGCATCGGCCCGGCCGCGCAAGTCAAAGTGTGTGGGCAGCTGCTCGAAGCGTCCGAAGCGCCGGCTGGTTCGCAACGCGAGACCGAACAGGACGGCGACCCCGGCGATCGCCATCACGATCACCGTGGCCGCCATGCTCAGGCAGCTTCTTCCTTGTCCTTCTTGGCCTCGACCACCCGGACCGGGTCCTTGCGGCCTTCGACCACATCCTTGTCGACGACGATCTCGGTTACCCCGTCCATGTCGGGCAGGTCGAACATCGTGTCGAGCAGCATGCCCTCGACAATCGAGCGCAAGCCTCGCGCGCCGGTCTTACGCTGGATGGCGCGTTCGGCGATCGCGCGCAGGGCGTCGTCGGTGAAGGTGAGTTCCACGTCCTCAAGCTCGAACAGCTTGGCGTACTGCTTGGCGAGCGCGTTCTTCGGCTCCGACAGGATCTGCACCAGCGCATCGACGTCGAGGTCATTGAGCGTGGCGATCACCGGCAGGCGGCCGACGAATTCGGGGATCAGCCCGAACTTCAGGAGATCCTCCGGCTCGCACTTCTGGAGCAGCTCGCCCACCCGGCGCTTGTCCGGATCGGCGACGTGCGCGCCGAAGCCGATCGAGCGCTTCTGCAGGCGGTCGGCGATGATCTTGTCGAGCCCGGCGAACGCACCGCCGCAAATGAACAGGATGTTGGTGGTGTCCACCTGCAGGAATTCCTGCTGCGGATGCTTGCGCCCACCCTGCGGCGGGACTGACGCAGTGGTACCCTCCATCAGCTTGAGCAGCGCCTGCTGCACGCCTTCGCCCGACACGTCGCGGGTGATCGAGGGGTTTTCCGCCTTGCGGGTGATCTTGTCGATCTCGTCGATGTAGACGATCCCGTGCTGCGCCTTTTCGACGTTGTAGTCGGACGCCTGCAGCAGTTTCAGAATGATGTTCTCGACATCCTCGCCCACGTAACCGGCTTCGGTCAGCGTGGTGGCGTCGGCCATGGTGAAGGGCACGTCGAATGTGCGCGCCAGCGTCTGCGCGAGCAGCGTCTTGCCGCACCCGGTCGGGCCGACGAGCAAGATGTTCGACTTGGCGAGCTCTACGTCGCCCGCCTTGCCGCCGTGCTTCAGCCGCTTGTAGTGGTTGTGCACCGCGACTGACAGAACGCGCTTGGCGCGGTCCTGCCCGATCACGTAATCGTTGAGCGTGACGAAGATATCGAGCGGGGTCGGCACATCGCCTTCCTTGCGCCCGGCAATCCCGGCCTTGGTTTCTTCACGGATGATGTCGTTGCACAGCTCGACGCATTCGTCGCAGATGAACACGGTGGGGCCCGCGATCAGCTTGCGCACTTCGTGCTGCGACTTGCCGCAGAAGCTGCAGTACAGAGTGCTTTTCGAGTCCGATCCGCTCAACTTGGTCATATCCTGATACCTTCGAGCCCCGCGGCTTGCAGCAATGCGGGATTCGCCGACCGTAGGGCCGGATTTTCGATAATCAACCTGCAGCGCCTAGCACTGAGCGCCTTGCGCCAAGCTGAAGGGGCACGGTTGCCGAAATGCTACGGCTCACTCCGGCGCGCCGCCGCTGCCCTCGCCCTCGCCGGTGGTCTCACTCTCCGGGCGGGTTTCGAACACCTTGTCGACGATGCCGAACGCGCGGGCTTCCTCGGCCTCGAGGAAGGTGTCGCGGTCCATCGCCTTCTCGATCTCCTCCAGCGATTTACCGGTGTACTTGGCGTACAGATCGTTGAGACGAGTGCGCATGCGCAGGATCTCGCGTGCCTGGATTTCGATATCCGAAGCCATGCCACGCGCGCCGCCCGAAGGCTGGTGCACCATGATCCGCGCATTGGGCAGCGCGATGCGCATGCCCGGCTCACCGGCGGCGAGCAGGAAGCTGCCCATCGACGCAGCCTGCCCGACACAGACGGTGGAAACGCGCGGTTTGATATACTGCATGGTGTCGTGAATCGCCATGCCGGCCGTGACCACGCCGCCGGGCGAATTGATGTACATGCTGATCGGCTTGGACGGGTTTTCGCTTTCGAGGAACAACAGCTGCGCCACGATCAGCGAAGCCATGTTGTCTTCCACCTGATCGGTCACGAACACGATGCGTTCGCGCAGCAGGCGGGAAAAGATGTCGAAGCTGCGCTCGCCGCGGCTCGTCTGCTCGACCACCACCGGCACCAGCGCGCCGGTGAACGGGTCGCGAGTGAACTTGCCCTGGCTGCCGTAGGTCTCGCCGTAGCCGCCCAACACGTCGATCATGGAAACTCTGTCCTTCCGTCTCTTGTCGGCCGCCTATGTCGCGAGTGGCCGGCGCATGTTCAAGGGCGTTAACCCCGACGCGAGCAATCCCCGGTGGAATGTCGCGCGAAGCGGCAAGTGCTCCCCGCGGCATTCGCGTTGGCCAGCTTCAGCGGCAGATGAGCCTATTCCGCCGTCGGATCTGCCGCTCCGCCGCGGCCATCACTCTCGTCAGGCTTAGCCCTCTGCGCATTCTTGCGTACCTCCTCAGCCGCGATCTCGCGCTGGAGGAAGAAATTGAGCAAGGTGCGAATGGCGGCAACGGCAGCAAGTTGGCCGATCTCCGACCAGGTCGGCGCGACCGCCGTGCGCAGGATGTCGGCACCGAGCAGCAGTTCCAGCGCCAGCGCCAGCCAGCGCCCCAGCCGCAACCGGATCTCTTCCTTCGCGCCATGAGACACGTGCCCGGGCGCCGCGCCGCTGTGGCGGGGGATTGACATAACCAGCCGCGCGACCGCTTCGGCAACCGCGAACGCGACGATCAGCGCCGCGATACCCTCCACCACCAGCGAGGTGGCGAGGGTAAATTCGCGGATCCAGTGCTCCATACGGCGTGAACCGGCTTACATAGCGGCCGGTTCCGCCGCAGCGCAGCTTACTTCTTGGCGGCAGCCTTTTTCGCCGGTGCTTTCTTGGCCGCCGGCTTGTCTTCGGTCGGCTCAGCGTTCTTCTTGGCCGCGGCTTTCTTTGCCGGCTTCGCAGGCGTCGCTTCTTCCGACGAAGCCTCGCTGGCAACCGGAGCGTCCTCAGCCGGAGCATCGGCGGCTGGTTGCGCCTTGGCGGCCTTCTTCGCCGGCGCCTTTTTCTTTCCGGCCGGGCTTGCGGCAGCGGCGGGGGCAGGAGTTTCCTCTGCCTCGATCGCGGCCTGCAGTTCCTCGCGGGTCACCTCACGGTCGGTGATATCTGCCTTGTCGAACAGGAAATCGACCACCTTGTCTTCATACAGGGGCGCGCGCAGCTGGGCGGCGGCCATGTCGTTGGTGCGGATCAGTTCCATGAACCGGTCACGGTCTTCCGGGCGGTATTGCTGGGCTGCCTGCTGGATGAGCATGCTCATTTCCTGCTGGGTCACCTGCACCCCGTTTGCCTGGCCGATTTCGGACAGCAGCAGCCCCAGACGCACGCGGCGTTCGGCAATGGCGCGGTAATCGGCCTTTTCGGCTTCGATCTCCTTGAGCGCAGCCTCAGGGTCTTCCTCGCCAGCGGCTTCCTGCTGAAGCTGCTGCCAGATCTGTTCGAATTCGGCATCGACCATGCCCTGCGGCACCGGGAAGTCGTGACCAGAAGCGAGCGTGTCGAGCAGCTGACGCTTCATGGCGGTGCGGGTAAGACCGTTCAGCTCCTGCTCCAGCTGGCCCTTCAGCAGGCCGCGCAGTTGCTCCAGGCTTTCGAGGCCGAGCGACTTGGCGAATTCCTCGTCCACCGCGGTTTCGTCTTCGACCTGCACCTTGTGCACGTGGATTGCGAACTGGGCATCCTTGCCGGCGAGTTCCTTGGCCGGATAGTCGGCCGGGAAAGTGACCGTGATGGTCTTGTCGTCGCCGGCCTTGGCACCGGCAAGCTGCTCTTCGAACCCGGGGATGAAGCGGTTGGCGCCGATCACCAGCGGGGTCTCTTCCGCCTTGCCGCCTTCGAATTCGACCCCGTCGATCGAGCCGGTGAAGTCGATGATCAGCTGGTCGCCGTCAGCGGCCTTCCGGTTCTTCGGTGCATCCTTGAAGGTCTTCTGCTGGCTGGCGATATTGTTCACCGCCTCGTCCACTTCGCTGTCGGCAACCGGCACCGTCAGCCGTTCCAGCTTGAGACCGTCGAGCGACGGCGCCTCGATCTCGGGCAGCACTTCGACATCGACCGTCAGGGTCGCGTCCTTGCCCTGCTCATACCCGTCTCCGAACTGGACCTGCGGCTGCATCGCGGGACGCAGTTGCTTGTCGCGCATCAGGCCGTCGACCGCGCCCTGGATCTGCTCGTTGACCACCTGGCCGTGGATCGCCTCGCCGTGCATCTTCTTGACGAGGTTCGCCGGCACCTTGCCGGGGCGGAAGCCGGGCATGCGCACCTGAGGCGCGATCTTCTTCACCTCGGCTTCGATCGCAGCGTCGATGTCCTGAGCCGGGATGGTCACGGCATAGGTGCGGCGCAGGCCTTCGTTGGTGGTCTCTTCGATCTTCATGGGACGGTCAAAAGCCTTTTCGATGCAAACGTGTCACTGCGCTCGGGCCCGGGCGGAAGGTGGTGCGGGCGAAGGGACTCGAACCCCCACATCTTGCGATACTGGTACCTAAAACCAGCGCGTCTACCAATTCCGCCACGCCCGCATCCCGAACGCAGCCGCGCGTGGGCTGTTAGGCCCCGCTGCGCGAACAGGGGTGCGCCGTTACAGCGCGCGCGGGCAAAGGGCAAGCCGCGTGGAACACCCAGCCGTATCCCCGCGTTGATGCCCGACGAAAGGAACTGCCCATGGCCTCCAATCCCGAAATCCGGCCCGACCCCGGTCCCGACCGGATCGACCCGCAAAGCCCCCCGGAAACCCAGCCCTCGCAAGCGCCGGCGGAAGAGCCGATGCAGCAGCCCGGCGAGATCGAGGCGCCTTCGCCCGATACCTTGCAACCCGGCCAGCAGCCGACCGAACTGCCGCCGCTGAACTGAGCATGGGCACTCCCGTCCCACCGCCAGACCCGGCGAACACGCCGCTGTCAGCCCATCAACTGGGTGAAGACGACCGCGATTTTGCGGACGACGGCCCGGTGCTCGACATCGGCCCCAGCGAAATCGACATCGAGCGCCGCAATGCCGGTGTCCGCCCGGACCCGGAACGGGCGGCGCCGCCCGAGGCTGAACTGCCGCCCGACTGACTTGCCGGTCAGGCCCGTGCCGACTAAGGGCCCGACCCATGAGCGACGAGCAAAGCCAGACACCCCCCGATCACCTCTCGGTCAACCCGCAGAGCCCGTACTTCGATGCCGATTCGCTTCAGCGCGGAATAGGCATCCGGTTCAAGGACCGGGTACGGACCGACGTGGAGGAGTATTGCATCTCCGAAGGCTGGATTCGGGTGCAGGCGGGCAAAACGATGGACCGCAAGGGGCAGCCGCTGACACTAAAGCTCAACGGCCCCGTCGAAGCCTGGTTTGAGGACTTGGGCGACGAGCCGCCGGTGGCCCGCAAGTCCGACTAGCGGTCGTAACGCGCTAGTGCGGTCGCGATCGGATCGCCCGACGCTGACCTGCCTGCCGTTCGCACCGGCGCCTGCATTAGCGCTACGCGCCTTGGCGCGGGTTTCTCGACGCGCGGGCTTTCCAAAGAGGCGAATGCCGCAGCGAACCGCTTGGTCGGTTTGGCGGAGATCGGCGGCTGCACCGCGTGCGCGCTATAGCCTGCGCTTGCCAGCACGCGCGGTCCGCCTAACGGGGCGTCCCCGTTGTCGCGCTCGTTGTAGATGAAACCCGCTACCGGCCACGCGGTCGTTCCGAGGCCGCCGATCGGATCGTACCACACGCGTACCTGGCTCCAATCATTAGCGGGCGACACGTCCACGGCCTTGACCCCGCGCTCGATCTGCCCGCGACGCCCGCCGATCGGCGACCAGTTAGCGTGATCGAGCAGCACGGTCCGGTCGTCGATCACCCGCGCCACGGCGGCGACATGGCCCAGCGTCATCGCGCCGGAGGGGCGGAATGTCATCACCGCGCCGGCCCGGGGCCGAATACCGCGCTTGTAGCGTCCGGCCGCTTGGTCCCACCAGGTTCGGGCATCTCCATAGATCTGCACGCCGGACCGTTCGCGCGCATAGGGCACGCATTGCAGATAGGGCTGCAACTCCTGGCTCTCGGCGCGCTGCCCCGGATCGAAGCTGGCCGAGGCGTCAGCCTGCGCCATGCCGGACCAGCCCAGGCCGATCGCACCGGCCACGATGATGAACCTACCCCTCATGTCCCTTAAGCTGCCGCGCCAAGGTTAACATCGTCCTACCGACCGCTTCGCTTGCCAAGCGCGTGCCGAGCGGCCACCTGAGGCGGGCATGAAACCCGAGGTCATCATCATCGGCCGGCCCAACGTCGGCAAATCGACCCTGTTCAACCGGCTGGTCGGCAAGAAGCTCGCCCTAGTCGACGATCAGCCCGGCGTCACCCGCGACCGCCGCATGGGCGACGCGGTGCTGGCCGGACTGGAGTTCACGATCGTGGACACCGCCGGGTGGGAAGACGAGGACGAGGAGACCCTCCCCGGCCGGATGCGCAAGCAGACCGAGGTCAGCGTCGAGGGAGCCGATGCGGCGCTATTCGTGATCGACGCTCGCGCCGGCCTGACGCCGCTGGACGAGGAGATCGCCCGCTGGCTGCGCACGCAGGAGATTCCGGTGGTGGCGGTGGCCAACAAGGCCGAGGGCAGCGCCGGCGACGCCGGTCTGTTCGAGGCATTCTCCCTTGGTTTCGGCGAACCCGTGGCGCTCAGTGCAGAGCACGGCGAAGGCGTGGCCGACCTGTTCGAAGCGCTGTGGCCCCTGATCGGCGCGGCGGAGGCCGAGCGTGAGGCCGCTGACCGCGCAGGCGAGCCCGCTGACATGGAGGAGCTTGAACTCGGGCCCCTCAAGCTGGCCATCGTCGGGCGGCCGAACGCCGGCAAATCCACCCTGATCAACCGTTTCCTGGGCGAGGATCGCCTGCTCACCGGGCCGGAGGCGGGGATCACCCGCGATTCGATCGCGGTCGACTGGCAGTGGACCGATGCGGACGGCGAGGTGCGCGACGTGCGGCTGATCGACACCGCCGGGATGCGCAAGCGCGCCCAGGTGGTCGACAAGCTGGAAAAGATGTCGGTCGCCGATGCCAAGCGCGCGGTCGATTTCGCCGAAGTGGTCGTCCTGCTGCTCGACGCGACGCGCGGGCTTGAACATCAGGACCTCAAGATCGCCGCGCACGTGCTGGAAGAAGGCCGCGCGCTGATGATCGCGATCAACAAATGGGACATCGCCGAGAACGCGAGCAGCCTGTTCAACGGCATCAAGGGTGCGCTTGAGGACGGCCTATCGCAGGTCAAGGGCGTGCCGGTGTTCGCGGTGAGCGCGCGGACGGGGAAGGGGCTGGACCAGATGCTGCAGGCGGCATTCGTGCTGCGCGATGCCTGGTCGAAACGGGTGCCGACAGCCGCCCTCAACCGCTGGTTCGACGATGCGCTGGAAGCCAACCCGCCGCCGGCCCCAAAGGGCAAGCGCATCAAGCTGCGCTATATCACGCAGGCCGGCACGCGCCCGCCGCGGTTCGTGGTGTTCGGCACCCGGCTGGACATGCTGCCCGCGAGCTATGAACGGTATCTGCTGAATTCGATCCGCAGCGCACTCGGCTTCGACGGGGTGCCGCTGCGGATCGTGCTGAAAAGCCCGAAGAACCCGTTCGGGAAGGACTAGGCGCCCGTCCCGCCTTCGCCCGCCGGCTCGCTGTGGAGCTGGACGTAGTTCTGCAGACCCATGCGCTCGATCATCTCGAACTGGGTCTCGAGGAAGTCGACGTGTTCTTCCTCGCTTTCGAGGATCCGCTCGAAGATTTCGCGACTGACATAGTCGCGCACCGTTTCGCAGTGCTGGATAGCGTCGCGCAGCAGCGGGATCGCTTCCATCTCCAGCGCCAAGTCGGCGCGCAGAATCTCCTCGACCGTTTCCCCCACCTTCAGCCGGTGGATCGCCTGGAAGTTGGGTAGGCCATCGAGAAACAGGACGCGCTCTGCCAGCACGTCGGCGTGTTTCATCTCATCGATCGATTCGTGACGCTCGTATTCGGCCAGCTTCTGGATGCCCCAGTGGTGCAGCACGCGGTAGTGCAGCCAGTACTGGTTGATCGCGGTCAGTTCGTTCGTGAGCGCGCGATTGAGAAAATCGATGACCTGGGGGTCGCTCTTCACTGTGGTATCTCCTGTCGCGGCCTAGCCGTGGTTATGGCCACGCGCGGCCAAGCGAGCAAGGAAAACAGCCGGTAAACGGCGGAAATCCGCCAATTGCGAGTGCGTCGCAGCGTCAGGCAGCAATGGGGACGGAGGCGAGTGTCCGCTCTTCCTCCACGATCTCGTCGGCTTCGTCCAGGCATTGACCGCAGTTCGGTCGCTTGCCGAGCGCCGCATAGAGCGCCTCTGCATCGCCGGTGCTCCGCAGCGCCGCCCGGCGCAGCTCGCATTCCTTGATGGCGTTGCAGACACAGATGTACATGACGAATCGGAAGCTAATGCGAACAAGTCGCAAGAGCAAGTGCTATCGCAGCGGGAAAATCCGACCGTAGGTGAGACAGCGCCACAGCCACTCGAGCGGGCCATACCGGAACCGCGCAAGCCATGGCTGCGACCATGCGAGCATCGCCAGCCATGCCAGCAACACCACGAGATACAGCTTCGGGCGGTCGAGCGCGCCGAACAGGTTCAGGCCCCAGCTCTGGAACACCACCAGCATGATGAGGGAGGTGCCAAGGTAATTCGAAAACGCCATCCGGCCCGCCGCCGTGACCCGGCGCCCAAGCCAGCCGGTCGCCCGCGGCGCCCACAGCGCGAGCAGCGCCGCAAGGCCCAGGATCGCCGGCACCCGGGTGAGGGTTTGGGGTCCCAGAAAGGCGAACATCGTGCCCGTGTAGGTCAGCCCATCGGCGACGGCCCACAGCGCGAGCGCGAGCGTCATGGCCGTACCGGCGCCCAGCCCCCACCAGCCCCACCGGGCCTGGGTGCGCCGGTCAATTCTCCCGTCAAACAGCCCGGCCCGATAAAGAGCCATGCCGACCAGCATAAATGGCACCGTTTCGAGCGCGGTGTGCGTGAACTGGTCGATCCAGTTCCACCGATGATCGCCCAACGCGTGGGCGACGTAGTCGGCATACGAGCCGCGGGTGTTGATCGCGATCTCGCGCAAGGCGTCAGCGCGTTCACCGTCGAGCATGGCGACCGCATCGCGCGCCAGCGGCGCATACTGCGGGTCCGCACCCAACGACATCTCGCTGGCGGCCCACATCAGCCCGTATTGCACCGAGTTCAGCACCGCGCCGAATACGTACACGGTCAGGCCCGCGGCTAGTTGGTGGACCGCTGGCAAGCGCAAAGCGAACAGCGCGATCAACCCGCATAGAGCATAAAGGGTCAGGATGTCGCCGCGCCACAGCAGGTAATAATGCGCCAGCCCAAAGACCAGCAGCCACCCAAGCCGCCGCACCTGCACCCAGGTCGAACCCCCACGCACTGTCACCCGGTCGGCGAACAGAACCAGCCCCGCCCCGAACAATAGCGTGAACAATCCGCGCATCTTGCCGTCGACGAAGACGAACTGAGCAACCCATAGCCAATCGGAAACCGGGCCGTGCGCGGTCACAAAACCGCCGGGCCACATGTAGGCCATGTAAGGTTGCCCAAAGGCGACGATGTTGGCGGCCAGGATGCCCATGACCGCGATGCCGCGAATGAAATCGAGGCTTACCAGTCGCTCGCCGGTCGCCGTCGGCAGGGCGGAAGGATCGGCAGCGCTCACCGCGCGCCCGTAGGCCGGTCGCGGCCCCGGCTCAACGGGTGACGATGCAGCCCTGCCCCGCCGCCTTGAGCGCGTTGCACGCACCTTGCGCGTCGCCCTGGGTCGCCCACCCGGCTGCTAGGAGCCGGGTCAACCGTCCGGATCGCATAGTGACTTTGCTCTTGCCGGAAAGCACTGACTTGCCCGTCAACTGCGACCACAGCCGGTCGGCGTTGCCGGCCACTGCAAAGGCACCGAGTTGGACCTTCCACGGCCCGCTCGTGTGATGCGCTTCGGCGCGAGCGGGCGAAGCGGCGCGCGCCGCTTGCACCTGCGCGCGCTCGCGCACCGGCGGCGCAGCGGCAACCTGGGCCCGCGCCGGCCTGGCAAAGTCCGCTCCGGCATCAGCCGGACTTTCGGTGCCGGTCGCGCGCATGGCTTCGGCCACCGCTGCTTCCGCAGAAGCCACGGACAGCGGAGCCGGCGCGCCAGCAATCGGCTGAAATGCCTGCACCGCGGCGGTGCGCGCCGGCGTCTGCACTACGCCATCGAAGCCCTGCCCCAGATCCGCCGCAGACAACTGCGCAGTGCGGATGGCATCTGCCTGCGCGCGCATCTGCGCCGCCAGCGACTGCGCTTGCTGGCGCTGCGCCAACGGCACGAATTCGTCCATCTGCTGGATCGCGGGCCGCGCCTGCGGCAGGTCAGCCGCGTTCGCCAGCGTTAGCAGCGCGTAAGCCCGCACCCAGTCGCGCACGACCAGGTCGCCGTTGAAATAGGCGATCCCCAGCAGGTACTGCGCACGCGGATCGCCGCGCTCGGCAGCGGCGGTGACATACGGCAGGGCCTGCTCGCGGCGGCCGTCCTGGAACAGCAGCAGGCCATAGTTGTCCGCCGCCTTGAGATGCCCCTTCGCCGCCGCGCGCGCATACAGGTTCTCGGCTTCTTGGATGTTCTCGGGCACCCCGCGCCCCAGCCGATACGCCTGGGCGAGGTTGAATAAAGCATCCGCATCGCCCTTGGCGGCGGGCTCCTTCCATTCCGCGATCGCGCGCGCGAAGTCTCCCGAAGCCCATGCGTCCACGCCCGCTTTCACGTCCGCGTGCGCCGGGATCGAACCGAAAGCGAGCCCCGCCGCGAGCATCGTGATGGCGATGGAGTGCGTCAGGCGCATGGTGATCGAGCTCTTCCCCTGTCGCCCGATGAACGGGTTGATGACCAGCGTGACATAGTGAACCAGCCGTTAGCAAAGAGTTTCTGTGAAGGCACTTTTAGGCGCCCGGCAGTGGCGCCGCCGGCGGGAGGATTAACGTTAAATTAGGGGTATGCTGCGATCTCGGCTGGCGAAGGGTGCATGGGTGCACTTTGGCAACGGGTTTTTCAGGGGGACCAGCCTTGCGGGTACTGGCATTGGCTTCGCAGAAGGGTGGATCGGGCAAGACAACCTTGTCCGGGCACATGGCCGTACAGGCGCAGCGCGCCGGTGCCGGGCCGGTGGTGCTGATCGACATCGATCCGCAAGGATCGCTGGCCGACTGGTGGAACGAGCGGGAAGCCGAATATCCGGCTTTCGCCCAGACGACGGTGGCGCGACTCGCCAGCGATCTTCAGGTGCTGCGCCAGCAGGGCTTCAAACTGGCGGTGATCGATACTCCGCCGGCGATCACGATGGCGATCCAGTCGGTCATCGGCGTGGCCGAATTGATCGTCGTCCCCACCCGCCCCAGCCCGCACGATCTGCGCGCCGTCGGCGCCACGGTCGACTTGTGCGAACGGGCAGGCAAGCCGCTGATCTTCGTAGTCAACGCCGCGACGCCCAAGGCCAAGATCACGTCCGAGGCCGCCGTCGCGCTGAGCCAGCACGGCACCGTCGCGCCAATCACGCTGCACCACCGCACTGACTTCGCCGCCTCGATGATCGACGGCCGCACGGTGATGGAAGTCGACCCCGAAGGCCGTTCGGCCGCCGAGGTCGCCGCGTTGTGGAACTACGTGTCCGACCGGCTGGAGAAGAACTTCCGCCGCACCGTGTTCGCCGCGCCCAACGCGGTGTCCGCCGCGCCCAGCGCATATCGTCCCCAGGGCGGCTTCGGCCGCCGGGTGGCGCAGTAAGCGCAGGCACGAGAGAAAGGCCGAATCGCAGATGGCCGAAGTCACCTTCGCCTCGCTCAGCCCGTCGCTGCTCGCTCGCAAGGGCGGCGCGAAGCCGGCCATGCGTCCGCAGCATGCAGCGCTCGCCGCGATGACGGCAGCCGAACCCATGACGGCACCCGCGCCCGACCAGCTCGAGGATCTCGGCTGGAACGACATGGGCGAGCACGAGCCTGCCGTCGCGACCGGCGCGGAGGTATATCAGCTCACCCCGATGCCGCGCGTGGTCGAAGAAACGGACACCGAGGCTCCGCTTCCGGCCGTGGTTCGCCAGCAGGAACAACTCGCCGAGCGTCTCGATGCACCGGCACCGGAAATGGCCCCCGCCCCGGCACCGACCAAACGGCGTTCGGTGCAACAGCGGACCGGCCGGGCCGCATTTACGCTGCGGCTCGATCCGCACCGCCATCTGAAGCTGCGGCTTGCCACCACCATCAAGGGCGTGAGCGCACAGGCGCTGGTGACCGACGCGCTCGACGCGCTGCTCGCTGACATGCCCGAACTCGATACGCTCGCCGCGCAGGTCCAGCGGCGCTGAACGCGACCACAGGGGAAGATACCATGATCACCCGCACGAACCGCACCTCTCGCATGCTGGCGCTGGCCGCCGGTACAGCGCTCGCTTCCACCGCGCTGGCAGGCTGCGCCACCAATGTCGCGCCGCGTGCCGACTTGTCGGCGAGCAAGGCCGAGGTCGCCATGACGCGAGGCAACAGCGGCTCGGCGATCACTAATGCGGAAGCCGCCGTGCTGGCCGACCCGCGCAACGCAAGCTATCGCACGATGCTGGGCGCGGCGTACATGGATGCCGGCCGCTTCCTGGCCGCGCGCACCAGCTTCGATGACGCGATGACGCTGGGTGATACCAGACCGCGCACAGTGTTGGGCTTCGCGCTGGCGTCGGTGGCCTCGGGCGACCGGGCAGCCGCGTTGCGCGTCCTCAGCGATTATGGCGACGATATCGCCGCGGCGGACCTGGGCCTGGCGCTCGCCCTCGCCGGTGAACCGCAGCAGGGTGCGTTCGTGCTGTCGAATGCCCTGCGCAGCGGAGACAACACGCCCAAGGTGCGCCAGAACCTGGCCTACGCGCTCGCCCTGGGCGGCGATTGGGCCGGCGCCCGGATCATGGCGGCCGAAGATGTGCCCGCCGATCAGCTCGGCGCGCGACTGACGCAGTGGGCGGCGCTTTCGACGCCTGACCAGTCGAGGAACCGCGTCGCGGCCTTGCTGGGCACGCGGGCGGTGGCCGACGCCGGGCAGCCGGTCGAACTGGCGCTCGCCAATCACCCGAGCCACGGCCAGCTGGTGGCCGAGGCAGCAGCCGTCGCCGCCGCCCCGGTGACCGAATCCGCGCCAGCGCAGGAATTCGCCTTTGCCGGTGGCGAATTGCCGCCAGTCGGCAGCTATGCACCAGCCGCCCAGCCCGCCCCGGTGGCGATGCAGGTGGCAGTGGCCGCTCCTGCTCCTGCGCCCGCGCCCACCCCCGTGCCCACGGCAGACTTCGACACCGCGTTCGCCGCGCAAGCGCCCGGTGGCGCGACACCTGCACAGATGATCGCTTCCGCTGCGGAATTTGTCGCCCAGCCGGTGATCCAGCAGGCTCCGACCCGCGTCGCTTCGGCCAAGCCGGTCCGCAAAGCCGCGAACCGGACCGTCGCAGCCAGTCAGTCCGGCGACCATCTCGTGCAGCTCGGCTCCTTCTCTTCCGAAGCCAGTGCCCAGCGCGCATGGGCCATTTACGCCAAGCGGTTCCCGCAGCTCTCCGCCTTCGACATGGTGATCACCAAGGCGGTGGTGCGCGGCAAGACGTATTACCGGGTCAGCGCCGGCGGCCTCCAGCGGGCTCAGGCAAGCTCTGTCTGCTCGACGGTGCGCGGCAAGGGCGAACAGTGCATCGCCTGGGCCGAAGGCCGGCCGCTGCCGGGCGCGGTCAATACCGGGGTGCGCATGGCGCGCCGCTAACCCGTTTCACAAGCCACCGAGCGAAGGCCTCTCCCGCACCCGCGGGAGGGGCCTTTTCGGCGTTAAAGCGCCAAACCGCCCTTGTAGAGCGCCACCACCCGCCCCTGGGTCGGTTGGCGATCGAACGGGGTATTGCCCGCGGTCGCTGCCATTTCGCGGCCGTCGATCACCCATGGCCGTTCGGGATCGATCAGTGCCACGTCTGCCTCGCAGCCTTCGCGCAGTTCGCCTGCCTCGACGCCCAACAGGCGCGCCGGGGCGCCCGCGAGAAGATCGAATGCGCGGGGCAAGTCGATGACCCCGTCCCGCACCAGCGTGAGCGTCATGGCGAGCAGGGTTTCGGCCCCTGCCATGCCAGGAGCGGCATCGGCGAAGGGTAGACGTTTGTCTTCCGGGCCGCGTGGATCGTGCCCGCTGGCGATCACGTCGATCGTGCCGTCCGCCAGGGCTTCGCGTACCGCCTGGCGATCATCCTCGTTCCGCAGCGGCGGCGACAGCCGCGCGAATGTGCGGAAGTTCATCGTCGCCAGGTCGGACAGCATGAAGTGCGCCGGGGTGATCCCCGCGGTCACTGCAACGCCCCGCGCCTTGGCTGAGCGCACCAGCGCCAGCGCCGCGCGGGTGGTCACCTGGCGGAAGTGCACCCGCGCTCCGCTGAGTTCCGCCAGCGCGATATCGCGGGCGACGGCGAGCGCTTCCGCCTCGGCAGGCGCGCCGGGCAGGCCGAGACGGGTCGCCATCTCGCCCGCGGTCGCCGCCGCATCCCCCGCAAGGCCCGCATCCTCTGCATGGACCACCACCACCAGGTCCAGCATGGCGGAGTACTGCAGCAGCCGCAGCATCACGCCTGAATCGCCGATCCACTTGCGACCCGTGGCGACCGCGCGCGCGCCGGCGTCCCGCATCAGCGCGATCTCGGCCAGTTCGTGCCCGGCCAGACCCACCGTCGCGGCTGCCAGCGGGTGGACCCACAGATCGGGCTTGCCGCTCTTGGCGATAAAGTTGACCCGCGCCGGATAGTCGAGCGGCGGGTGCTGGTCGGGCATCAACCCGGCGCGGGTGATCCCGCCGAAGCGGAACGCCGGCTTGTCGACCGCGAACACCCCGAGATCGACCAGTCCCGGCGCGATGAGCAGCCCCTTTGCGTCGATCACTTCGTCGCCGTCACACGGATTGGCGAACCCGGCGATGCGCCCGCCTGCGAGCCGCAGCGCGCCCCTGCGAACACCGTCGCGCAGCACCACCCGGCCGCCAACGATCATCAGAGGGCGCGCCTGCCTCATTCCCAGCCCGCCACTTCGCGGCGGCGCCGGGTCAGCACCTCCAGGCAGGCCATGCGGATCGCCACGCCCATTTCGACCTGCGCGGTGATGAGGGACCTGTCGAGCAAATCGGCCACTTCGCTATCGATTTCCACCCTGCGGTTCATCGGGCCGGGGTGCATGACGAGCGCGTTTGGCGCGGCGCGCGCAAGCCGTTGGTGCGTAAGGCCGTAAAGGTGGTGATACTCGCGGGCGGAGGGGACGAACTGCCCGCTCATCCGCTCGGTCTGCAAGCGCAGCATCATCGCCACGTCCGCGCCTTCCAGTGCGCGGTCAAAGTCGGTGAAGGCAGTGACGCCCATCGCTTCGATATGGCTCGGCAGCAGCGATGGCGGCGCGCACACCCGCACGCTGGCCCCCATCGCCTGCAGGCACAGGATGTTGGACCGCGCGACCCGGCTGTGAAGCAGGTCGCCGCAGATCGTGACCGTCATGCCGGTGAAGTCGTCGGCCGTTTCACCCCGTGCGCGCAAGGCATGACGCAGCGCCAGCGCATCGAGCAACGCTTGCGTCGGATGCTCGTGCTGCCCGTCGCCGGCGTTGAGCACCGGGCAATCGACCTTGTCGGCGATCAGCGCCGTCGCGCCGCTGCTGCCGTGGCGGATGACGATCGCATCGGGCCGCATCGCGTTCAGCGTGATCGCGGTGTCGATCAGCGTTTCGCCCTTCTTCACGCTCGATTGCGCGGCGTGCATGTTGACCACGTCGGCGCCCAGCCGCTTTCCGGCGATCTCGAAGCTCAACAGTGTGCGGGTGGAATTCTCGAAGAACGCGTTGATCACCGTCAGGCCGGCCAGCAAATCGCTGCGCTTGGCAGCGCTGCGGTTGAGCTGGACCCACTGCTCAGCTTCATCGAGCAGGTAGAGGATTTCGTGCCGCTCAAGCTGGGCGATCGCCAGCAGGTCGCGGTGCGGGAAGGCACGTGCGCCCGCCGGATAGCGTCCGGGCGATGCGCCCGCTCCACCTGAAAATGCCGCCGATGTCATTGAAGCCATGCCCTTGGTCGAGCGCCATAGGCCGGTCAAGTGCATTCGGGTGGCGCTCGCCGGTGCAAGCCCCTAGATCGCCGGCAACGCTTTATCGGGAATTCTTCTTACATGTCCTTTGCCCGCAAGGTCTGGCACCTGATCGTCGCCGTCAAGGATGGCCTCAGCTTGCTGTTCCTGCTGCTGTTCTTCTTCGCGCTCTATGCGGTGCTCACTGCCCGCCCCAGCCCCGCGGCGGTGCGCGACGGGGCGCTGCTGATCGATCTCGACGGCATCATCGTGGAAGAGAAGAGCCAGCCCGACGTCATCAGCACGCTGCTCTCGGGCCAGGTGCCCGCCGGCGAATACGATGTGCAGGACCTGGTACACGCGCTCGACGCCGCCGCCACCGATGACCGGATTAAGGCGGTCGTGCTCGACCTGTCGCGTTTTGTCGGCGGGGGCCAGGTCCACATCGAGGACGTGGGCGCTGCGCTCGACCGGGTGCGCGCGGCGAAGAAGCCGGTGTTGGCTTGGGCCGTAGCTTATACCGACAGCGGGGTCATGCTGGCCAGCCACGCCAGCGAGGTGTGGGTCGACCCGCTCGGCGGAGCGGTGGTCACCGGGCCGGGCGGCAACCGCCTGTACTACGGTGAGCTGCTCCGCAACCTCGACGTCAACGCCCGGATCTACAAGGTGGGCACCTACAAGAGCGCGGTCGAACCCTATTACCTCAACGAGATGTCCGAGCCGGCGCGCGAGAACTACGCCCAGCTTTATGGGGCATTGTGGAGCGAATGGCAGGCCAACGTCGCCAAGGCGCGGCCCAAGGCGCAGGTGGCGGCGATCACCGCCGATCCGGTGGGCTGGCTGCAGTCGGCGGGATTCGATCCGGCGACCGCGGCGAAGAAGGCCGGCCTGGTCGATCAATTGGGCGATAAGGTCGCGTTCGGCGAGCGCGTCGCCCGGATCGTGGGCGGGGACAAGTGGGACGACAGCCCCGGCGCTTATGCCAGGACCGAACTCGATCCATGGCTGGCGGACAACCCGCTCGAGAAAGCGGGCGGCGCGATCGGGGTCGTCACGATCGCGGGCAACATCGTCGATGGCGAAGCGGGCCCCGGGACCGCGGGCGGTGACCGGATTGCCCAGGTGCTCGACGACGCGCTCGACGATGACCTCAAGGGCCTGGTGGTGCGGGTCGATTCCCCTGGCGGCTCGGTGATGGCGAGCGAGGCGATCCGCCGAGCCATCATGCGGCACAAGGCGAAGGGGATTCCCGTCGCCGTGTCGATGGCCAATGTCGCCGCCAGTGGCGGCTACTGGGTGTCGACCCCGGCGCAGCGCATCTTCGCCGAGCCGAGTACGATCACCGGTTCGATCGGCATTTTCGCGGTGGTGCCAACGTTCGAACGGGCCGCCGCGCGCTGGGGTCTCAACGCCGACGGAGTGAAGACGACACCGTTGTCGGGCCAGCCCGATCTGGTGTCAGGCTTCACGCCAGAGGTCGACGCCCTGCTCCAGGGCTATATCGAGAACGGTTATGGCGACTTCATCACCCGGGTTGCGCAATCGCGCAAGATGACCCGCGAACGGGTCGATGCCGTCGGCCAGGGCCGCGTGTGGGACGGCGGCACCGCGCGCCAGATCGGCCTGGTCGATCAGCACGGCGGCTTGCAGGACGCGCTGGCGTGGGTGGCCGGGCAGGCCAAGCTGGGCGATGGCGACTGGCACGCCGAATACCTGGGTGAACAGCGAGGCGTCGGCGACACGCTGCTGCGCCAGCTGTTGATCGGGGAAAGCGAGCGAAGCGCCGGCGCGAGCGACGTGTTCGGCGTCCTCACCGCGCGCCGCCAGTCGGTGCTGGCACAACTGGCCGGGGACGCCGATCGGCTGACCCGGGTACAGGGAATGCAGGCGTACTGCCTGGAGTGCGCCGGAACCGTGCAGCGGGCAGATGAGGCGGCGCTGTCTGGCTGGGTCGCCCGGTTGATCGCGCTCGTGGCTTAGGCGCTTGCCAAGCAGCCAACCGGGTGGCAAAGGCGCGCCCCTGTCCGCATCCCGACCAGGTTGGGAGTTCGCCAGGACGGGCGCGTAGCTCAGCGGTAGAGCACACCCTTCACACGGGTGGGGTCACAGGTTCAATCCCTGTCGCGCCCACCATTCCGTCCGGCGGCGCCTGACCAGCGCCCGGAACCGGCGTTAAGCCAGGCGCGTTCGCTGCAGCGTGCCCTTCGATATCCATCAGACCGGTCCTTCATCTCCTCGCCGGACGCAGGGAGACCAGCATATGCTGGCGTTGCTCGAAGCGCTCTTACAGCGCGGTTACGCCTTCGTCAGCCCCACCCCGGCAACGCACCAGCGGGTGATCTCGCGGCCGCACAAGGCGCTGGCGGGCGATCTGCGCGACGTGTTCGGATGGAGCCTGCCTTTCCGGCCTGACCTGCTTGAGCCAGAACTCCGCCGCATCGTCATCGACGGCGGCTTGGCGGAGGTTGGCATCGACGACCTGCTAAGGGCCACCGTTCGCATCTCGAGCCTGGGCGACAATCTGATCGTCCATTCAGCCTATCCCACCATGCATGAAGACGCAGTGTTCTTTGGCCCCGACAGCTACCGGTTCGCTAACCTGATCGAACAGGAACTCGGCAGATTGGACAGGCAGCGCATCGCGACGGCGCTCGATATCGGGACCGGCGCCGGCGTGGGCGCGATCGTCATCCGCCAGGGCTGTCCGTCCGCCCGCGTGCTCGCCACCGATGTGAATCCCAAGGCGCTG
Organism: Parafrankia sp. BMG5.11; assembly: GCF_004337455.1. Lineage (NCBI taxonomy): Bacteria > Bacillati > Actinomycetota > Actinomycetes > Frankiales > Frankiaceae > Parafrankia > Parafrankia sp. BMG5.11. Next base: position 150,478 of record NZ_SJXI01000002.1, on the reverse strand, counting down.
CGGTTTGCCTCGGTGAACGCCCAGGCCGCCGGAGCGCAAATCGAGTTCATCGAAACGAGCGGCATTCCGCGCCCCGACCTTCCGATCGATCTCGCGGTCGCCAACCCACCCTATATCATCGACGGTGCGAGCCGCGCCTATCGTGACGGTGGGGATTTGCACGGAGCGCAGGTGGCGATCGACATGGTTGCCGACACGCTGCCCCGACTGTCGGCGCACGGGACCATGATCCTCTATACCGGCTCGGCGATCATCGACGGGGTCGATGGCCTCAAGACCCGGCTGCAGGGACTGGCCGCCGCTCACCAGCGAACGCTCGATTACCACACCCTTGATCCTGACGTGTTTGGCGAGGAACTGACCAACCCGTCTTACCGCGATGTCGAGCGCATCGAACTGGTGGCGGCGGTTTTTCTTGGGGCGAACTGACCTGCCGGCGGAACGAAAATCCGTTTAGAAGGCTGTCGTTGCATGAAATTGGAACTGGAAGCCGGCCGCCTGTTCGCGCGCCGCACGCACGAAAACCCCTCCCTCGAAGTGTCCGGTGAAACCGACACGTTGCGACGCGTTCTGGTGTGCGCGCCCAATCACCTGAAGCCGGTGCCGTGCTGTTCGGTGACCAAGGAGAGCATCCGCGACGGTTTTGAATCCGACACGCATGCTGCGCTTGCCCAGCATCGCGGCTTGCGCGAGATCCTGGCAGCCAATGGCGCCGCCGTGGACCTGCTTCCCCCGCGCCCGGGGATGCCGGACTTGTGCTTCACGCGGGATGTAGGCGTGAGCACTCCCTGGGGTCTGGTGGCGCTTAACCCGGCACTGAAGCACCGCGCGGTCGAAGTGGCTCACTTCAAGGCGTGGGCCGAAACCCACACCCAGTCGCGTGTCGAGCAGGTCACCGTCGGTTCGATCGAAGGGGGCGACGTTTGTGTCGCGCGTCCGGGACTTCTGATCGTCGGCGTATCGGGCAATCGGACCGATGACGAGGGCGCGGAGGCCTTTGCCGCGCGTTTCCGGCACGAGGGGTGGGAGGTCCTGCTCTACCGGTTCGACGAGCATTTCCTCCACCTCGATACGATCTTTTCCATGCTGCATTCTACGACGGCGCTCGGCTGCACCGAGGTGCTGGACGACTCATTTCTCGAAACCATCGCCCGGCGCGGCATCAAGATCCTGCCGGTCACTTACAAGGAATCCCGGCTGCTCGGTTGCAATGTCGTGTCGATCGACGGGCAGCGGATCATCGCCGGAGCCGGCACTCCGCGGGTGAGCGCGATGATGCGCGACGCCGGGTTCACGGTGACGGAGACCAATCTCGATCAGTTCACCGCTTGCGGCGGCGGAGTCCACTGCCTTACGATGCCGCTGCTTCGGGGATCCTAGCGCCCGAACAGCCGGCGCGGCGGAGGGACGGCGCCTTCCATTGGAACATCGAACCGCCGCACGTAGTCCTCCAATCGGTCCAGCACTTCGTTCTCGCCGAGGCCGAATTGCGACAGGCTGTATCGATGAGGGCGGCGCTTCAACGCGCGGCTGCGTTCGACGTAGCGCTCCATCCCCGTCACCGCGCTGTCCATTTCCAGCCCGAGAAAGCAATAGACCCGCGCCATGGCTCCGCGCCAATCGCGGTCCATCTCGTCGTACTGGACATCGATCATCCGCTCGGCCGGGATCGCCCGGCGCGCCTCCATCATTCGGTCGACCATCAGCCCGGTCTTGCGCAACCATTCGCGGCCGACGGTGTGCGGATCTGCCTGATCGGAATAGATGATCGTCTGGTTCCAGGCGAGCGACGCCGCGCTGCCGACGACCGCGCGCGGATCGCGATGGGTGAAGATCAGTCGAGCGTCCGGGAACACCTTCAGCAGTGCCGGCAAGTCGAGCATGTGCTGGGGGGTCTTGAGGATCCAGGGGCGCAGGCTGCTTTCCTGCTGTGACCAGCCGACGAGGCGGAGCAGATTGGCGAGGTGGCGATAGGCTGGCGTCGCGTCCTCGCCCTCGCACCAGCGCCCATAGCTCGGCACGGTCCACTGCGCTTCGTGTTTCATCCCGTACATGCTGGCGACCAGCAGGCCGAGTTCCTCCTCCGGTTCGAAGGGTCCGGTCGGGTGAATCGACAGCGTGCGCGGATTGGCAAGGCGCGCGACTTTCATGATCCGGCTGGCGAGCTTGGGGCGGAAGTCCGCCTTGCGCCCCGCCATCACCTCTTCGAACCCCGGGCGCGGGACCGGGCTGATCGTCTCGAAGCTGCGCAGATGGGCGAACCGGCGATCGGCGGCCAGCAAGCGGTGGAGGCGGGTGGTGCCCGACCGCATGGGGCCGACGATCACCACCGGGTGCGGGATCGGGCGGGCGAGGATCTCCGGATGCCGTTCGAACCACGTCTGCGCCAGCAGGCGATCGCGCAGCACGTGGTGGAACTGCTGGCGGGCGGCCCAGTCCCCGGCGGCATTCAGGCGCGCTTCCCCATGAATCGAGTCCAGCAAGGCATCCAGCGGCCGTTCGAACCACGGATCGCCAAAATCATCGCGGCCGACGTCCTCGATAGCGCGCGCCAGCATCTCGGGCTTGGTCAGCCCGGCCGGCGCAACCAATCCCACGCGGCGTCCGGCGCGCAGGGTGCTGTCGAGTATGTCGATGAACTTCGTCCGCCGCGGCGGCTGGACGGTCTTTTGCTGGCTCAAGTCAGGTCCCTGTCGCCACCCTGGCGTGGCTGTTCTACCGCCACGACAGCCGCTGGTTCCCGCATTGCGCGGGGTCCGGCGCTGGGGCATAGGCCGCGCCCATGCATGATATCCGCCTGATCCGCGAGCACCCGCAAGCTTTCGATGACGCACTCGCGCGGCGCGGTTTCACGGCTTCGGCGCAAGAGGTTCTCGCGTTCGACGAGCGGCGGCGCGCGGCCGCGACGAAGGCGCAGGATCTGCTCGCAAGGCGCAATGAAGCGTCCAAGGCGATCGGGGCCGTGATGGGCCGCGGCGACAACGATGGGGCCGAAGCCCTCAAGGCCGAAGTCGCGGCGATCAAGACCGAGCTCCCTGCGCTGGAGGACGAGGAACGGGCCGCCGGCACTGCGCAGGACAATCTGCTGGCCAGCCTGCCCAACCTGCCCGCCGAGGACGTGCCGGAAGGGGAGGATGAGGCGGGCAACGTCGAGGTCGCCCGCTGGGGCAGCCCGCGCGAATTCGCGTTTCAGCCACAGGAACATGCCGATTTCGGCCCGGCTCTGGGTCTCGATTTCGAAACCGGCGCGGCCATCGCGGGCGCGCGCTTCACGTTCCTCAAGGGCCAGATGGCGCGACTGCAACGGGCGCTCGCGCAGTTCATGCTCGACGCACAAACGATGCAACATGGCTTTATCGAGTGCGCCACGCCGCTGCTGGTGCGCGAAGAGGCGATGTTCGGCACCGGCCAGCTGCCCAAATTTGCCGAGGACTCGTTCGCCACAACCGATGGCCGCTGGCTGATCCCGACCAGCGAGGTCAGCCTGACCAATTCGGTGCGCGAGCAAATCATCGACCTGCCTCAGCCGCTGCGACTCACCGCGCTGACCCCCTGCTTCCGTTCCGAGGCGGGATCGGCGGGGCGCGACACCCGGGGCTACATCCGCCAGCACCAGTTCGACAAGGTGGAGCTGGTCTCGATCTGCCGGCCGGATGATGCCGAGGGCGAACACCAGCACATGCTGCGGTCGGCGCAAGTGATCCTGGAACGGCTCGAGTTGCCGTATCGCACGATGCTGCTGTGCGCCGGGGACATGGGTTTCGGAGCGAAAAGGACCTTCGACCTCGAAGTGTGGCTGCCGGGCCAGAGCGCCTACCGCGAGATCAGCTCGATCAGCTGGTGCGGCGATTTCCAGGCGCGGCGGATGAACGCGCGCTATCGGGCGGAGAACGGCAAGCCGGCATTCGTCCACACGCTCAACGGGAGCGGCCTCGCGGTCGGGCGCACGCTGGTGGCGGTGCTGGAAAACTACCAGCAGGAGGACGGATCGGTGATCGTGCCCGAAGCGCTGAAGCCATGGACCGGCGGGCTCGAGCGGCTGGTGCCGACGGCATGAAAATCCTCCTCACCAACGACGACGGCATCTACGCCCCCGGTCTGGCGGTGCTGGAGGAAATCGCGCGCCAGTTCACCGACGACATCTGGATCTGCGCCCCGGCCGAGGAGCAATCGGGCGCGGGCCACTCCCTCACCCTCAGCCGCCCGGTCCGGATGCGCCAGCACGAGGAGCGGCGCTTCTCGGTCAGCGGCACCCCGACCGACGCCGTAACGATGGGCCTGCGCAAGGTGATGGACGGCGTCCCGGACGTGATCCTGTCAGGCGTCAATCGCGGCGCCAACCTGGCCGACGACATTACCTATTCGGGGACCGTTTCCGCAGCCATCGAAGGTGCGCTGGCGGGTATCCGCTCGATCGCGCTCAGCCAGGTCTATGCCGGCGAAGGCATGGGCGATGCGGTGCCGTTCGATGCGGCGCTGGCGTGGGGCGCCAAGGTGCTGGGGCCGCTGCTCGACGTGCCCCTGCCCCGGCGCACGCTGGTCAACGTCAACTTCCCCGCCCTCCCCGCCGACGAGATCAAGGGCATTCGGGCGGTCCGGCAGGGCTTCCACGACTATTCGCGCGGGACGGTGGTCGAAAGCCGCGATCCACGCGGGTATCCCTATTACTGGTTCGGTCTGGAAGCGATCGAGCACACGTTGGATCACGGTACCGATCTGGAGGCGATCTCCGACGGGTATGTGTCGGTCACCCCGCTTCAGCTCGACCTGACGCACCACGCCTCGCTGGGCGATCTGGGTGAGCGGTTCGCTTGACGGAGCAGCCGCCGTGGTAAGGCCCAAGCGGGTTCAGCCCGGGTTCCATCCGCTGCGCCGCAAGGTGGGGCTGCCCATCTGGGCCGACGCGTTCATCCGCCTGGCGCTGGCGATCGGGCTGATCGCGCTGGTGGTCGCGATCCACTGGTTCGACCGCGATGGGCTGGTGGACCACCATGACGGGCACATCAGCCTGCTCGACGTGGTCTATTTCACGATGATCTCGATCACCACCACCGGGTTCGGCGACATCGCCCCGGTGAGCGACAAGGCACGGCTGATCGAGGCGGTGATCGTCACCCCGATCCGGTTCGCGGTTCTGTTCATTTTCGTGGGCGCCGCCTACGATTTCGTCATCAAGCGCGGTTGGGAGAAGTGGCGCATGAAGCGCATTCAGGAACGTCTGACCGATCACGTGGTGGTGATCGGCTTCGGCATCTCGGGTTCGGAAGCCGTGCGCGAACTGATCGAGCGGGGCACCGATCCCAGCTGCATCGTGGTCCTCGATTCCAGCGAGGAGCGGCTGCACGAGGCGGAGGAACTTGGCTGCAACGTGATGGCGGCCGATGCGTCGCGCGACGAAAACCTGATGGCGGTGCGGGTAGCCGAGGCGCGCACCGTGCTGGTGTCCGCCGGGCGCGACGACAGCTCGATCCTGATCGTGCTCACCGTGCGTCACCTCGCCCCCAAGGTGCCGATCAGCGTGGTTGTCCGGGCGGAAGACAACGAACTGCTGGCCCGGCAGGCGGGCGCGGACAACGTGATCAATCCGGTGCGCTTTACCGGGCTGTTGCTCGCCGGAAGCGCGCAAGGGAGCCACGTCGCCGATTACATGGCCGACCTCGCCTCGGTCGGCGGCCGCGTCCAGCTGGTCGAGCGTCCGGTGAAGCCGGAGGAGATCGGCCGCAGCCTCGACGACCTGACGAACGGTGCGCGGGGTCTGCGTATCTATCGCGGAGAGCAGGAACTGGGCTTCTGGGAGGCGTGCACGCTGCAGCCGGGCGACGTCATCGTCGAGATCCGGCCCACGATCAGCGCTCAGCCCAGCAAGTAGAACACCAACCCCATCGCGAGGTAGGCCGCCAGCCAATAGCCGGCGTGAATGATCGTCACGCGAACGGGCACCCGGGTCAGGCGGAAACTGGTCAGTAGCGCGGGGATAACGAAGGCGAGCGCCAGTCCGCCGCTCATCATGAAATACAGCCATGGCTTGGCGGCGAGCGTGTCGGCGCCAACCCGCGCGAACATATGGCCCAGCATCGCCGCGGTGATGACGAGCAGTAGATCGGTGAACAGCATGGCTTTTACAGCCAGGGGCTTAGGCGCCAGCGATCGGCGGGCGCCGCCACGCCCGAATAGCGGACCGAACCAGACCAGCGCGAGGCCGCCTGCGACCAGCACGGCCACCACCACAGCGATCCAGTTGACGGGGCCCACGCGCGATCCTCTTATATTTGTTAGTTCCGCAAGCTGTAGCGTAAAGCCGCCAACAGGTGTAGGGGCGCGCCCATCATGGCATCTTCCGCAACCGCGATCCCCGACCAGAAGAAGGTCGGGATGGTCAGCCTCGGCTGTCCCAAGAACCTCGTCGACAGCGAGCGTATCCTGACGACCCTGCGTGCTGATGGCTATGCCATGAGCGCTGATTATGCGGGGGCCGACGTGGTGCTGGTGAACACCTGCGGGTTCCTCGATTCGGCCAAGGAGGAAAGCCTGGAGGCAATCGGCGAAGCGATCGCGGAAAACGGCCGCGTGATCGTTACCGGCTGCATGGGCGAGGAGGCGGAGGCGATCCGCGCGCGGTTCCCCCAGGTGCTCGCGGTCACTGGCGCGCATCAGTACGAAACGGTCATCGACGCGGTGCGCGAGGCGGCGCCGGCGAGCCAGGGCCCATACGTGGACCTGATCCCGCAGGCGTTCGCCGACGACGGCGGGATCAAGCTGACCCCGCGCCACTACAGCTACCTGAAGATTTCCGAAGGCTGCAATCACTCCTGCGCGTTCTGCATCATTCCCTCGCTGCGCGGAAAACTCGCCAGCCGGCGGATCGACGCGGTGCTGCGCGAGGCGGAGAAGCTGGTCGCCGCCGGCACCCGCGAACTGCTGGTGATCAGCCAGGACACCTCGGCGTACGGAGTCGACACCCGCCACGAAACCCGCACCTGGAAGGGGCGCGAGGTACGCGCGCACATGACCGACCTCGCGCGTGAACTGGGGCAACTGCGCACGCCGGAAGGCGCCACGCCGTGGGTGCGGCTGCATTACGTGTACCCCTACCCCCACGTCGACCAGGTCATTCCGCTGATGGCGGAAGGGTTGCTGACGCCCTACCTCGACATCCCGTTCCAGCACGCCGCGCCCAAGGTGCTGCGTGCGATGAAGCGCCCGGCGAACGAGGCGCGCGTGCTCGAGCGGATCAAGTCATGGCGCGCGATCGCGCCCGACCTCACCATCCGCTCCAGCTTCGTGGTCGGCTTTCCCGGCGAGACCGAGGAAGATTTTCGCTACCTGCTCGACTGGCTCGAAGAAGCACAACTTGACCGGGTGGGCGGTTTCCGGTTCGAACCCGTCGCCGGGGCGCAGGCGAACGCCCTGCCCGATCACGTGCCCGACGAGGTGAAGGAAGAACGCTACGCCCGGCTGATGGAAGTCACCGAGCGGATCAGCGCCGCCAAGCTCGCCGCCAAGGTCGGCCGCACGCTGCCGGTGATCATCGACGAAGTGGGCGAGCCGGACGAGGACGGCGATATCGGCGCCACCGCCCGCAGCCAGGCTGATGCGCCTGAGATCGACGGCCAGGTGTTCCTGCGCAACGTTTCGCCCAACCTCAAGCCCGGCGACTTCGCCGACGCCAGGATCGAGGATGCCGACGCGCACGACCTCTACGGCGTGGCGTTCTAGCGCATCGTCCGGAGGGTTACGCTGCGGCGGGTGGCATCAGTCGGCGCGATCGAGTGCTCCCACTGCTCGCGCACCGCGCCGCTCAACAGATAGAGCGAGCGCGGAGGAAGCGGCACACCGACCCGTTCGAACCCGCCGCCCGGCAATCGCCGGCGCAGGCGCAGCGTGACCGGCGCCCCCAGTGAAAGCCCGATCACCTCGCCATACTGCGGACGGTCGCGGTGCCAGCCGATCCCGGCGCCAGGGTCGTAGCGAATGAGAAGTCCCTGCACGAACTGCTGGGGATCGCGCGCGACCTGCGGCGCGAGCTCGTCGCGCAGCGCCACCAGCCAGTTCGGCAGCGGCGGCGCGTCGCTTGGACGAGCGCGCTGGTAATCGTACGCCGAGCCGTAATTCACCGTCAGGCGCTTCCCCTCCCACTGGCCGAACTGGAATGGGGCCAGGGGCGCAGCGTCGATCAGCGCGGAGATTTCAGCTTCGCGTGGGGGCGTGATCGCGTCGTGCACCTGCACCAGCCCCGGCACGGCGGGGGGCGCTGGCGTATCGCTGAAGAAGGCAAGCTGATCGGTCACGCGCCCGATGTGGGGAGCGCCCCGCCCGTGCCAAGCCGTCAGGCGGCGCTGGCGTTGACCCCCATCGACTGGAACCAGCGGCGCACGTTGCGCGCGGCCTGACGCAGGCGCTGCTCGTTCTCGACCAGCGCGATGCGCACGAACCCCTCGCCGTCCTCGCCGTAGCCCACGCCGGGCGCGACCGCGACTTGCGCCTGGGTGAGCATCTGCTTGGAAAACTCCAGGCTGCCCATGTGCGCCAGTGCCGGCGGCAGCGGGGCCCAGGCGAACATGCTGGCGGCGGGCGGCGGGATATCCCATCCGGCGCGCCCGAACACCTCGACCAGCACGTCGCGCCGCTTGTGATACAGCGCGCGGTTCTTCTCGACGATGTCCTGCGGGCCGTTGAGCGCCGCGCAGGCGGCCGCCTGGATCGGGGTGAACGCGCCGTAATCGAGGTAGCTTTTCACCCGCGTCATCGCCGCGATCAGCTGCTGGTTGCCGACCGCGAAGCCGATCCGCCAGCCGGCCATCGAATACGTCTTGCTGAGCGAGGTGAACTCGACCGCGATGTCCTTCGCGCCCGGCACCTGCAGGATCGAGACGGTCGGCTTGCCGTCGTAATAGAGCTCAGAATACGCGAGGTCGGAGATCACCCACACCCGGTTCTCCTTCGCCCACGCCACCAGCCGCTCGTAGAACGCCAGGTCCACCGTCTCGGCCGTGGGGTTGGAAGGATAGTTCACCACCAGGATGCTGGGGCGCGGCACGGTGAAGGCCATCGCCTTTTCCAGGCTGCGGAAATAATCCTCGTCCGGCGTGGTCGGGACGCTGCGGATGGTCGCCCCGGCAATGATGAACCCGAAGGTGTGGATCGGATAGCTAGGGTTCGGCGCCAGCACGACGTCGCCCGGCGCGGTGATCGCAGTGGCGAGGCTGGCGAGCCCCTCCTTCGAACCCATCGTGACGACGACCTCGGTTTCCGGATCGAGGTCCACCCCGAAACGGCGGCCATAATAGTTCGCCTGCGCACGGCGCAGACCGGGGATGCCCTTGGATTGCGAATAGCCGTGGGCATCGGGCTTTTGCGCGACCTCAACCAGCTTTTCGATGACGTGCGGCGGCGGCGGCAGATCGGGGTTCCCCATGCCCAGGTCGATGATGTCCTTGCCGCTCGCGCGGGCGGCCGCGCGCATCCCATTGACTTCGGCGATCACGTAGGGCGGCAGGCGCTTCATGCGGTAGAATTCGTCGGTCATCGGTCCCAATCGCTGGAGCGGGGTGCGCACCCGCGCGTTTGGCTGTAAGCGAATATCGACGCTGGTGAAACAACTAGCGCACCCGGAGAGCATCAATGGCCGACGACGACCGCAGCCCCGATCCGTTCACGGCGCTGTGGAACAGCCAGGGCGACGCGATGCGCCAGGTGTGGGGTGGGCTCATGCCCGGTGGTACGCCGCAGGTGATGACCGACTGGGCCGAGATCGGCGCGTGGTCGGATACTGCGCGCAAGCTGCAGGCGATGTGGCTGGAGTTCGTGTCCGCCAAAGCCAGCGCGGCGGGCGATCCGGCCCATGCGTTCGACCCGATGCAGTTCATGGTGATGAGCCAGGGGTGGCAAGCCGCTGCGCAGCAGGGCCTGGCCGCCACGCAGAGCATGGCCGAAGAAGGCATGAAGCTGTGGCAGACCGTCGCCGCCGGTGCGATGAGCGCCGGCGCGGCCGAGCCTGAACTGCCGCGCGCTGACAAGCGCTTTGCCGATCCGGCGTGGCGCAACCATCCGGCGTTCGCGCTGCTCCATCAGACCTACCTGATGGTCGCTGAGACCATGACCAAGGCGGCCGAGCAGGCGCCGGGCATCGACGCCGAAAAGAAGGAGCAGCTGACCTTCGCCACCAAGGCTCTGGTCGAGGCGATGAGCCCGGACAACTTCCTCGCCACCAACCCCGTCGTCCTCCAGCGCACGATCGAGAGCAAGGGCGAGAACCTGGTAAAGGGGATGCGGCACCTGATCCAGGATCTGGAGCGTGGCCAGCTCACGCATACCGATCCCGATGCGTTCAAGCTGGGCGAGAATATCGCCGTCACTCCGGGGAAGGTGGTGCACGAGGGGTCGTTGTATCAGCTGATCCAGTACTCCCCATCGACCGATCAGGTGCTCGAAACCCCGCTGGTGATCTTCCCGCCGTGGATCAACCGGTTCTACATCCTCGATCTGACGCCGAAGAAAAGCTTCATCAAGTGGGCGGTAGATCAGGGACTGAGCGTATTCATCGTCAGCTGGAAGTCGGCCGACGCGAGCATGAAGGACGTCGTGTGGGACGACTACATCCGCGCCCAGATGGAGGCGATCGACATTGTCCGTGAACGGCTGGCCGTGCCCGCCATCCATGCCATCGGGTACTGCGTATCAGGGACCACGCTCGCGGCGGTGCTCGCGATCCAGGCGCGGCGGGGCGAGGCCGGAAAGGTCGCATCAGCCACCTTCTTCACCGCGCAGGTCGATTTTGAGAAAGCGGGCGAGCTCAAACATTTCATCGACGATGGCCAGCTGGAGATGATCGGCAACATCGCCAAGGACGGCTATCTCGACGGGCGATACATGGCCGCGACATTCAACCTGCTGCGCGGGCGCGACCTGATCTGGAACTACGTGGTCAACAACTACCTGCTGGGGGAGGATTACCCCGCGTTCGACCTGCTGCACTGGAACGGCGATGTCACCAACTTGCCCGCCAAATGGCACGGTGATTATCTGCGCGATCTGTATCGCGGCAACAAGCTGGTGGTGCCCGATGCGCTGGAAGCCGATGGCACGCCGATCGACCTGACGCGGATCGAAACCCCCATCTACATCCAGGCGGGGCGCGAGGATCACATCGCTCCGGCTGAAAGCGTCTGGCGGATGACCCGCCATGTGCGCGGCGACACCACGTTCGTGCTGGCCGGGTCCGGCCACATCGCGGGCGTCGTCAACCATCCTGACGCGGGCAAGTACCAGTACTGGACCGGCGACAGCGCTGCCGCCTCGCTGGATGATTTCGTCGCGGGCGCGACGGAGCACAAGGGCAGCTGGTGGCCACACTGGCGCGCCTGGATCGAAAACCGCAGCGGCACGATGGTGCCGGCCGAGGGCAAGCGCGTTCCCGGCGGGGCGGGAGACACGGTGATCGAGGATGCCCCCGGTCGCTATGTGATGACCCGGTAGCCAGTTGAGCGACGACGGCAGCAGGCACCAATGCTGCACTGCACAAAACATCCTTGACTTCGCTCTTCCGCTCCTTATTTGTGCAGTGCAACATAGGAGCGAAATGCGATGGCCGATGCCGCCGATGACCAGGGTCAGAACGTCAAAGCCGTAGCTGTGGAAGCGCCGAAGGCTGACGCGACGATCGACGCCGCCACGACCGACACGTCCAAGATCGCTCTCGCGGTTGCGGGCATGAAGACTTCGCCGGCTAAGGCTACCGGTAAGTCAGGGCGCAAGTTCAGCGCCGCGAAGGCCGCTCGCAAGAGCGATGTCCCCGTCACTTCCACGCCCGACCGTGCCGCACAGGCTGCGCCGACCGGGCAAGATACCATCGCCGCTCCCCAGCGTGCGATCCCCACCATCTCGCAATTGAAGGACAAGATCATGGAAACCACCACCACCCAGACGACCGAATTCACCCAGGGCATCAAGAACACCGCCGCCCAGGCGCAGGAGCGTGCCAAGGCCGCTTACGACCGGCTGCAGACCTATGCCGGCGAGATGACCGAGTTCACCAAGGGCAACGTCGAAGCGCTCGTGGAATCGGGCAAGATCGTGGGCACCGGCGTGCAGGACATGGCGCGCGATGAGATCGAAGCCGCCAAGGGCGCTTTCGAAACCTTGACCGCCGACCTCAAGGCGATGGCCGCGGTCAAGAGCCCGACCGAGCTGTTCAAGCTGCAGGGCGAGATCGCTCGCCGCAACTTCGACGCCGCGGTCGCGCGCGCTTCCAGGAACGCCGAAGTTTCGGTCAAGCTGGTCAACGACGCTTTCGCGCCGATCTCGACCCGCATGAGCGTGGCCGCCGAGCGGATGAACGTGGCCGCCTAAGCATTGCTTCAGGCGAACAATCAGCAGGCCGGACGGTGAGAGCCGTCCGGCCCGTTTTTCGTGTCCGCAGTCGCTTGCGCAGCCCTAACTCGCGCTCGCCATCTTGCAGCCAGCCCGTTCGATACGATATTGCGCGCCTGATGACCGATCGCTTCCCCCCCTGCGCCAGCCCTACCCGCTCCGCCGGGCGGGACGAGGACGAGGGTCAAGACGACCAGATCGGCATCGCCACCAAGACCCGTGCCAAGCCCAAGAAGCCCAGCCAGTACAAAGTGCTGATGCTCAATGACGACTACACCCCGATGGAGTTCGTGGTGATCGTGCTAAAGCGGTTTTTCCGGATGGACATGGAACAGGCCACCCGGGTGATGCTGCACGTCCACCAGCGGGGCGTCGGCGTGTGCGGCGTGTTTCCCTATGAAGTCGCCGAAACGAAGGTGAACCAGGTGATGGACTTCGCGCGCCAGAACCAGCACCCCCTCCAATGCACGCTGGAGAAAGCCTGAAACTGACATCCTGCGCGCGGTGCAGGCGCGTTAGCACACCCTGACGGGGCATGACCGGCGGCGGATTTGCCGCTAACACGCGCCACCAGCCAAGAAGACCGCACCCGCCCTTGTTCAACTTCCTGCCCGCTCTCGACCGCTACATCCTGCGGCTGACGATCATCCCGATGCTGGGCGTGTTCGCGCTCGCCGCGTCGCTGCTGGTGCTCGACAAGATGCTGCGGTTGCTCGATTTCGTGGCCGTCCAGGGCGGTCCGGTCGACGTGGTGTTCAAGATGCTGGCGACGATGATGCCCGAATACGCATCGCTGGCGATCCCGCTGGGCCTGCTGCTGGGGATCCTGTTCGCGTTCCGCAAGCTCGCCATCTCCAGCGAACTGGACATCATGCGCGCGGTCGGGCTCGGCTATAGCCGGCTGCTGCGCGTGCCCTACGCCATCGCCGCGGTGCTGATCGCGGTGAACATCGCGCTGGTGTTCTATGTCCAGCCGGTCAGCCGCTACTGGTACGAACGGCTCGACTACGAATTGCGCTCGGGTGCGCTGGGCGCGTCGATCAAGGTGGGAGAATTCACCACCCTGAAGGACCGCATGGCGCTCAGGATCGAGCGGAGCGAGGACGACGGGCGCCGGCTGATCGGCATCTTCGCGCGCGTTTCCAGCACCAAGGGCGACGTACTGTCGATTTCCGCCAAGGAAGGCTCTTTCCTCGCCACCACCGACAGTCCCGACACGATCATCCTGCGCCTGACCGACGGGGTGATCGTCCAGGACATGGGCGGCCGGTCGACCCCGCGGGTGCTCAGCTTCACCCGGCACGACCTGCCGATCGACCTGCCCACAGTGGCCAAGTTCCGCAGCCGCGGCGATGCCGAGCGCGAGTATATCCTGCCCGAATTGCTGCGGATCGGCTGGGGAGAACGGCAGACCACCGAAGAACAGCGTGACGGCAGCCGGGCGAGCTTCAACTTCCGCCTGGTGGAAGTGGTGATGATGCTGCTGATGCCGCTGCTGGCGGTGGCGCTGGCGGTCCCGCCCAAGCGATCGAGCAGCGCGCTGGGGGTGTTCGTGGCGATCGTGATGGTCGTCTCCTATCACAAGATCAATCAGTACGCAGAGGACGTGGCCACGCTGGGCCGGTTCGATCCCACGCTGGCGCTGTGGTTGCCCTTTGCCCTGTTCGCAGCCTTGATCCTGTGGATGTACTGGCGGGTCGCCTATGTCCCGGGCGGGCAGGCGATCGGCGCCCTGGAGGCTGCGTTCTCCAAGCTCGGCAAACGATTGCGCGCGCTGTTCCGCCGCCGCGGGCGAACGCTGCCGCTGGTCGCGGCGCCGGCCGAGTAGATCCCGATGCAGCTCGATTTCTTTCCCTCGCGCACGTTGACGCTTTACCTCGCGAAGCTGTTCGTGGTGCGCATCCTGGCGGTGCTGGTGATGCTGGTTCTGGTGCTGCTGATGCTCGACCTGCTGTCGAGCACCGGCAAGATCCTGGCCGTGCCGGGCAACGGGCAAGCGGAAATCTGGACTTACGCCACCTTGCGCGCGCCGCAGCTGGTGGCGCGGTTCCTGCCGTATTCGGTTCTGCTGGCGACCATCATCACCCTGGTCGGCCTCAACCAGAACAGCGAGGTCATCTCGATGAAGGCCGCGGGGCTGTCGGCGCACCAGATCCTTGCGCCGCTGTTGCTCACCGCACTGATCGTGGGCGTCGGCAGCTTCGCGTTCAACGAACGCGTGGTGACCCGCGCCAACGCGACCCTGAAGGCATGGGATGCCAACGAATTTCGCAAGGTGCCCCTGGATTCGGGCACCAGAACCAATCTCTACCTCACCGATGGGACCAATATCCTGTCGGCTGCCAGCGTCAGCGGCACGGGCGCCGGCACCGAATTGACCGGAGTCACCTGGTATCGCCGTTCCCCAACCGGAGCGATCGCCGATCAGGTGCGCGCCGAGCGGGCGGTGTATGCCAATCCCGGGTGGCGACTGGAGAACGCGGAGCGCTTCGATGTCGCGGGCGCGCGCAGCGAAGCGGTCTCAAGCGAGGTCGTCGCTTCGCAGATCACGCCGGAGCAGGTCGCGCTCGGTAGTGTCGATGCCGACGCGCAGTCGTTCTGGCAGCTCCGCCAGTCGATCGCCGACTACGAAGCCGCCGGCCGCCGCACGGCCGAACTGAAGGCCAAGTGGTGGCACAAGCTTGCCGGCCCTCTTTCATCGGTGCTGATGCCACTACTGGGAGCGGTCGCCGCGTTCGGGCTGGCCCGGTCGGGTCAGGTACTCGTCCGGGCAGCGATCGGGATGGCGTTGGGCTTTGCTTACTTTGTGGTCGACAACGCCGCGCTCGCGATGGGCAATTTCGGCGGCTATCCCCCGCTGCTCGCGGCGTGGGCGCCTTTCGTACTGTTCGCGCTGATCGGCGAAACCGTTCTGATCCGCACTGAAGAATAGCAATTGCGGCGGAACTTTGGCGGCGCTATCCGGTTGACCGGGAACTATCCCAAGGAGTCCGACCCCATGAAGAAGTTTGCATTTCCCCTGATCGCCGCTCTCGCCCTGACCGCCTGCGGCGGCGACGCTGAAACCGACACCGTCGCGACCGATGCCGCCGCCGACACCACGATGACGGAGCCCATGGCTGCCGACACCGCGATGGCGACCGACCCGATGGCGACCGACACCGCCATGGCGACCGACCCGATGGCAACCGACACGACCGCCGCTCCGGCTGCTGGCGCTTCGGTTGACGCTGGTGCGACGATGGGTGCCGGCGCAACGCCGACTGCAACCGCGACCGCGCAGTAATCGCTTAAGCGATCGTCACGCCCGGTCCTTGTGGCCGGCGTACAAAAAGGGGCCGTCTCTCAGGAGGCGGCCCCTTTCTTGTATTCGTCTCGGGTCGTGTGTCCGGGGGCGCGCTCAGCTTGCCTGGACGGTGTCACCTGCCGGCTCGGCCTGCTGCGGGCGGCCACGCATGGTGCTCGATGCGATCCGCCCGATCAGCGGCGCCATGCCGCGATAGTGCGCCTTGCCATAAGTAACGCTGGCCGCTTCGTGCGCGGTCAATCTCCGGTGCGCTTCGCCAAGCGAGTGGTACGGCAACGACGGCAGCAAGTGGTGCAGAGCGTGGAACCGCAAACCCACCGGCGCCCACAAGGCAGCGATCCATCCCGGCGGGGGAACGTTCGCGGTGTCGAGGTACTGAGCAGTCACACTCATCGCCTCACCCTCGTTTTCCCACAAGTGCGCCACCAAGGTCCGCAACTGGTTGAGCACCGCCACGGCCGAGAAGATGGCCAGCGCCACCACCAGGGGTTGCCAGCCGATCACAAAGACGCTGGCAATCAGCGCCATGCCCCATAGCGCGGCACCCGCTTCCAGCCATGCGAACCGGCGACGATTCTGCGGGTCGGCCGGGCGGCGGCGGAATTCGGGGTTGATGGCCAAAGTCGAAAAGCGCGCCCAGTTCGCCCGCCGCAGCGCAGGAATGAACAGGCCAAGCGGCGCGAGCACGCCGAAGCGAAGCACCAGCCCGATGGGCGCCAGCAACGCGATCAGCACGAACAGCGGCAAGCTCCACGGCTTCATCAGCGCCAGCGGCAGGTATTCCGGGTCATCGCGGGTGCCATAGCGCTTGCGCGAATGATGGATAGTGTGCCCGTCCTCGTACATGAACGACGGGGTGAGCATCGGGATGCCGACCAGCAGGTTCCAGGTCGTCCGAAATCCGGGCAACGCATTGCGGTGCAGGTGAGTGAGTTCATGGATGAACAGCAACGCGCGGTACAACGCCAGCGTCGAGATCACGCCGAGCGCGATGGTCTGCCACAACGCGGGGGCCAGGATCGCGCCGGCCAGCGCAGCGTATCCCCCGGCGGCCGAAAGCAGCATGTCAGACCAGTAGATAAGCGGTTTGGCCGTGCTGATGTCGCGGGTCAGTTCGGCTGCCGCGCGCAGCAGCGCCTTGTCGTCTTCCGTGCGCGCACCAGAGTAAGCCGGGGAACCAGCGGGTTGAACAGGTGAGGAAGCAGTCGAGGCGGTCATTTCTGGCTTTTCCGATCAAGTCCCGCAGCCTATCCGGCGCGGCCGACCCACGCGGGGTCCATAACCGCTTCGCGCGTTATGCGAAATGAACGAGGTCGGGAGTATTCCATGCGCAAGATAGAGTTTACCCCCGTCGCCAGCAAGCGCGACCGGCGCGAATTCGTCGATCTCAGTTATCGCCTGAACGGCTCCGACCCAAACTGGGTTGCACCGCTGAGGATGGAAGCGATCGAGCTCGTCACCCCGGGCAAGAACCCGTTCTTCGAACATGCGACGGTCCAACAGGTCATCGCACGCGACGGCGGCCGGGCTGTCGGACGGATTTCCGCGCACATCGATCACCTTGCGCTGGCTCAGCCGCCGGAACAGGGCATGGGGCCCGGCACCGGCAATTGGGGCTTGCTGGACGCCGAGGACGAGGACGTCGCCCACGCGCTGATCCGTCATGCCGAAGACTGGTTGCGCGACCAGGGCATGACCCGCGTGCTCGCCCCCCTGAGCATGTCGGTCTGGGAGGAGCCGGGCCAGCTGGTTCGCGGCCATGACCACCCTCCCACCGTGATGATGGGACACCAGCCGGCCCGCTATGCCCAGTGGATCGAAAGCAGCGGTGGCTATTCCCCGACCAAGCGCCTGCTCACCTATGAAATCGACATCACCAACGACTTTCCCCCGCTGATCCAGCGGATCGTAGCGGCGGGCGAGAAGAATACACGCATCCGCATCCGCAAGGTGGACAAGTCGCGGTTCGACGAGGAAGCGCGGCTGATCCTGGAAATCCTCAACGATGCGTGGTCGGATAACTGGGGTTTCGTGCCCTTTACCGAGGCGGAGATCGCCTACGCGGGCAAGAAATTCCGGCCGATCGTGTTTGAGGACCTGATCATGATCGCCGAGTACGATGGCGAGCCGGTCGCTTTCATGATGACCTTGCCCGACCTCAACGAAGCGCTCGCCCCCCTGAAGGGTCGCCTGTTCCCGTTCGGCTGGGCCAAGCTGTTGCTCTGGCTGCGAAAACCGCGGATGCGCACGATGCGGGTTCCGCTGATGGGCGTTCGCAAGCGCCTGCAAGCGTCGCGCACGGCCAGCCAGCTGGCCTTCATGATGATCGAGACTATCCGGCATGAGGCCATCCGGCGGTACGGCGCCACCCGGGGCGAATTCGGCTGGATCCTGGAAGACAACCAGGGAATGGTCGCGATCGCCGATGCCATCAACGGCCACGAAAACCGTGCGTACGTGATCTACGAGAAAGCACTCTGACGCCGGGCGTGGCAAACGCGACACGGTGCGGCGCAATCGGGGCACAGTGAAGCGCGAACGGGGAACGGCCGCGCGTTCCTTGCCGTTTGGCTTTACGGATGGTCGGGCCGCCGCGCCCGGTCCGAGCGTGAGGGATTTGAAGTGGCCAGACGTCCAGCACGAACGAGCAAGAACCTCCCGCTGGGCGTTGTCCTGCTGGTGGAAGACGATCCATTGATCGCGATGGCGATCGAACAGGCTCTGCTCGATGGCGGCGCTACCGAGGTCAAGATGTGCAGCACGACAGCGGAGGCGCTGGCGGTTCTGCGCGATACGCGGCCCGATGGGATGGTGCTCGATGTGCATCTCGCTGACCGGGACGATGGCTGGGCGTTGGCCGAACTGGTCAACTCGGTCGGTCCCAAGCCGCCACGGATCGTCTTTTCGACCGGCGCACCGCAGGACATCCCGCCCGAGATCGCAGAACTGGGCCCGGTGCTCGCCAAGCCATACGATCACAACGACCTGATCGCGGCGCTCCGCCAACCGCCTCGCCCTGGCCTGCTGGGCCGGCTCAAGCAAGCGCTGGCTTAGCGGAAGGCGCTCGCGCGCAAATCCTTTCGGTGCGTGGCAGCCGAGCCATTTGGTGCGCCGAAAATCTCAAAAAAAAAAGGCCTTCGCTCTCTTGGAGAGCGAAGGCCCTTCGGGATCGTATCACCAGCCGCTTGGACGGGAGGGGGGTCTCGGCGGTGACAAGGATAAAATGATCCACCCGTTTGGGCGTTCCCACGGACCCGAAAAAAAACGTCGGCCGCTGATTTTTTAACGCATACGATTGAAATGCTTTGTTAAAAAGCCCGGATGACGGGGATATGTGGGTCAGAACGACCGCCGCACTTGAGTCCGCATGGAGACTCTCCCACCGGCACCGGCGACTTCGCTTGCCAAACTTTCAGCGGAACAATAGCAGCGCCGTTCCGTTTACGCGCGAGACTTTTACGGGAAGGGAATGCATGTCGCTCGGGGATCAAGTCGCCGCCAATCTGCCGTATCTGCGCCGTTACGCGCGGGCTCTAACTGGTTCACAACATACCGGCGACGCATTCGTGCGCGCCACGCTTGAGGCTGCGCTGGCCGACGACGCGCTGAAAAATTCGCTCTCGGGTGGCCGCGTGCCGCTCTACAAGGCGTTCAACAAGGTCTGGTCCAGCGCTTACCTGGAAGTAGGCAGCGACGATGAAGCCGCGAGCTCAAACCATGAGCATGCGGCGCAGGACCGCTTGCGCACGATCACGCCGCTCAATCGTCAAGCACTGCTGCTGACGACGCTGGAGGATTTCTCCATTCCCGAAGCGGCCGAAGTGATGGACATGAGCGCCGCCGACGTGGAATCGATGGTCAAGGAAGCGGTCCAGGAAATCGACCGCGAATCCTCGACCAGCGTCCTGATCATAGAGGACGAGCCGCTGATCTCGATGCAGCTCGAAGACCTCGTCCGGTCACTCGGACACGAGATCTGCGGCACCGCGGCGACCCGCACCCAAGCGCAGGAAGTCGTGGCAGAGCGCACTCCGGGCCTCGTGCTCGCCGATATCCAGCTGGCGGATGGATCCTCCGGCCTGGACGCGGTGGACGACATCCTGGCGATCGACAGCGTGCCGGTGATCTTCATCACGGCATATCCTGAGCGGCTGCTGACCGGCGACCGCCCGGAGCCGACGTACCTGGTGACCAAGCCGTTCCAGGAATCGACGGTACGCGCGGCCATCAGCCAGGCGTTGTTCTTCGGATCGAGCCGCCCGCTCGGCTGAGTTTCCACTACTAGAAGAAACGTGATGAGCGGCCGGGCAACTGGCCGCTCATTTCGTTTGGGCCGCTCAATTCGCTCAGCGCTTACTTCGCCTTGGCTGCGGCTTCCGAACGGCGGCGGGCGCGGATCTCGAACTCGCTGCGCACCCGCACCGGCACATACAGCGTGCAGGACACGCCGCCGGGATTGAAGGACAATTCCACCGGGTGCCGCAGTTCATGCGCCACGATCTTCTCGATCAGGTCGGTGCCGAAGCCGCGTGGCCGGTCTTGCGGCACGGGCGGACCGCCGGTTTCGACCCACCGCACGCTGACGAGGTCAGGGCGGTCGAGCGCCCAGGTGATCCGCACGTTGCCGGCGGCGGTCGACAGCGCGCCGTACTTGGCCGCGTTGGTGGCCAACTCGTGCACCGCGAGCCCGAGCGAAAGCGCGTCGTTCGGCGCCAGTTCCACATGGGGGCCGCCGATCTCAAGCGATCCTTCCGCCCGGGCATAGGGGGTGAGCTCAGCTTCGATGACCGACCCGATCGGAGTTGTCCCCCAATCCGATTGCGTCAGCAGGTCGTGGGTGGCTGACAGCGCGCGAATGCGGCCGTCCAGCCCTTCGGCAAATTCATCCAGGCTATGCGCGCGCCGCCGTGTCAGGCTGACGATCGACAGCACGTTGGCGAGCGTGTTCTTCACCCGATGGTTGAGCTCGCGCGTCAGCGTGTCGCGGATCGAGTTTTGCTCCGCCAGCCATTCAAGCGAGGCCTGGTCCTCGACCGCTTGCTGGGTGAGCAGACGCGCGACGACCATCAACAAGCTGGCGACCAGCAGGCCGAACAGCAGGGTCAGCATCGACAGCATCGACAGCGATGCGCCGCGGGTCGATTCGATCGCCAAGGTCATCGGCCGGTTTGCGACCATGACCCGCTCCGTCATCGTGCGACCGGTGCGTTCGTCGGGCGCGATCTCGGCCAGCAGGTTCCCCGGATCGGCGTCGCCATCATAGAGCCGGATGCCCATGTCATTGCGCGTCTCGAGCTGCAGGGCAGAGGTCAGGAAATCGCGCGCGTTGAAAGGACTGTACAGAAAGCCCTTGAGCCGCCGCGCTTCCGATACCTGATCGAACACGGGCATATAGATCAGGAAGCCGGTCGAGCGGCGACCGTCCTCTTCCTGTACCAGCACCACCGGCCCGCTGGCAGTCGGCCGCACTGCTCGCTCGGCCTCCTCCATCGCGGCGCGGCGAATTGGATCGGAATACATGTCAAAGCCCAGCGCCCGCCGGTTCCGCTCGGTATCCGGGAGCAGATATGTGATCGGCGTCATCTGCCCGAGCCGCCCGTCCGGGCGCGGATACACCGGTCGGGCGCCGGGCCTCTCCGTCTCCATCCGCGCCTGGTACGTAGCAAGCTGCGCCGGCGAGATCGCTTCCGCCCAGCCGATGCCTTCGGCGCCGCGATAATCCGCGTCGAGCCGCAGTTCGCTGACAAACCGCCGGAACAGGCTGGGCGGCACGGTCTTGACCGTGCCGAATAATGCAGCGCCCGCGCGGAGATAAGCCGAGGACGTGTTGCCGCGCCGTTCGATCGCCGAGGCGATCGCCTTGGCAGTCTCGCTCAGCCGGGCTTCCTCGCGCCGGTACTCACCGCGCTCGATAGCAAACACGCTCAACGCCGTGATCGCCGCGATCAGCAGGAAGATCGCCAGCGGGGTCGCGCGCGGATAGGAAACCAGCCAGCGCCGGGTGCGCCGGGAATGGATATCGGACTCTTCCAAAAAGCTTACCCGGCCCCCAACTAACACACCTGTGAATACTGGCTGCACCGCGGCCATCGTGGAGGGAACCAAGCCACGCAAGCTTCGTTCCCTGCCCATGGGTCCGAAACTCGGTGTGTGTGAACGCGCGCGCCGTGATTTCGTGTTGGTCGAATGGGATGGGGCTGTAATTGGACAATAAAGCGAAAAGCGACGCGCGCCGGGCGAGCGGCAACCCCGCGAGCAAGGATGGCAAGACCGTGAAGCAGCAAACACCAGGCAAGACCGACAAGCCGGGTTGGGCCTCGGGCCTCCGCCAACTGTATGATTCGGTTGTCGATGAACCCTTGCCCGACCAGTTCAGCGAACTGCTGGCCCAGCTGGACCGCAAGAACTGATGTCCGACGAGCAGCGGACGGTCTCGCAAAAGGCCGACTTCAAGCGCGAACTGACCGGCGTCGTGCCGCACCTGCGGGCGTTCGCTCGCGGCTTGTGCGGCCGTCCTGACATGGCAGATGACCTGGTGCAGGAAACCCTGCTCAAGGCCTGGGCCGCGCAGGAACGCTTCGAACCCGGCACCTCCATGCGCGCCTGGACATTCGTGATCCTGCGCAACGCGTACCTGACCGACATGCGCCGGAACCGGTTCAGGGGCGACTATGATGAAACGGTGGCCGAACGGATCCTGACGGCCCCGGCTGGGCAGGAGGAGCCGATCCACCTGTCGGACATGCGCCGGGCGCTGCTTACCCTGCCGCCTGAACGGCGCGAGGCGCTGCTACTGGTCGGCGCGGGCGGCTTTTCCTACGAGGAAGCGGCGCAAATCTGCGGCTGCGCCGTCGGCACGATCAAGAGCCGCGTGGGTCGCGCCCGGGCCGCGCTGACCGCGATGCTGGACGAGGGAGACATTCCCCAGCGTGCGATCGCCGACGTCAACGCGCACCGCGCCATACTCGAGGAACTCGACGAGGTCGCCGCCGGCAACGGCGTGAGCGAGCCGACGCGCTGATGTCCGCTTGATCGCCGCTGATCGCAGGGGCAGGATCGCGGACACCATTCGCAGCAGATGAGGCGGGCATGACCAAGGCACCGACTCCTCCCGTGGCCGGCGGGGGCGAAGATGCGCCCTCGTCCGAGCACGTCGAGGTCTCACCGGCCGTGCGCGCAATGCGTACCGCGCGAATGACCTTTGCGGCGCAGGAATTGCGGCTGATTTCCGCGCTGGTGCTGATCCTTGGATTGGGACTGTTTCTCGCGCTTCCGTTCGTGCTGTCGATCGGGTCGGTGGTCTTCCTGCCGCTGGTCACGGCGTTGATCCTGACCATCGTGTTGGCACCGCTGGCTGACAAGCTGGCGGAATGGGGCCTGCCCAATGTTCTGGCCTCGCTCACCGCGCTGCTCGTGCTGCTGGCGGGAATAGTCCTTGCCGGCCTGCTGATCCTGCAGCCCGCACTGGCACTGTTCGACACCCTGCCCAAGATTATCGACCAGATCGGCCAGCGGTTCAGCGAACTGCGCGCTCAGTTCTCATGGCTTGCCGCCGCCAACGACCGGCTGGCCGAATTGACAGGCCAATCGGGCAACGAAGTGGTGGTCGCCACGCCGTCGGTGCTGGAACAGTTCGCTTATGCGACTCCCAGCGTGGTGCTGGAAACGCTGCTCACCTTGTTGATGACCTTTTTCCTGGTGGAGGCGCGGGTGCGGATGCGGCGCCGGCTGATGCTGGAGCGCGCCGATCTGGGCGCCAGCCTGAAAGCCGCGCGGATCGTGCGCGACGTGCAAGACCGGGTCGCGGCCTACATCCTGACCGTCACCTGGATCAACGGCTGCGTCGGCGTGATCGTGGGCCTTGGCGCCTGGGCATTCGGCCTCGACGCGCCGGTCATGTGGGGCGGCCTCGCGGCGCTACTTAACTTCCTGCCATACATCGGCCCTCTCATGATGACCGCGCTTCTCGCCCTGTACGGGGTGGGCACCGCAGACACGGCATGGGTGGGGGTCATCCCGGCGGCGGCATATCTGTCGCTTCATGCGGTGGAATCGAACGCCTTCACCCCGTCGATCCTGGGCGCGCGGTTCACCATGAACCCCGTACTGATCCTGATCGCGCTCAGCTATTTCTCGTGGATCTGGGGCGTGTTCGGGGCGCTGCTCTCGGTGCCGATCCTGCTGACGCTGACCGCCTTTTTTGACCATGTCGGCCGGCCGAACCTGATCGGCTTCATCTTTGGCGAGCCGCTGTTCATCGAGCGCGATCCGGAAGCCGAGCTCAGGGCAGAAGGATCGCCCGCCGTCGCTGAATAGCAAAACGGCCCGCTGCGCCAAACGCAGCGAGCCGCTCTCATTGCGTCAGCGTTGTCAGCCTAGCAGGGATACTTCCAGGTGGTGCCGCGGTTGAGGTTCTCGGACGCGAACGCCCAGTTCAGCTTACCGCCGACGACTTCTTCCAGATACTTCGGCCGCAGGTTCTGATGGTCGAGGTAATAGGCGTGTTCCCACAGGTCGATGACCAGCAGTGGGTTGGCGTCCTGATCGGCGAAGGTATCGCCGTCGTGCGTTTCGCCAATCTCCAGCTTGCCGCCACGCTCGATCAGCCACACCCAGCCGTTGGAGAAGTGGCCGACGCCGCGCTCCTTCAACTGCGTTTCCAGCGCTTCGGTCGAGCCGAAGGCGCTGTCGATCATGCTCTGCAGTTCCTCCGAGGGCTCACCGGACGAAGGCGTCAGCGAGTGCCAGTAAAACCCGTGGTTCCAGCTCTGCGCGGAATTGTTGAACAGGCCCTGGTTCTGGCCCCGCGCGCTCTTGATCACGTCCTCGAGCGCGGCATTTTCAAGATCGGTCCCGGCGATCGCGGCGTTGGTCTTGTCGATGTACGCCTTGTGATGTTTGCCGTGGTGGAAGCTCAGCGTTTCGGCGCTGATCGCGGGGTCGAGCGCGGTGGGTTCATAAGGCAGCGGGGTGACTTCAAAGGCCATGGATGTCTCCTGTGGAGGGCTGGCGTGAATGACAAGGGGGTTCGTTACACCAATGCGCGGCGCGCGCTAGGGTTGCAACGCGTCTGAGGGTTCGTCCGCCGGCTGGTGGCGATCGACCGCCGTGGTGACCGCCACGTCCATTGTCACGTTGGCGATGGTGCGCATGATGTCGGGCATCATTTCCACCGCCACCAGCAACGCGAGCGGCCCGATCGGCACCCCCATCGCCAAGGCGATCGGGCCGATGGAGATGACGAAGCTGATCGTGCCCGGCAGGCTGACCGATCCGATCGCGATCACGATCGCCACCGCGACCCCGGCGATCATCGACATCGGGGTCAGGTCCACGCCGGCAAGGTGCGCCACGTACATCGCCACCGCGATGTTCATCGCCGGGCTGGTGGCGCGCAGGATCGCGACGCTTAGCGGCAGGACGAATTCGGCGGTCTCCTCGCGCACCTTCAGCCGTTCGGCGCTGTCGAGCATCGCGGGCAGGCTGGCGAGCGAACTCTGGGTCGACAGCGCGACCGCCTGCGCAGGGATCAGCGCGCGGCCGAACCGCAGCGGCGAAATACCTCCGGCCAGCCACGCCAGCAAGTAGCCGCCAACCAGCAGTGTCGTGCCGACCGCCGTGACCACTAGGATATAGTGCGCCAGGGTCGCGAATGCCGCGCCGCCGCTGGCCGCGCCGACCCCCAGCGCGAGGGCGAACACCCCCACCGGGGCAACCCACAGCACCGCGCCGATGATCATCAGCATCGTGTTGGCGAGCGCGCGGAACACACCCAGCAACAACTCGCGTTGTTCGTCCGGCAAGCGCACCACGGCGAGCGCGAAGGCGACGAAGAACAGGGTAAGCGGCAGCATCGCGGTTTCCGCCGCCGCGGCGACGATGTTCGGCGCGACAAGCGATTCGATGAATGCGCCGATCCCCGGCACTTCCTGTGCCTCACCCCCTGCGGACAGCACCCCGGCGGCGGCGGCGGGCGGCGGAAACAGGCGCAGCAGCACCGGCGTCAGCAGCACGCCTATGACGCCGGAGGTCACCAGCACCGCGATCACCCAGCCAAGCATCCGCCGCGCGGCCGCTCCCGCCCGGGCGGCCTGGGCCATTTGCGCGATGCCGATCACCAGCAGCGCGGCGACCAGCGGCACGATCGTCACCTGCAACGCACGCAGCCAGAGCGATCCGACCGGACCGGCGAACGCCAGCACCGGCTCCGCCACCTCGGTTCGCGCCAGCAGCACGCCGGCCCCAAGTCCCGCGATCAACCCTGCCAGCGTCCACCCGGCGGGGATGCTCACGGTAATCAACTGGCGGAGCGTGGCGGCGGGTTGTGCGGTGTCGGTCCGATCCATCGCGGCGGACAGTAGCGCCTTCGCCCGCACAGGCTAGTGACATCGCGCGCGGTGGGCGGCAAAGCGGCGGACTGCAGATCAAAGCCAGAGCAAGGGACGCATATGGCACGCAAATTTTTCGGCACCGACGGCATTCGCGGGCGCACCAATGCAGGTGTGATCACCGCTGCCGTCGCGATGAAGGTGGGCCAGGCCGCCGGCCACCATTTCCTGCGTGGCGACCACCGCCACCGGGTGGTGATTGGCAAAGACACCCGCCTGTCGGGCTACATGATGGAAAGCGCGCTGGTCGCCGGCTTCACAAGCGTGGGCATGGACGTGATCATGACCGGCCCCCTGCCCACCCCCGCGATCGCCTTGCTAACGCGCGAGATGCGCGCCGATCTGGGCGTCATGATCAGCGCCAGCCACAATCCGTTCGAGGATAACGGCATCAAGCTGTTCGGACCCGATGGTTTCAAGTTGTCCGATGCCGACGAGCTGGCGATCGAGGCGCTGCTGGAGGCAGAGCCGGTGCTGGCCGAAGCCGAGCTGATCGGCCGCGCCCGCCGGATTGAGGATGCGCGTGGCCGCTACATTCACGCGGTCAAGCAATCAGTCGCCAGCGACTTGCGGTTCGACGGCCTCAAGGTCGTGGTCGATTGCGCCCACGGCGCGGCCTACCAGGTGGCGCCGAGCGCGATCTGGGAACTGGGCGCGGAGGTCGTGACGATCGGCGTCGCTCCTAACGGCACGAACATCAACCGCGACGTCGGCTCCACCTCTCTCGCGGCCCTGCAGGCCAGGGTGGTCGAAGAAGGCGCGGACATCGGCATCGCCCTCGACGGCGACGCTGACCGGCTGATCGTCGTCGATGAAAAGGGGCAGGCGGTCGACGGTGACCAGCTGATGGCCGTGATTGCCCTCAGGATGCGCGAAAAGGACGCGCTACGCGGCGGCGGCGTAGTGGCGACGGTGATGTCGAACCTGGGGCTGGAGCGGTTTCTTGAAGGAAAGGGTCTGACACTGGAGCGCACCCAGGTGGGCGACCGTCATGTGCTTGAGCGGATGCGCGCGGGCGGGTTCAACGTTGGCGGCGAGCAGTCGGGACACATGATCCTGCTCGATTATGCGACCACCGGCGACGGCACTGTCGCCGCCCTGCGGGTGCTCGCCAGCCTCGTGCGATCGGGCAAGCGCGCGAGCGAGCTGCTGCACCAGTTCGAGCCCGTGCCTCAGCTCCTCAAGAACGTTCGCTATTCCGGCGGCAAACCGCTGGATGATGCGCGGGTCAAGGCGGTGATCGCCGACGCGAACGGCGAACTGACCGGCAAGGGCCGACTGGTGATCCGTCCCTCCGGCACCGAGCCGCTGATCCGGGTCATGGCCGAAGGCGATGACGCGGCACAGGTCGAGCGCGTGGTCGATGCGATCTGCGATGCGGTGCGCGAGGCCGCCTGATGCTGGAGATGCGGCCCGACTGCGAACGCTGCGGCGCGGATCTTCCGGCTGAACATCCCGGCGCATTCATCTGCAGCTTCGAATGTACTTTCTGCGCGGAATGCGCCGAGGCGCTGGACGATCGTTGTCCGAACTGCGGCGGTGAACTGATGGACCGCCCCGCCCGGGCCAAGGCGCTCCACGCGAAGTTCCCGCCGAGCAGCGAGCGGAAATTCCAGTCGTGAGCGCCCCGCCCCGGGTGCTGGCGATCGCCGGGTCCGACAGCTCAGGGGGCGCGGGTATCCAGGCCGACCTCAAGACGATCGCCATGCTCGGCGGCTATGGCATGACTGCGATCACCGCGATCACCGCGCAGAACACCCGCGGGGTGCAGGCCGTGGTGACCCTGTCGGCGGAACTGGTCGAAGCGCAGATCGAATCCTGCCTGTCCGACATCGGCGCCGACGCGATCAAAATCGGAATGCTCGGTTCGCCAGCCATCGCCCACGTGGTCGCCCGGCTGCTGAAGAGCTTCAGCGGCAGTATCGTGTTCGATCCGGTGATGGTCGCCACCAGCGGCGGGGTGCTGGCCGACGACGACACGATCGCCGCATTCGCCCCGCTGATGGACATCGCCACGCTGGTTACGCCCAACCTGCCGGAACTGACCGCGCTAACCGGAATGCCCGTTGGCACCCACGAGTCGGTTGCCGCCGCGGCCCATATGCTGGTCG
Source organism: Parafrankia sp. BMG5.11 (assembly GCF_004337455.1). Taxonomy (NCBI): domain Bacteria; kingdom Bacillati; phylum Actinomycetota; class Actinomycetes; order Frankiales; family Frankiaceae; genus Parafrankia; species Parafrankia sp. BMG5.11. Next base: position 122,303 of record NZ_SJXI01000002.1, on the reverse strand, counting down.
AACAGCACAGCTGCACGGTGCTGGCGAAGGGCGGGCACGCCGAAGGCGACCGGGTGCTCGATATGCTGGTGCTGGCGGACGGGGACTTCGCCAACTTCGATGATCCCCGCATCGAAACGCGCCACACGCACGGCACCGGCTGCACCCTGTCGTCCGCGGTGGCGACGCTGCTCGCGCACGGGCAGCCGCTGACCAACGCGGTGCGACTGGCGCGCCGGTTTGTACGTGCGGCAATCGAGCACGCGCCCGGTTTCGGCGACGGCTCAGGTCCGCTTGGTCACCAGGCCGTGCGCACCCCTACCTGAGGCGCGCACCAGCCGGGCGCTCAATCCTTGATGTCGTAGAACGCGGCGATGTGGCCCCAGGCCTCGTCGGCGGTTTCACACCAGCGAAACAGATCGAGGTCGGCGCGGGAGATCGTCCCTTCCTCGGCGAACGCGTCCCAGTCGATCACCCGGGTCCAGAAATCCTTGCCGAACAACAGGATCGGCATCGGCTTCATCTTGCCGGTCTGGATCAGGGTCAGCAGCTCGAAGAACTCGTCGAACGTGCCGAACCCGCCGGGGAACACCGCCACCGCCCGCGCGCGGAGCAGGAAGTGCATCTTGCGCAGCGCGAAATAGTGAAACTGGAACGACAGGTGCGGGGTGACATATTCGTTGGGCGCCTGCTCGTGCGGCAGGACGATATTGAGCCCGATCGATTCGGCACCGGCATCGTTCGCGCCCTTGTTGGCAGCTTCCATGATCGAGGGGCCGCCGCCAGAGCAGATGACGAACTGGCGCTCGCCATTCTCGACGATCGCTCGCTCGCTAACCATCCGTGCAAGCTTGTACGCCTCGTCATAGTACTTGGCCTTGGCCGCCAGCCGCTCGGCCACCACGCGGTTTTCGGGCGAGGCGTTCTCGACCAGCATAGCGGCGTGATCGGGTGATGGAATGCGGGCGGAGCCGTACATCACGAGGGTCGATCCAACCCCCGCCTCGTCGAGCAGCATTTCGGGCTTCAGCAACTCCAGTTGGAAGCGCACCGGACGCAGTTCCTCGCGCAGCAGGAATTCGACATCGCGAAATGCCAGCCGGTATGCGGGGTCACGGGTCTGTGGTGTGTCGGGGCTGGCCTTGTCGGAGAAGGCAGCTTCCTGCTCGGCGGGGTAAAACTTGCGTTCGGTGAGATCGCGTTCTTCTTTTTCGGTCATTGGCGCGCCGATAGGCGGCAAGCCGGCGCGCGGCAATAACCGCTTACACCAATCGCCATTCGCCGGGTGCGAGACCGGCGAGGTCCCACTCGCCGATCCGCCAGCGCACCAGCCTCAAGGTCGGCAGACCGACCGCAGCGGTCATCCGCCGTACCTGGCGATTGCGTCCCTCGCTGATGGAAAGGCGCAGCCACGCGTCAGGTACGCTCTTGCGAAACCGGACCGGCGGATCGCGCGGCCACAGGGCGGGCGGCTCGATCAACTCGGCGCGCGCGGGACGAGTCGGCCCATCGGTGAGCACCACGCCGCGCCGCAGTTGGCCCAGCGCCGCGTCGTCCGGCGTGCCTTCCACCTGCACCAGATAAGTCTTTTCCAGTTTGAACCGGGGATCGGCGATGCGCGCCTGCAACCGGCCGTCGTCGGTCAGTAACAGCAGCCCCTCGCTGTCGCGGTCGAGCCGGCCGGCTGGATAGACTCCGGGACGATCGATGAAGTCCGACAAGGTGGCGCGCGCGCTCTCGCTGCCGCGGTCGGTGAACTGCGACAGGACGTTCATCGGCTTGTTGAATGCAATCAGCGCCATCGACAAAGTGCTGGCAAAGCAAGGGAGGAGCCGCGGGCTTGCATGATCAGCCGAACCTGAAAAGCTGGATGCCCCGCAAGGATTCGAACCTTGATTGACGGAGTCAGAGTCCGCTCTCTTACCATTAGAGGACGGGGCACCGGCGCGGGTGGCGGCCAGGGGCCGGTCCGCGAGGAGGCGCACTTAGGTTCGTCCGCGGCCAAGGTCAAGCGCGCTGGAGCGACTGTGTCCCGGCGAGCTTGCCGACTGGCACGCGGCCCGCTAGCATTGCCGCCAGGTCCCCGCGCGGCGCGCCCGATGCGTCTCGCGGGAGGAACAGAAAGCATTGAAATGGCGGATGTCTCTCCGCCGGACAAAGTCAGGAGCGCCAGGAACAGGACGCGCAGCAACGGGGGCAAACCGTCCGGCAAAGTAGCCGATTTCCGCTACAAGCGCCCCTCGCCGTCCGATCCCAGCGCACATCGCGGCACCGCCTTGCGCACCGGCGCGCCGGCCACCGGCGAACCCCGTCGGCAGGCCTATGCCGCGCTCGATCTGGGCACCAACAACTGCCGGCTGCTGATTGCGCGCCCTTCCGGCGAAAACTTCACGGTGATCGACGCCTTCAGCCGAGTCGTGCGACTGGGCGAGGGTCTTGCGCACAGCGGCCGCCTGAGTGACGAGGCGATGGATCGCGCGCTCGCGGCGCTCCACGTCTGCGCCGACAAGCTGCGGCGCCGCAACGTGTCGCTGGCCCGCTCGGTCGCCACCGAAGCCTGCCGACGCGCCGCCAACGGGGCGGATTTCATCGATCGCGTGCGCGAGGAAACCGGCATCGCGCTCGACATCATCTCGGCGCAGGAGGAAGCCCGACTCGCGGTCCTGGGCTGCCATATCCTGCTGGAACAGGGTCACGGGCCGGCGGTGATCTTCGACATCGGCGGCGGGTCGACCGAACTGGTGCTGATCGAGCCGGGCGAACGCGTGCCCCGGATCATCGACTGGGCCAGCGTGCCGTGGGGCGTGGTCTCTCTGACCGACACTGTCGGCCGCGCGGAGGACGACGCCGCCACCCGGCTTGGCCGATATCGGCAAATGCGGATGCTGGTGTCGGACAGCTTCGCGCCGTTTGCCGAGCGCATCGCGGACGCTTCGCGGGCAGAGGATATCCGCCTGCTGGGCACCAGCGGAACCGTCACGACGCTCGCCAGCCTGCATCTCGAGCTGCCGCAGTACGATCGTCGCGCGGTCGACGGGCTGATCGTGCCGGCACAAGCGATGCGCACCATCAGCGAGCGGCTGTCGGTGATGGATCTTGATGAGCGGCAGACCCTCCCTTGCATCGGGCCGGACCGCGCGGATCTGGTCGTCGCGGGCTGCGCGATCCTGGAATCGATCCTAGACATCTGGCCGGCCGAACGGCTGGGCGTGGCCGATCGCGGGATTCGAGAAGGCATCCTGCGCAGCCTGATGGCCGGCACCCCCGCCCCGCCCAGGCCCACGGCATGACCCGCGGCGGCGGCGATACCACGAAGCGGGTCAAGACCGCGCGCGGGCGCACCGCGTCGTCCAATCGCTGGCTGTCGCGCCAGCTCAACGACCCATACGTCCGGCAGGCCAAGGCCGAAGGGTATCGCAGCCGCGCGGCATACAAGCTGATCGAACTCGACGAGAAATTCGGCGTGCTGAAGGGGGTTCACCGGGTGATCGACCTCGGCATCGCGCCGGGCGGGTGGAGCCAGGTGGTGCGCAAGCTGCGTCCCAAGGCAAGCGTGGTCGGCATCGATCTGCTGGAGACCGACCCGATCGAGGGCGTCACCCTGCTGCAGATGGACTTCATGGCCGACGATGCGCCGGCGAAGCTAGCCGAAGCGCTTGGCGGCAAAGCAGATCTCGTGATGTCCGATATGGCCGCCAATACGGTCGGTCACAAGCAGACCGATCACCTGCGCACGATGGGCCTGGTCGAAGCGGCCGCGTGGTTCGCCGTGGAACACCTCGAACCCGGCGGTGCGTTCGTCGCGAAGGTGTTCGCCGGCGGCACCGACGCGGAGATCCTGGCGCTGCTGAAAAAGCATTTCCGCACGGTCAAGCACGCCAAGCCGCCCGCCAGCCGCAAGGGGTCGAGCGAGTGGTACGTGATCGCGCAGGGCTTCAAGGCCGAGCCGCTCACCTGACGGTGCGCCCAACGCCCGAGCTCACCCAAACTGGACTATTTGCGTCAATCGGCGCACGCACCGGCCTTCGATGTATGCCGCTGTGCCCCTCTCGTGACGACGCACGTCATCCTGGTCATCGCAGTGACCGCGTTGCTGATTGCGGCGCTTAATTGGATCGAGAGTATGCGCCGCCACGCCAGCGCGACCAAGGCCGCCGAGCGCAAGCGACGCCAGGCGAACGAACGGCGAAAGCGGCAGGACACGCGCGAATCGGAGGAACACCCCCCGCATCCGGGCCGCAAGCATAGGCGCTAGTCAGGTTGCGCTGACCGGCGGAAAACCGGCTTAGTTCTCGCCCTTGTTCGTGTTTAGCGGCCCGTCGGTCACCGGGGCCGCGACCGCGCCGGCTGCATCCATGCCGGGCTTTTCGGCCGGCCCGGCAGTGGCGGAAGGATCGCCGGCGGCGGCAGCTTCTGCCGCATCGCCGGCAGGCGCTGCCGCTTCCGGAGTCGGCAAAGCGGGTCCGCCACCCTGCTGCTTCAGATAAAGGATGATGTTCGCTCGGTCCTGCCCGTTCGACAGGCCAGCAAAGCTCATCTTGGTGCCAGGCGCGAACGCCTTCGGGCTGGCGAGCCACGCGTCCATGTTCTCGTACGACCATTCGCCGCCGTGACCCGACAACGCGCTAGAATACGCATACCCCGCTGCGTGCTTGCCGATCGGCGTGCCCATGACCCCGTAGAGGTTAGGTCCCTGCTTCACGGCGCCGCCCTGATCGAAGGTATGGCAAGTGCCGCAGCGGCCCTGCGCCGCCTTCTCACCCGCAGCGACATCGCCTGAAGCGAGCAGCACCGCCAGACCCGGCCCTGCGTCCGCGCCGCCTTCACCTTCCTCGACCACGCCTTCGATGGGATAGCCCATCTGTTCGGGGCGGTGCGGCTTGTCGGCGGTGAAGTATTTCGCGCTGACGCTCGACAGACCAAGCGCGACGATGCCTGAAAACAGGACCCAGCCGGCGGCGGTATTGAAGCGGTCTTGCATGGGGTGCGTGATCCGGAAGAAAGGCGGAAGGAAAATGGTTGCGCCGCGCTCTAGTCAGGGCGCCGCGCGCGCGCAAGTGCCCGCGCATCTGGTCGTGCGGCTTGCCCGGCGATTGCCGCGCCGTTAGGCGCAAGCGCCAGATGGACAGCTTTCAATCCTCGTTCCCCGCACCCGCCCGATCGCTGGTGAAGGCGATGCAGTCCGCCGCCGCCGCGGACCCGGCGCGCGCGGTCGCTTTTGCCGGGGCACCGGGGGCCAATTCGCATCGCGCCGCCACCGAGATGGCACCCGGCTGCCTGCCGTTGCCGTGCTTCAGCTTCGAAGACGCGATCGACGCGGTAAAAGCCGGACGCGCCGGCAGCGCAGCCATCCCGGTCGAGAACAGCCAGCATGGGCGGGTAGCCGACATCCACTTCCTGCTCCCGGAAAGCGGCCTGCACATCGTGGCTGAGCACTTCCTGCGCATCAACCACGCGCTGATGGCGCTGGCCGGCGCGGACGGGACCATGGGCCCGTTCGAGGCGGCCTACAGTCATCCTCAAGCGCTCGGCCAGTCGCGCCGGTTCCTGCGCGAGCGGGGCATCGTGCCGTTGAGCTATGCCGACACCGCCGGCGCCGCGGCGCATGTGTCGGAGCGGGGGGAGCCGGGCCTCGCGGCGATCGCTCCGCCGCTCGCCGCCGAGCTCTACGGCCTGCAAATTGCGGAACATGATGTCGAGGACGCGGCCGACAACACCACCCGCTTCCTGATGCTGGCACGGCAGCCGCTCGCTGCTGCGACGGTCAGGGGGCCGGCGATCACCACGTTCGTGTTCGAGGTAAAGAACGTGCCGGCGGCGTTGTACAAGGCGATGGGCGGGTTCGCGACCAACGGCGTGAACATGACGAAACTGGAAAGTTACCAGGCCGGCGCGAGCTTTTCCGCGACGATGTTCTATGCCGACATCATCGGCGCGCCGGGCGAACCGGCGGTCGACCGGGCGCTCGACGAGCTCGCCTTTCATTGCAAGGAACTGCGCATCCTCGGGACCTATCGCCAGGAACGCGTGCGCGGTTAGTTGCGCCTGCGGGTGCGCCGTGTCACCACCGGTCGGTGACGACTGGCAGCATCGGGGGAACGGGGCAGATCGGCGATCCTGCCAAGGCATGGGACGCGGTGCGCGCCGACGATTCGATCCAGTTCGCGCCGGTACAGATTCCCCAGGAAGCTCCGCCCGAACCGGGCTGGCTCGATGCGCTGTTCGTATGGTTGGGAGACGTGCTGGCGCCCGTCGGCCGTGCGCTGGGCTTAAGCTGGCCGATATTCAAATGGGTGCTTCTTGCCATCGCGATCGCCGCACTTGCCCTGTTGCTGTGGCGGATGCTGTCTCCCGCGCTTCACTGGCGCCCCAAACAGCAACCGGCGTCGGAGGACGGCGGATGGATCCCTGCGCCAGGCGATGCGCTCGCGCTGCTGGAGGATGCCGACGCGCTCGCCGCGCGAGGCCGCTTCGATGAGGCGACGCACTTGCTGCTGAAGCGCAGCGTTAGCCAGATCGCCGCTGCCCGTCCCGACCTCGTCGAACCCGCGACCACCGCGCGCGAGCTGGCCGCCCTGCCCGCGTTGCCTGACGGCGCGCGCACCGCGTTCGGCACGATCGCCGGGCGGGTGGAGCGCAGCCTGTTTGCCTTGCGCGCGCTCGGCGCGGAAGATTGGCACGCGGCCCGCGCCGCGTATGCCGAGTTCGCTCTTGCCCGGCTGCCGGCGCGCGCATGAGCGGGTCGTTCAGCCCGCGCGCAGTGCTGGGCCTGGTGCTGTTCGGCGCGGCGACCTTCATCGCGCTGCTGTACTTCATCGGGCAGGGCGACACCGGACCGGGCGGGGCAAGTGGCAGCGGCCACGCGCGGAGCCAGGGGCTCGATGGCTATGCCGGGCTTGCCGCAATGCTGCAGAAGCAGGGCTATGACGTCACGCTGTCGCGCAGTCCGGGCAAGCTCACCGGCGAATCGCTACTGGTTCTTACCCCCACCCAGTGGAGCGATCCCGACGACATTGCCGAGATCATCGAGCGGCGGCGCTATTCGGGCTCGACCCTGCTGATCCTGCCGAAATGGAACAGCGTCACCGTCCCCGCCTCGCTGACGAATACCAAGCAGGGGTGGGTCCAACTGCTCGGCGCAGGCCGACCGCGCTGGACCGATGAACTGACTGACCCGCAACAAATGACCGTCAGACTTGCCCGGCTGCCCGGCGGCACTGACTGGCAGGGCATGGACCTTGCCGGCCAATTGCCCGATCGCAATCAGGTGCTGGGGCTGGAGGAAGGCGCCTGGACCAGCCTGGTGCGCGACTCGCGTGGCCGCGATCTGGTCGCCTATGCCGACGATCACGGCTGCTATCCGGTGCTTGACGCCGCGGCCCGCGCTCCGGCGCCGGATGCGGAGTGCGATGGCGATAAGTGGAGCCTGGTGGTCGCGTTCGAGCCGGACCTGTTCAACAACTATGGGCTGGCAGATCGCAACCGCGCCTTGCTCGCGGCCGAGGTGATCGAAGCAGCGCGCGAGGGGCAGGACATTCCGGTGGTGTTCGATCTCACGCTCAACGGGTTCGGGGCGAACAAGAATCTGCTCACGCTCGCCTTCCAACCGCCTTTTTTTGCCGCGACGCTGTGCCTGCTGCTGGCGTTGCTGGTGGTGGGCTGGCGCGCGTTCGGGCGCTTCGGCGCGCCGGTGGCGGAGGATCGGGCGATCGCTTTCGGCAAGACGCGCCTTGCCGCCAACGCCGCAGGCTTCATCCGGCGCAGCGGCCGGCTGCATCTGCTGGGCGCACCGTTCGCCGATCTCGTCGCCCGCAGGCTCGCCGCGTCGTTTGGCCTGCGTAGCGCCGACCCCGGCGCAATCGACGCCGCCCTGGCACGCCGCGCGCCGGACGGTCCCAGCTTCAGCGAGCTGGCCGACCGCTTGCGCGCCGCGCGCGGACCATCGCAGACGCTGCGCGCGGCGCACGCCCTCAAGTCGCTCGAAAGGACCAATACCCGATGACCATGACCCTCGACGAGGTGCGCGACCTGGCCGCCGCCATCCGCGGCGAAGTCGCCAAGGCCGTGGTCGGGCAGGAACAGACCGTCGAGCATCTGCTGGTAGCGCTGCTCGCGGAAGGGCACGTCCTGCTGGAGGGTCCGCCGGGCACCGCCAAGACGTTCCTCGCCCAGTGCTTTGCCGCCGCGCTGGGCCTGGATTTCGGGCGCATCCAGTTTACCCCCGACCTGCTGCCGGGCGATATCCTCGGCTCCAACCTGTTCAACTTCCAGACCAGCCAGTTCACCCTGACCCGCGGGCCGATCTTCTGCGACCTGCTGCTGGCGGACGAAATCAACCGCACCCCGCCCAAGACCCAGGCCGCGCTGCTCGAAGCGATGCAGGAGCGTCGGGTGACGCTCGACGGTGAGACTCACGCCCTGCCAGAGCGGTTCATGGTCGTCGCAACGCAGAACCCGATCGAGAGCCAGGGCGTCTATCCCTTGCCCGAGGCGCAGCTCGATCGCTTCCTGTTCAAGCTGCTGGTGGCTTATCCCGCTCCGCAAGAGGAAGCTGCGATCGTTAGCCGCTTCGCCCAGCGGCTCGGCCCGCCGCGTCCGGCCGAGTTCGGGGTCGGTCCGGCGACCGACGCCGCCCGGCTCACCGGTGCCTCCGCCGCCCTCGATCAGGTGACAGTCGCCGGGGATATCGTCGATTATGTGGTGCGGCTGGTGCGCGCGACGCGTGAAACGAGCGATCTCGCCACCGGCGCTTCACCGCGCGCTGCGGTACAGCTCGCCAAGGCAGCTCGCGCCCGCGCGGCGCTGGAAGGGCGCGACTATGTGCTTCCCGACGACGTCAAGGCACTCGCCGCTTCGGTCCTGCGGCACCGCCTGACCCTTAGCCCCGCCGCCGAGATCGAAGGCCGACAGGTTGAGCAGCTTGTCGCGGAACTGGTCGAGCAGACCGAGGCGCCGCGCTAGCGATGATCGTCCCCGCCCCCCGTGCCGCGCTGTTCGCCATGCTGGCCGCGCCGGTCGCGCTGGTGATCGCCGCTTCCGCGCCCGGCGCGTGGGTCATCGCACCTTTGGCGGGGGTAGTTCTGGTCGCGCTGGTACTGATCGACGCGATGCTCGCGGGCGGGTTGGCGGAGTGGCGGGTAACGGTGCCCGAAGATGCCGAGATCGGAGAGCCGGTGACGCTGACGGTGATGGCCGACATCGGCGATGGCCGCGCGCGCCGAGTGGACGCGGCGCTTGCAGTCGATCCCCGACTCGCGCGATCGGGTCAGACCAATGTCGCGCTGACGCCGCGCGACGGCGCGTGGCAGGGGGAAGCGGTGTTCGTCCCCAACCGCCGGGGCACCGCCGCCCTCTCTCATCTCTGGCTGCGCTGGAGCGGACCGCTGGGTCTCGGCGCCCGGCAGTTTTCCGTGCCGCTCGAGCGCCAGTTGCGGATTTGGCCCGACCTGTCGCCAATCCGCAGCCCCACCCTGCAGCACTTCCTCCGCAACACGGAGGTCGGCCTCATCGCGCGGCGCATCCGCGGAGAGGGCACCCAGTTCGAAGCGCTCTCGGAATATCAACCCGGCATGGACAGGCGGCGGATCGACTGGAAGACCAGCAGCCGCCACACCCGCCTGTTCGCCCGCGAGAACGAGGCCGAGCGCAACAACCAGATCGTGTTCGCATTCGATTGCGGCCAGTCGATGTGCGAGCCGGTCGATGGCCTGCCGCGGATCGACCGGGCGGTCTCCGCCGCGCTGACCGCGGCTTATGTGGCGCTCAAGGGCGGCGACCGGGTGGCGCTGTTCGGCTTTGCCCGCCGGCCGTTGGTCATGACGCCGTTCCACGGCGAAACCCGCGCGTTTCACTACCTGCAAAGCGCGGCCGCCGGGCTGGACTATCACGCGGAGGAACCGAATTTTACCCTCGCGCTGGCCACTCTGTCCCAGCGGCTCCAGCGGCGTAGCCTGGTGGTGCTGTTCTCCGATTTCACCGATCCCACCAGTGCCGAGCTGATGATCGAAAGTCTCGGGCGGCTGGTGGAGCGGCACCTGGTCCTGTTCGTCACCATCGAGGACAGCGAACTGGCCGGGCTGCAGGCGGCAGAGCCCGACAGCCTCGATGCGCTGGCCACCGCCGTTACGGCCGACACCCTGGCCCGCCAGCGCGCGCTGGTTCTGCAGCGGCTGCGCCAGCGCGGGATCGACGTCATCGAAGCGCCGTGGAACGCGATCGGCTACCGGTTGATCGACCGTTACCTGGACGTGAAACGCAAGGGAGCCATCGGATGAGCGACCTTGCCGCCGACGCGATCGAAGCCGCGATCCTGCGTTCCGACCGGTTCCGCCTGGGCCGCGAGGACGACTGGCGGCGGCTGGAGCAGATTGTCCGGCGGATGGAAACGGGCCGCCTGCGCAAGCTCAGCGACGAAGACGTGCTCGCCTTGCCCGCGCTCTACCGTACGGCGGCATCCAGCCTGGCGGTGGCGCGCGAGACGTCGCTCGATGCCGCGACCATCGCGTGGCTCGAGAGCCTCGTCCGCCGGGCGTGGTTCCAGGTCTATGGTCCGCGTCAGGGATTCGCGCGCTGGCTCGCCGGCTTCCTTGGCGGCGGACTCAGCCGGGCGGTGCGTGCGATCTGGCCCGATATCCTGATCGCGCTGGCGGTGATGATCGCCGGGGCCGTCGCCGGCTGGCTGCTCGTCGCCCAGGATCAGGAATGGTACTGGAGCCTCGTCCCCAGCCAGTTCACCGACACCCGCGTGCCGGGCGCCAGCCGAGAGGTGCTGCTGCAGGCTTTGGGCACCGAGAGCAGCGCAGCGGGCCTGTCCGGTTTTGCCGCTTACCTGTTCCAGAACAACGCCAGCGTTTCGATCCTGGCCTTCGCGCTGGGCTTTGCGTTCGGCATTCCCACCTTGCTGATCCTGCTGAAGGAGATGGCCACCCTTGGCGCGATGCTGTGGCTGTTTGCCGGGCAAGGCTTGACGCTCGAATTCGCCGCGTGGCTGTCGGTCCACGGCTCGACCGAACTGTTCGCCATCCTCCTGGCTGGCGCGGCCGGCATCCACGTCGGCCGGTCGATGGCCTTCCCCGGGAAGCGCGCGCTGCTGCCTGCGACCGCCGCCGCCGGCCGGCGGGCAGCGACAGTGATGGCGGGCGTGGTGCTGATGCTGGTGGTAGCGGCGGTGCTGGAAGCGTTCGCCCGCGAGTTGGTCGGGCAGACGTGGGACCGGCTGCTGATCGGCGGCGCGATGCTGCTGTTCTGGCTCGCCTACTTCTTCGCCTTTGGCCGATCGGCCAGCGCAGCTGACGCATGACCGGCGCCGTCATTCCGTATGACACGAAGCGCCGGCGCGAGGTGATCACCCCGGAAGGCATCGCCCTGACGTTCGTGGTCGCCAGCCGTGCCGCCCGATTTGGCGCATTCATTCTCGACTACCTGATCCTCACGTTCGGCGCGGTCGCGCTCACGTTCCTGATCGCGTGGGTCGCGGGCGGGCTCCGCGCGCTGGATGGCGCGGCGACCAGCGGAGCGGCCGAATTCCTGGGCGTTTCGTGGACACTCGCGTGGTTCCTTGCGTGGAACGGCTACTTCATCGCCTTCGAGCTTGGCCCCCGCGGCGCTACGCCGGGCAAGCGCGCCGCCGGCATCCGCGTGGCCGCCCGCGCTGCGCCCGGTGAAGGTGCGGCGCGGCTGACCGCCGAGGCGGTGATCGCGCGCAATCTGCTGCGCGACATCGAGTTCTTCATGCCGGTGATCCTGTTGATGTCTGCGCCGACCGGCCAGACGGGCGCAGCCGGCGTCGCTGGAGCGCTGTGGTTCCTCGGCTTCATGCTGTTCCCGTTCTTCAACCGGGATGCGCTGCGCGCCGGTGACGTCGTGGCAGGGACCTGGGTGGTCGAAGCACCGCGCCCAAAGCTGCCTCAGGCGCTCTCGACCGCGGTGGGAGCAAGGGGGACCAGCGACGTCACCGGCGCGCGCTATCGTTTCGGTGACGACGATCTGGCGGTCTATGGAGAGCACGAACTGCAGACGCTGGAACGGGTCTTGCGCGACGGCAACCCGGCCGCGCTGGCTTCGGTTCACGCGGCGATCTGCCGCAAGATCGGCTGGCACCCCGGCGCCGGGGACGAGCGCGCCTTTCTGGAAGCCTACTATGCCCAGCTTCGCGCCCGGCTGGAAGGCGGGATGCGCTTTGGCCGGCGCAAGGCGGACAAGTTCAGCAACTGACCCTGTCCGCCCCGCGCGCGGTCAAGGGGTCAGCGGGTCCACTTCATCTGGCGGAACAGCATCGATCCCATCTGTTTGCGATACGTTGCGCGTTTGCCCGATTCGGCCTGCATCTGCGCCTCGGTGCTCTTCATGTGTTCAAGGAACAGCTTGTTGCGGCGCATGCCTTCGGCGGCATCGGCAAATGCGGGAAACCACGTGACGAGGTAGATGTCGGCTTCGCCATCCCGGGCATTGCTGTTCGCCCAGATCTGGTAGTCGCTGATCCACCCTTGTTGCTTGGCGTAGTCCTGCGACTTGCGCCAACCTTGCGCCAGGTAATTGGCGTATTCGAGATCGTGACCGTCATCGATCTTGATCATGCCCATTTCGACGTAATCGGCGGGATCGACCGGGTAAGCCGACTGGGCAACGGCGGCGTGCGGTACCGCCAGCGCAAGCGCCAGCGCGCCCAGCGCGGTTATAGAAAACTTGGTCATATGCTCGAGACTCCCAATGCGCGGCCAGCGCACAATTGCGCCTCCGCCATTGCTCTGAAGTCGGGCGACCTCATTCCCCCTGTGGGCCGGCCCCTCGGCAGGTGGAAGTTACGCTTCTGACGCTGCTTGTCGAGTCCCGTGGCACCGGTGATCCCGGCCCGGGCGACCTGTGCGGAAAAGCCCCCACGCACTCGCGGCGGCTGGCGGGAATTGTTCGGACGCCCTAGGCGACCAGCCATGCATCTACGATCCGCAACCGCCGCCGACGTCGATGAGCTCGTGGCATTCTCGCGCCAGTCCTTCACCCGGGCCTTCGGCCACCTGTACGCGGCCGAGGATCTGGCGGCATTCCTGGATGAATATCGCTCGCCAGCCCGCTTCGCGGCGATCATCGCCGACCCCGGCAAGGTGCTCACTGTCGCTGAGCAGGACCAGCGCATCGCGGGGTATTCGACCGTGGAGTTCGGCGCGCGGTTTGATGCTCGGCCCGATCCCCACCCGCGCAGCCCGTGCATCCTTGGCCAGCTCTATTGCGAACCCGGCCACGGCATTGGCAGCGCGCTGCTGCACCGCGCGATCGACCAGGCCCGGCAACGACGGTGCGATGCGATGCAGTTGTCGGTCTACAGCGAGAACTTCGGCGCGCAGCGGTTCTACCAACGGTTCGGGTTCCGGCACGTGGCCGACATCGACTTCTGGGTAGGCCAGCACCGCGACGACGAGTTTCTCTACGAGTTGCCTCTTTAGAAGCCCGGCATCCTGCTCCGGCGAACCGCCGTTACAGCCACCTCCAGCGCCGGAACAGCCATATGGTTACGGCGGCGAACACCAGGCACAGTCCGGTAACGAACCAGAAACCGCGCGGATGGCCCGGTATCTCAGCCCACGGCATTCCGCCGACGTTGATCCCGAACAGGCCGACCAGAAAGCTGAGCGGCAGGAACACCGTGGCGACCAGCGTGAGCCGCCGGTTGGTCTTTTCGGAGCGGGCGAGTGCGCGGCTCCTGAGTTCGTCCATCAGCACCACCGCGCTTTCCTTGCTGACGTCGATATCGTCGAGGAAGCGGCGCAGCAGCGCGATCGTCTCGCCAATCTCACGCCGGTCGTGCTCTTCGAACCAGGCGGGCGCGTCGTGGCGGATCGCCTCCAGCGCCACGTGCTGTGGCCCCATGTGCCGTTGCAGAGCGAGGCAGTTTCGGCGGATGACAGCGATCTTCCGCAGGCGTACCTCGCTGTCGCTGTCGTCGTCGCCGTGCTCTTCCAGCCGGTCGATCTCGTCGTTCATGTCGACGATCGCGCGATTCATCCGATGGACGAGGTTTTCGGTGAGCGCGGTCACCAGCCCACCCGCGTCAAGCGGCCCCTTGCCGGCATCGACGTCTGCCAGAACGTCGCGCGGGGTCTGCGATGGATTGCGCCGCAAGGTGATGACCCGCCGCCCGTCGCTCCACATCTGGAGCGAGACCATGTCTTCGGGGTCCGCGCCGGGATTGAAATTGATGCCCCGCAACGTCGCGACGAGCGCGTCCCCCTCGCGGAATGCCCGCGGCCGGGTGTCGTCGCTGGTCAGCAGTTCGGCGATCGGCTCGGCAATGAGCAACTCACTTTGCAGCCACTCGCCCATCCCCTCGCTCACGCGGTCGAGGTGCAGCCACAGGACTTCGCCCGGCACGGAGGGCTGCCACCGCTGTGCCTCGTCCCACCGGATCGGCCGACCGCTGCCTTGCCCGTCGAGCACCCGGCCGAACAGCAGGGGTCCGCTCTCATCGCTGTGGTCGGTCGGATCGCGGGGCGTGTTCACCATGCGGATGCCATGCCGCAACCGCATTCGATTGTCATCGCAGGTGTCATGGGGCCCTGTCATTGCTCCTTCATCGAGCGGGCTCTATATGCACGGCGGCAAGGAGCACCCGATTTTGTCCTCGATCCGTCCATGGCGCGACATCGTCCGCCGTCAGTCCCGCCAGATCATGGTCGGCAGCGTTCCGGTGGGCGGCGATGCGCCGATCAGCGTGCAGACGATGACCAATACGCCCACCGAGGATGTCGGCGCGACGATTGATCAGATTCGCCGGTGCGAGGATGCAGGCGCGGACATCATCCGCGTTTCGTGCCCGACGCCCGAAAGCACCGCGAACTTCGATCAGATCGCCCGTGCGGCCAAGGTGCCGATCGTCGCCGACATTCACTTCCACTACAAGCGCGCGCTGGAAGCGGCCGACAAAGGCGCGGCGTGCCTCAGGATCAATCCCGGCAACATTGGCTCCAGCGAACGGGTTGCCGAGGTGGTACGCGCCGCCAAGGCGAACGGCTGTGCGATCCGGATCGGGGTCAACGCCGGATCGCTCGAGCGGGATCTGCTGGAAAAATACGGAGAGCCTTGCCCCGAAGCGCTGGTGGAAAGTGCGCTCGACCATATCAAACTGTTGCAGGACCACGACTTTCACGAATTCAAGGTGGCGGTTAAGGCAAGCGACGTGTTCCTTGCAGTGTCGGCCTACATGGGTCTGGCCGAAGCAGTCGATTGCCCGCTGCACCTCGGGATCACCGAAGCAGGCGGGCTGATCGGCGGCACCGTCAAGTCCAGCATCGGCATAGGCAACCTGCTGTGGGCGGGCATCGGCGACACGATCCGCGTCAGCCTGTCCGCTGAACCGGAACAGGAAGTGCGGGTCGGCTTCGAAATTCTCAAGAGCCTGGGCCTGCGCACCCGGGGCGTGCGGATCGTGTCGTGCCCATCGTGTTCGCGCCAGGGCTTCGACGTCATCCGCACGGTCGAGGCGCTCGAGAAGCGGCTTGAGCACATCAAAACGCCGATGAGCCTGTCAGTGCTCGGCTGCGTGGTCAACGGACCCGGGGAAGCGCGCGAAACCGACATCGGCATCACTGGTGGCGGCGCGGGCAAGCACATGGTGTACCTGTCGGGCGTCACCGATCACCACGTGCAGTCCGAGACGATGATCGAACACATCGTCAGTCTGGTGGAAGCGAAGGCGGCCGAGATCGAGGCGGGCATGAGCGACGCGGGAATGGCGGAGGCTGCCGAGTGAGGTTCAGCGCTCCGTTAGAATTGCTGCGCTAGTCCTTTACCCATGAATCGGCGCGACCTCCTCAAGGGCACTCTAGCCGCTGGTGCGGCGCTCACGGCATTGCCCGTGCGCGCGCAGGTGCCCGCCGTGCCCACCTCGTTGGGCCCGCGTGACCGCCGCCTGTTTGCCATTGCACAAGAGCAACTCGCTAAGCACGGCGCCGGCCTGTGGGCTCGCGATGTGGTCGGAGTGGCCGATTTCGGGCTACGCTCGTCCGACCCGCGCTTTCACTTCGTCGATCTGGAACGCGGCGTGGTCGACAGTTACCACGTGGCACATGGCATGGGTTCCGATCCGGAGCATGACGGCTGGCTCGACTATTTCTCCAACGTCCACGAATCGTGGTGCACCAGCCGCGGCGCGTACATGACCTTCGGGTGGTACACCGGGAAGTACGGCACCTCGATCCGGCTGGAAGGACGCGATCCGACCAATTCCAACGCGCTTGACCGCGCGATTGTGATGCACCGGGCAAGCTATGCGGAGCCGTCGCACCTGGCGCAGTATGGCAAGCTTGGCCGGTCGAACGGCTGCTTCGCCATGAGCGATGCCAATTTCAAACTGGC
Source organism: Parafrankia sp. BMG5.11 (assembly GCF_004337455.1). Lineage (NCBI taxonomy): Bacteria > Bacillati > Actinomycetota > Actinomycetes > Frankiales > Frankiaceae > Parafrankia > Parafrankia sp. BMG5.11. The sequence goes on along the minus strand of NZ_SJXI01000002.1, from coordinate 105,977 downwards.
CCTGCTGCGGTTGGGCGGCGGGCGGCTGCTCTACGCCGACAAGCTGGGGCTTGGCCCGGGCGGCGAGACCGTCACCCAACCGCCCCGGGACCTGCAACTGCTGGTGCCCGAAGGCACCCCTCAGCCGCCGTTGGTGCCGGGCGGGTTCTAAGGTTCCAGCTCCGGCCCCGCCGCCCTGGACCTGATCCCGGTCCGCGCGCTCATCTCCCACCCGACCGGATGCCGTCGCCCGGCTCATCACCGAACGACGGCACTGCCAGTGTTCAGGTCGTCTGCAGATCGTCCACGATCTCGACCGCTTCCTCGCTCGTCGCGCGGGCGCGGTTCGCCTGGCGGGGCGCGTCGAGGCTCGCGAGGACCGGGGCGTCACGGCCGTAGATGTCGTTGAATTGACGCAGCTTGCCGGTAATGTCGCGGCCCATCGTGAAATAGGTGATGTAGACCGGCATCGTCTTCTGCACCGGCACCCGGGTGTACTTGCCGCTGGTGCTGATCGCCACCGCCTCGTCCGCCGCCGCCTTGCGGGTTTCGGGCGTGGTGGCGAGATTGCCCAGGATAGCCAGCGTGATCGCCAGTTCCTGCGCCCGCTCGGTGCGGATGCAGCCGTGGCTCAATGCGCGGTTCTCCTGGTTGAACAGGTTGCGGTTGGGCGTGTCGTGCAGGAAGATCGCGTGCGGGTTCGGCATGTCGACCTTCATCAGGCCGAGCGAATTGTTCGCGCCCGGCTGCTGGACGACAGTGACGAACCCGGTCTTGGGGTCGCGTGTACCCTTGTAGCCGGCGGCTTTCGCCCAGCCCGGATTGCCGAGCACCTTCGCGCCCAGCCCCTCGCCCTTCACGATCGACTGCGGGACGGTCCAGGTCGGGTTGAAGATCACCCCTTCGACCGTCTCGGCGAGCTGCGGCGTGGCGGTGCGGCCCGGCTTGCCGACGATCGTACGGTAGGTGCTGATGATCTTGTCGTTCACCGTCAGGCGCAACTGATATTCGGGCACGTTGGTGATCAGGTACTGACTACCCAGATCCTTCGCCAACCACCGCCAGCGGTCCATGTTGGCCCGGATCAGCTTGCGTTGCGCAGGCGCGGCGGTCGCGAGTTCAGCCTTCAGCGCGGCATAATCGGGGTGCTCGGGATTGAGCGAAGCCAGCGTCGCCGCGACGGAATGGCTCCGCAGCGCCTGCGCCATCACATCAGCGGTGCGGTAGCGATCGGGATCGGGATCGACCACGAACCACTGCTTGCGCGCCTCCATCGGCGTGCGCCCGTCACGCAGATCCTCGACCAGCCAGGCAAAACTGCGGCTGGCCGCCTGATCCAGCGCCCCGCCCTGTCCGCGGGCGATCGCCGCCTGCAATTCGGCAAGCTGATAGTCCTTGGGATCGAGCCCTTCGGCGCCGATGCCCGCGATCACCGCGGCGAGCGCCTGCGCATCGGCCACGTTCCAGGGCTGCACGTCCGGCGCAACCGATTGCACGGTCTCGAACGCCTTCATCCGCGAGGAGGTGACTTCGTCCGAACCGGCCGGAACCTGTGCGGCGGTCACGGTCGGCGGTTCGGGCGGAAGGATGTTCTCCGGTGCCTTGGGCCCGGGTTGGCCGGGAGCCGCAATGGCGGCCGCCGGGATTGCCGCCAGCGCCGCGCCGATCATCCACTTGCCCATCGAACCCTTGCTCACTCGTATGCCCCTTGATCTGGTGCGCAGCTCCACCGAGCCGCCATGTCGCGCTGCCGCTTTAGCGCAGCCGCCCCGCCTCCTTCAACGCGCGCGGCTGAAGCTCGGCTGAATCCCGCTTGACCGGTGGCACGATTGCCACGAGGCGCACTCGCGCCATGCCACGCGCCGATCACCCCTTGCTGCCCGTGCTGGTGGTGTTTGCCGCAATCGGGCTTTTGAGCTGGATGGACGCATGGATGAAAAGCGCCAGCCTGGCGGTCGGAGCCTATAGCGCGCTGCTGCTGCGGGCGCCGATCGGTTTCGCGATCGCCGCGCCGGCATGGCTGGCGAGTGGGGGCCGCTGGCCCGCGCGGATGATCCTCAAGATCCACCTGATCCGCGGGGCCGTGGTTGCAGCGATGGCGTTTCTGTTTTTCTTCGCCCTCACCATCCTGCCCCTGGCGCAGACGATCGCCATCAGCTTCATCGCCCCGCTGATCGCCCTGTTCCTGGCAAGCTGGCTGCTGGGCGAGACGGTCGGGCGCCGGGCCATCATCGGGGCGCTGCTGGGATTGGTCGGGGTGATGGTCATCCTCGCGGGCAAGTTGTGGCGCGAGGCCATGGGAGACGGGGCACCGCTGGGGATCGCCGCGGTCCTCACATCGGCTGTGCTCTACGCATGGAACCTGGTCCTCCAGCGGCAGCAGGCGCTGGTGGCGAAACCGCTGGAGGTCGCCGCGTTCCAGAACGGGGTGACGTTCCTGGTGCTGGTCGGCTTTGCCCCGTTCTTTCTCCAGTTGCCGGAGCAAGCGGCGTGGATCGACATCGGCGTGAGCGCGGTGTTGTCGGTGTCAGGCGCGCTGCTGTTCACCTGGGGCTATGCCCGCGCCGAAACCCAGCGCCTCGCGCCGCTGGAATACAGCGGCTTCCTGTGGGCGGCGCTGTTCGGCTGGCTGTTCTTCCGTGAACCGGTGTCGGGGGCGACCTTTGCCGGTGCGCTGCTGATCGTCGCTGGATGCTGGGTCGCCACGCGCGGCGCATCGTCCAAGCCTGAGCAGGTGGTGGTTTAGCCGCCGGGCCTGCTTGCGCCGACCCAAGCATTTCCTGCCCGCCCCCACCTTGACCTCCAGCCATCATGCGCGCAGGTGCGCGCGCATCCACCAAGCCCAGATCAAGGACTGTTTCGCACGATGACTCAGGTCGGCAAGGACTCGCTCTCCACCCGCAGCACGCTGACCGTCGGCGGCAAGGACTATGCGTTTTACTCGCTCAAGAAGGCGAGCGAGACGATCGGCGATGTCAGCCGGCTGCCGTTCAGCATGAAGGTGCTGCTGGAAAACCTGCTCCGCTTCGAGGATGCCGGTTTCACTGTGTCGATCGGCCATATCCAGGCCTTGGCCGACTGGCTCAAGCTGCCGCAGACCGGGGGCGAAATCCAGTATCGCCCTGCGCGCGTGCTGCTGCAGGATTTTACCGGCGTGCCGTGCGTGGTCGATCTCGCCGCAATGCGCGATGCGATCGCCAAGCTTGGCGGTGACACCAAGAAGATCAACCCGCTGGTCCCGGTGCATCTGGTGATCGACCACTCGGTGATGGTCGACGAATTCGGCACGCCTAAGGCGTTCGAAAAGAACATGGAGCTTGAATACGCGCGCAACGCAGAACGCTACGACTTCCTCAAGTGGGGCGCCAAGAGCCTCGACAATTTCAAGGCCGTCCCTCCCGGCACGGGCATCTGCCATCAGGTGAACCTGGAGAACATCGCCCAGTGCGTGTGGACTTCGGAAGACCAAGATGGGCGGATGGTCGCCTACCCCGACACCTGCGTCGGCACCGACAGCCACACGACGATGGTCAACGGCCTGGGCGTGCTGGGCTGGGGCGTCGGCGGGATCGAGGCCGAGGCGGCGATGCTGGGCCAGCCGGTGTCGATGCTGATCCCCGAAGTGGTCGGCTTCCGCATGACCGGCCAGCTGGCCGAGGGCGTGACCGCGACGGACCTGGTGCTCACCTGCACGCAGATGCTGCGTGCCAAGGGCGTGGTCGGCCGGTTCGTCGAATACTTCGGGTCAGGCCTATCGTCGCTCAGCCTCGCCGACCGCGCGACGCTGGCTAACATGGCGCCCGAATACGGTGCCACCTGCGGCTTCTTCGGGATCGACGACAAGACGCTCGACTACCTGCGCCTGACCGGCCGCGCCGAAGAGCAGATCGCGCTGGTCGAAGCGTATGCCCGCGAGCAGGGGTTGTGGATCGATCCGACGGCCGAGGAGCCGATCTTCACCGACACGCTGGAGCTTGACCTCGGCACGGTGGTGCCCAGCCTCGCCGGGCCCAAGCGTCCGCAAGACAAGGTCGCGCTGCCCGATGTCGACGATCTGTTCAATGAACAGCTCAAGGACATCTACGGAAAGTCCAAGCCCAATCGGTGCGCGGTCGATGGCGCCGGGCACGACGTGGGCGATGGCGACGTAGTCATCGCCGCGATCACCAGCTGCACCAACACCTCCAATCCCGACGTGCTGATCGCCGCCGGCCTGGTCGCGAAGAAGGCCAACGAGCGCGGTCTGAAGCCCAAGCCGTGGGTCAAGACCAGCCTCGCGCCGGGCAGCCAGGTGGTCACTGACTACCTCATCAAGGCGGGCCTGCAGGAGCATCTTAATGCGCTCGGCTTCGACCTCGTGGGTTACGGTTGCACCACCTGCATCGGCAACTCCGGTCCGCTGGCCGAGCCGATCAGCAACGCGATCAACAAGAACGATCTCGTCGCGGCCAGCGTCCTGTCGGGCAACCGCAACTTCGAAGGCCGCGTGTCGCCCGATGTGCGCGCCAACTTCCTCGCCTCGCCGCCGCTGGTGGTCGCCTATGCGCTCAAGGGAACGGTGACCGAGGACATGATCGAGTCCCCGATCGGCCAGGGCAGCGACGGCGTCGATGTGTTCCTCAAGGATATCTGGCCAAGCAACGCCGAAATCGCCGAACTCCGCGCTGGCGCGATCGATCGCGGCATGTTCGAAGCGCGCTATGCCGACGTCTACAAGGGCGATGCGCACTGGCAGGCGATCGACGTCACCGGAACGGATACCTACGCGTGGCGCGCTGGCTCGACTTATGTGGCCAACCCGCCGTACTTCGAAGGCATGGAGATGACCCCGGCGCCGGTGATGGATGTCATCGAGGCGAAACCGCTGGCGATCCTGGGCGATTCGGTCACCACCGATCACATCTCGCCCGCCGGATCGATCAAGGCCGACAGCCCGGCGGGATCGTATCTGCAGGAGCATCAGGTCGCAAAGGCGGACTTCAACTCCTACGGTAGCCGCCGCGGAAACCACGAAGTGATGATGCGCGGCACCTTTGCCAACATCCGCATCAAGAACGAGATGGTCCCGGGCGTCGAGGGCGGCATGACCCGCTATGGCGGCGAGACGATGGCGATCTACGACGCCGCGATGAAGCACAAGGCGGACGGCACCCCCCTGGTGGTGATAGCGGGCAAGGAATATGGCACCGGATCGAGCCGCGACTGGGCCGCCAAGGGCACCAACCTGCTCGGCGTGCGGGCAGTGATCGTCGAAAGCTTCGAACGCATCCACCGCTCCAACCTGGTCGGAATGGGCGTGCTTCCGCTGCAGTTCAAAGATGGCGCAACCCGCCAGAGCCTGGGGCTGACCGGTGACGACCGCTTCACCATTCGCGGGCTGGCCGAGATCAAGCCCCAGCAGGATGTCGAGGTCGAGGTGACCAGGGCGGACGGTACGAAGATGACCTTCACCGCCAAGTGCCGGATCGATACCGCCAACGAGCTCGAGTATTTCAACAACGGCGGCATCCTGCATTACGTGCTGCGCAAGCTCGCCGCCTGACCACCAGCGCGCGCTAAGCAAAAGGGGCGGCTCCCTCGCGGGGGCCGCCCCTTCTCGTTAGGGCGGAGCGCTTCGAGGCTCAGTCCGCCTTGGGAGCTTTTTTGCGGCGGGCCAGGACGGCGGCCGCGGCGGCGCCGAACAGCACCATCATCGGCGGCGCGGGCACCGGCGTACCGCTCGTCCCCGAGCTGGACGATGACGTCGAGCTGGACGTTGAAGATGAGGTGGAGGAACTGGTCGAACTGCTGGTCGAGCTGGATGTCGACGACGAGCTCGAAGTGCTGCTGGTGATGTTGCCCGAGCTCGACGTGCTGGTCGACACGTTCCCCGAGGAGCTGGAGGTCGAGGTCACGTTTCCTGAACTCGAGGTCGAGGTCACATTGCCTGAGCTGGAGGTCGAGGTCACGTTCCCCGAACTGGTCGACGTGGTGCTCGTGATCCCCCCGGTCGAAGTCGAAGTGGAGCTGCCGCCGCTGGATGTCGAGGTGGAGCTGCCGCCGGTGGAGGTCGAGGTCGAACCGCCGTTGTTCGAATTGTCGATGTCGATGACGATACCGCCCGACGAGCTCGAGCTGCCCGAGGTCGAACCGGTCGTGGTGGAGCTGACGACCACGCTGCCGCCGCTCGATCCGCCGCCGCCAAAGAACCCGCCGAAGAAGCCGCCCCCGCCGCCGAAGCCACCGCTGCCGCCGACCACGGTCACTCCGCCGCTGCCGCCGCTGACCGGCGGCATCGGTGCAGGCAGAGGCACCGCCGCCAGGGCAATCTGGTAAGCGGGCGCGCAGTCGGCGCCAGCGATGGGCGCGGCCGGCATCGGGGTATAGCCTCCCGCGATCGGCCCGGCGGGTACGCACTCGACAACCTCGCGCCGGACGATGTGGCGCTGGCGAGTGACCGGGCGCGGCGTGTTCCGCTTGGCGACGTGGCGCGGCTTGGCGTAACGCACGGCCTTGTGCTTGATCTGCTTGGTCTGCTTGACGCTGGTCGGGTGAGCCTTCGGCTTCTCCGCCATGTGGACCGCTCCGCCTGCCAGTAGCACGGTGCCCGCCGCGGTCGCGGACAGTTTCGCCAGGGCCATCTTTACCGACATGAGCTTGTCTCTCGTTTACCTCAGCGGGCCGGTCCGGGTCGGCGTGTCCGACGGGGATGCGTCCCTGTGTCATGAGCAAACGTCACGCGCCCGGAACGGACAATCGCGTTAACCATCATAATGGCCTGACTGACGCGCTTTTCGGGTGCCGCAGGGTGCGCACGGCGGCTTCCGTCCCAAAGTGACACCGCTTGGGGTGGCGCGCTTAACTTTTTGGCGGGTTGGCGCCTTCGTCGAATAGCCCGGTCTGCGAACCGGCGGGCGGCCGCAGGTCGAGATGGGTCCAGCCGGCATCGTTGAGGCAGCGGCCCCGCGCGGTGCGCGCGACCAGCCCCAGCTGGATTAGATAGGGCTCTACCACCTCTTCCACGGTGTCGCGCGGCTCGGCGAGCCCGGCGGCGAGCGTTTCGACTCCCACCGGCCCACCTTTGTAGATGTCCGCGATCATGCGAAGATAGCGCCGGTCCATCGCATCGAGGCCGAGCCGATCGATCTCCAGCCGTGTCAGCGCCTGGTCCGCGATCGCCGCCGTCACCGTGACGTCGCCCGCCACGTGCGCGAAATCCCGCACCCGTCGCAGCAGCCGTCCGGCCACCCGAGGAGTGCCCCGGCTGCGGCGGGCGATCTCGCGCGCGCCGCCGGGATCGAGCGCCAGCCCCAGGAGCCGGGCGCCGCGAGTCACGACCCGTTCCAGTTCCTCCACCGTGTAGAAGTTCAATCGCACCGGGATACCGAACCGATCGCGCAGCGGCGTCGTCAGCAGTCCCTGCCGCGTGGTGGCGCCGATCAGCGTGAACGGCGGCAGATCGATCCTGACCGACCGCGCCGACGGACCTTCGCCAATGATCAGGTCGAGCGCGCGGTCCTCCATCGCCGGGTAGAGCACTTCCTCCACCACCGGATTGAGGCGGTGGATTTCGTCGATGAACAGGACGTCGTTCGCTTCGAGGTTGGTCAGCAGCGCTGCCAGATCGCCGGCCTTGCCGATGACCGGGCCGCTGGTGGCGCGGAAGCCCACACCGAGTTCCTTGGCGACGATCTGCGCCAGCGTCGTCTTGCCGAGGCCCGGGGGGCCGAAGAACAGCACATGGTCGAGCGCCTCGCCCCGGCCGCGCGCGGCATCGACGAACACGCGCAAGTTCTCCCGCGCCGCTTCCTGCCCGACGAATTCGCCAAGCGACTTCGGGCGCAGCGCCGCGTCGGGGTCATCGGGCAACCGGGCAGGTGCGGTCAGGCGCTCTTCGTCGGTCAACGGCGCTTCCCGAACAAACCATCGAGCCCGAACCTGCCGGAGCCTGCCGCAGCGAAATGCAGCCCCAGGAACACCAGCACGATCGCCGGCCACCATCCGCGAAATGCCTCATCCCAGTGCACCATCAGCACCGCGACCACGAAGTTAACGGCGATCAGCAGGCCCGCCACACGGGTCAGCAGCCCCCCGACCAGCAGGATCCCGCATCCGAACTGGATCGCGACCGACAACGGCGCCAGCAGCGCCGGCGCCGGAAACCCGAACTGGCCGAGGAACTCGACGAACTCGGTCATCCGCGCGGCGCTGCTTACGTTGTCCCACGTTTCGTGAATCAGGAATGCCCCCGTCAGCGCGCGCAAGGCGAACAGCGTAAGGTCGCTGTACCGGGCCAGGTTGTTGAGCTTCAGGTTCATCCCGCGGCCTTTCGCAATGCCACGCGGATCAGGTCCCCTTCGCCCGCGCTTTCTCCCAGCTCGTCGATCGCGCGGGCCACGGCGGCGGCGGCGACGGCGGGCTTGAAGCCGAGGTTCTGCAAGGCGCTGACCGCATCCGCGCTCGCCCCGCCCTTGGGCAGCATCGTCGCCCCGCCGGGTGCGGTCGGCAACGCGCCCGCCTTGTCGGCCAGTTCATTGACGATGCGGCTGGCGAGCTTCGGCCCGACGCCCTGCGCCCGCGCGATGGTGGCGGCGTCTCCCGCCGAACAGGCGCGTTGCACGTCCTCCGTGCTCAGCGCCGAGAGGATCGCGAGCGCCACCTTGCTGCCCACCCCCTGCACCTGGGTCAGCAGGCGGAACCAGTCGCGCTCCCCCGCGGTGGCGAAGCCGAGCAGCCGCATGTCGTTCTCGCTCACCTGCAGATCGGTGAACAGCGTGCAGCCCTCCCCCGCCTCGCCCAGCGCGGCAAGGGTCTTGCTCGAACAGTGGACGAGGTAGCCGACGCCCGCGACGTCGATCACCGCCCAGTCGGCGCCGGTTTCATCAAGCAGGCCCTTCAGCTTGGCAATCATGCTTTGTTCTTGGCCGACGCGCGGCCGTTTGACCAGCGCCGCGCGCGTGTCGTCCACCGCGCGCGTCGGCGATCTGTCACACGTGTCACACTGTTCAGGCGAAGAAAATCCGGATCGGGCGAAGCCATGAGTTGCCGGACAGGGGAGGCATTGCGGACGGCCATGTCGCCGTCTTGGCAGATCGCGCGCATGTAGGAAAATGTGGGCTGCCCCTAGCAAAGCGCGTTCCGCCCGCGCTCGACACCGGCGGCAGGTGGGTTATGCAGCGGTCATGAGCTGGAACACTTTCGGGCGCGTGCTGCGGATGACCACTTGGGGGGAGAGCCACGGGCCGGCGCTGGGCGCGCTCCTCGATGGCTGTCCGCCCGGCCTGTCGCTGAGCGAGGAAGACATCCAGCCGTTCCTCGATGCGCGCCGGCCGGGGCAGAACAAGTTCACCACGCAGCGGCAGGAGCCGGACGCGGTGCGCATCCTGTCAGGTACCTTCGAGGGCCGGACCACCGGCACCCCGATCAGCCTGATGATCGAGAACGTCGACCAGCGGTCGAAGGACTATTCGGACGTCGCCAAGGCCTATCGTCCGGGCCACGCCGATTACGCCTACGACGCCAAGTACGGCTTGCGCGACTATCGCGGCGGCGGGCGCTCCTCGGCGCGCGAGACCGCCGCGCGGGTCGCGGCGGGCGCGATCGCGCGGCTGGTCATCCCCGAAGTGCGGATCGAAGCCTATGTGGTCGAGATCGGCGGCGACCCGATCGATCGCGGCGCCTTCGACGCGGCGCAGATCGGCGCCAACCCGTTCTGGTCGCCCGACGCCGCCGCGGCCAAGCGGTGGGCCGGCCTGGTCGACCGGGCCCGCCTCGCCGGATCGTCGCTGGGCGCGGTGGTCGAATGTGTCGCGTACGGTCTCCCCGCCGGCTGGGGCGCTCCGATCTATGCCAAGCTGGACGCCGATCTGGCCGCCGCGATGATGGGCATCAACGCGGTCAAGGCAGTCGAGATCGGCGACGGGTTCGCCGCTGCGCGACTGACGGGCGAGCAAAATGCGGACCCGATGCGGCCGAGCGAGAACGGCCTCCAGTTCGCGGCCAATCACGCGGGCGGCATCGCCGGCGGCATCTCCACCGGCCAGCCGGTGGTCGTGCGGGTCGCATTCAAGCCGACCAGCTCGATCCTGACCCCGGTGGAGACGATCGATCGCGACGGAAACGCAGCCGAAATCGCGACCCGCGGCCGGCACGATCCCTGTGTCGGTATTCGCGGCACCCCGGTGGTGGCGGCGATGATGGCGCTCGTTCTGGCGGACCACAAACTGCTGCACCGCACCCAGTGCGGCTGATTGGTGCGCTCCCGAGCACACCTTTAAAGAGATTATTGGGCAGTCGGGGGCTGGTCGCCAGGCGGTCCCGCATGGGTCGATTTCCAGCCCATGACCCGGCGCACCCAGTGGTGCAACCCTCCGCCGGGGGCGATGTACACGGTGTCGGTCTTCTCTTCAGGGGTCGGCGGACCGTCCATGATACCCAGGTCGATCGCTTGCCGGTCCGACAGCCGGCGGTGGAACCGAACGCCCACTTCCGCGCCGTGCGACCAGGTCACCGTGCCGCTGATCTGAAGCGCGTTGGTCAACGTGACGTGCACCGTCGAACCGAGCAGCACATGCCCTTGCGACAGGGCGAGGCGGCAACCGGACTGCGACACGTCGAGGATTCGGGCGGAATGCGGCGATGCGGGCACGCGGCAGACCACCGACAGGTTGACCGTGCGGCGCGGACTGGCTCGGCGCTCCATGTCTTCAGCGCTCCTCCAAGGTATCGGGCACGGAAGACGCGTCCGCGCGCCGATCAGGCATGGTCCGGTTCCTCTTCGACCGGGGGATGCAAACGCACCAGATGGTCGGCGACCGCCGGGTGCAACGCGTGTTGAAACTCCAGCCCCGCGCTCTGCCCGTTGGCCCAGGCGGCCACCGAGCCCAGCGTTTCCAGGCCGTTGATCTTGAGTCCGTACGAAACGCCCGGCGCCAGCGGGTGGCCGCTGGCGGTCAGCGCGCATCCCCCTTCGGACAGATCGTAGAGGACGACCGCGTGGCGGGCGCCCTGGCTCGTCCGGATCACGGCCTTGATGGTGGTGTCATAGCGGAGCGCACGGCGGCGATCGGCAAGGGAGGTCGTGTTGGGCATCATGGCTCACTGTGGCTGCCGGGATGCGACCCCTTTTTTTCCTTCAATGGTCCGACTTGCTTAACATCACGTTGCGAAATGCGACCTAATTGCTGGTTTCAGTCGGACTGCCGCAGGGGGCGGCGATTGATGGTAATCCGTATCGGGTGATCGATTTTCCCGATCTTCGCAATCGCAACAATCGCCTTGGTTGCACTGCAACACACCCTATCTCCCATCGTGGAATTTCAAGCACATTCAATCAGGAGACAACACGTAATGGGTATCGTCGGCAGCCAACTTCAGCCGTTCACCGCAACCGCGTTCAAGGCGGGCCAGGAATTTTACCAGGTCACCGACGGCGACGTCGCCGGCAAGTGGGCGGTGTTCTTCTTCTATCCCGCGGACTTCACGTTCGTATGCCCGACCGAGCTGGAAGACCTGGGCGAGCATTACGCGATGCTCCAGAAGCTCGGCGTCGAAGTGTTCGCCGTCAGCACCGACACGCACTTCAGCCACAAGGCCTGGCACGACAGCAGCGACAAGATCGGCAAGCTGACCTTCCCGTTCCTGGGCGACCAGAACCACGTCCTGTCGAACAACTTCGGCGTGCTGCGCGAAGGCCAGGGTCTGGCCGACCGCGCGACGTTCGTGGTCGACCCCGATGGCGTGATCCAGCTGGTCGAGATCACCAGCGAAGGCGTCGGCCGCAACGCCAACGAACTGGTCCGCAAGATCCGCGCCGCGCAGTATGTCCGCAACAACCCCGGCCAGGTGTGCCCGGCCGCGTGGGAAGAGGGTGAAGCGACCCTCGCCCCCAGCCTGGACCTTGTCGGCAAGCTGTAACGACACCCCTTCCCGCGGGCGCGCTTCCTCCCCCTTTCGGAGCGCTGCCTGCGGTTCAAGAGCCCGAGTCCAAGCTCGGGCCGCTGGAAGGCCCGGGGCAACCCTCGAAGCACGCCCCGGGCCTTTTGCCCTTTCCAGATACAGGACCATTCATGCTCGACACCGCGATGCAGACCCAGCTCAAGACTTACCTCGCCAACCTGCGCGAGCCGATCGAGCTCGTCGCCTCGCTGGATGACGGGCCCAAGTCCGCCCAGACCCGCGAGTTGCTGACCGAGATCGCCGCGCTGCACGAAGATGTCAGCGCCAGTTTCAACGGCGACGACGCGCGCCGGCCCAGCTTCCTTATTCGCCGGGCGAGCGATCCGGCGAAGTGGGTCCGCTTTGCCGGGCTGCCGATGGGGCACGAATTCACCTCGCTGGTGCTCGCGCTGCTGTGGGCGGGCGGGCATCCGCCCAAGGTCGCGCCGGAGCTGCTGGAACAGGTGCGCAATCTGGAGGGCGATTTCGCTTTCGAGATGTATTTCTCGCTGTCGTGCCACAACTGCCCCGACGTGGTGCAGGCGCTGGCGCTGATGGCGTTCGAGAACCCGCGCGTGACCGCCACGCTGATCGAAGGCGGCGCGTATCAGACGGAGGTCGAGGAGCGCGGCGTGCTCGCCGTCCCGGCGACCTTCCTGAACGGCGAGCCGTTCTGGAACGGCAAGCTGGAACTGGCCGAGATCGTTGCCCGGCTCGATACCGGCGCGGCCGCTGCGGCGGCGGAAAAGCTGTCCGCCAGGCCCCCGTTCGAGGTGCTGGTGATCGGCGGCGGCCCCGCCGGGGTCGCATCCGCGATCTATACGGCGCGCAAGGGCTTCTCCACCGGCATCGCCGCGGAGCGGTTCGGCGGCCAGCTCAATGACACGCTCGGGATCGAGAACCTGCCCGGCACGGCTTACACCGAAGGGCCCAGGCTCGCCGGTGAGCTCAAGGCGCAGGTCGATGCGAATGCGGTGGAGCTGATCAACCTGTCGGAGGCCGAGCGGCTTGAGCCGGCGGCGGACAGCGGCGGCTTGCACACCGTGCACTTCGCAGGCGGCGGCCGGCTGCATGCGCGCAGCCTGATCCTGGCCACCGGCGCCCGCTGGCGCAATCTCGGCGTCCCGGGCGAGGCGGAGTACCGCAACAAGGGTGTCGCCTATTGCCCGCACTGCGATGGCCCGCTGTTCAAGGGCAAGCGGATCGCGGTGATCGGTGGCGGCAATTCGGGCGTGGAGGCGGCGATCGACCTCGCCAAGATCGTCGGGCACGTCACGCTGATCGAATTCGACAGCCAGCTGCGCGCCGACGCGGTCTTGCAGGCCAAGCTGCAGAGCATGGGCAACGTCGATATCCTGACCAGCGCGCAGACCACCGAGGTGCTGGGCGATGGCACCCGGGTGTCGGGTCTGAAGTGGAAGAACCGTTGCACCGGCGAAGAACAGCAGATCGCGCTCGAAGGCGTGTTCGTGCAGATCGGTCTGGTCCCCAACACCGAGTGGCTGAAGGACAGCGGCCTGAAGCTTTCGCAGCACGGCGAGATCGTCACCGACGAGGAAGGCCGCACCTCCCTCCCTGGGATTTTCGCCGCTGGCGACGCGACCACCGTGCCGTACAAGCAGATCGTGGTGGCGATGGGCGAAGGCTCCAAGGCCGCGCTGTCAGCGTTCGAATACCTGATCCGGAACGAGCCGCTCGCCCAGGCGGCCTAGGCCGTCGGTTTATCGGGTGTATCACTCAATAAGTCCCAATTAATCGATTGGACGGTTGATCCCGTCCACGGCATCCTCTTCTTCTAACGTGCGCGAAGCACCACGAGAGGAGAAACCAACATGGACGCCAAGACCGGATCGATCGAGGGCGGCTGCCCGATGGGACAGGGCGATGGCGGGGTGCGCGCTCTGCTCGGGCGCACCAACAAGGATTGGTGGCCGGAAATGCTGGCGACCGAGATCCTCAATCCCAACGGGCCATCGAACCCGATGGGCGAGGACTTCGATTATGCCGAGGCGTTCAACGCGCTCGACTATGGCGCGCTGAAGGCGGACCTTACCGCGCTGATGACCGACAGTCAGCCGTGGTGGCCGGCGGATTACGGGCATTACGGCCCGTTCTTCATCCGCATGGCGTGGCATGCGGCGGGCACGTACCGCACCGCTGACGGGCGCGGCGGCGCGAACAGCGGACAGCAGCGCTTCGCTCCGCTCGATTCCTGGCCCGACAACGGCAACCTCGACAAGGCGCGCCGCCTGCTTTGGCCGATCAAGCAGAAGTACGGCAAGCACATCAGCTGGGCCGACCTGTTCATCCTGGCCGGCAATGTCGCCATCGAGAGCATGGGCGGGCCGACCTTCGGCTTCGGCGGCGGGCGGGCTGACGTGTTCGAGCCCGAACGCGACATCTACTGGGGCAGCGAAGACAAGTGGGTCAACGAAGGCGTGCAGACCCGCATCAGCCCCGAACACGGGATGCACGAGCTGGAAGGCCCGCTCGCCGCGATCCAGATGGGCCTGATCTACGTCAATCCCGAAGGACCGGGCGGCAATCCCGATCCGTTGCAGTCCGCGCGCGACATCAAGGAAACGTTCGGCCGGATGGCGATGAACCACGAGGAGACCGTGGCGCTGACCGCCGGTGGGCACACCTTCGGCAAGGCGCATGGCAACGGCGATCCCTCGACGCTGGGCCATGCCCCCGCGGGCGGCGACCTCGTCGCGCAAGGCTTCGGCTGGGTTTCGGGCGAGGAGCACGGCGGCATCGGTGAGCACACCGTGACCAGCGGCATCGAGGGATCGTGGGTCAACACCCCCACCGAATGGAGCGAGAACTACTTCCGCCTGCTGCTGGATTACGAATACGAACTGGTGCGCTCGCCCGCAGGCGCGCAACAATGGCAGCCGATCAACCAGCGCGAAGAGGACATGGCGCCGGCTGCGTGGAACCCGAACATAAAGGTTCCCACCATGATGACCACCGCCGACATGGCGCTGCGCGAAGACCCGGAGCTGCGCGCGATCAGCGAGAAGTTCAGGGCCGACCACGCCGCCTTCAAGGACGCCTGGGCGCGCGCGTGGTTCAAACTGACTCACCGCGACATGGGACCCAAGATTCGTTACCTCGGGCCCGAAGTACCGTCCGAGGACCTGATCTGGCAGGACCCCGTCCCCGCCGGCACCGTTCCGTCCGATGCCGACGTTCAGGCGGTGAAGGCGAAGATCCGCGACAGCGGGTTGACCGTCAGCCAGCTGATCAAGACCGCCTGGGCCTCCGCCTCCACCTATCGCAAGTCCGATCACCGTGGCGGTGCCAACGGGGCGCGCATCCGCTTCGCCCCGCAAAAGGACTGGGATGTCAACGAACCCGAGATGCTCACCAAAGTGCTGGGCACGCTCGACGGGTTGCGCGGCTCGATGTCGCTGGCAGACGCGATCGTGCTTGGCGGCGTGGTCGCGCTCGAAATGGCGATGGAGGGGACCGGCGTCAGCGTGCCGGTGCCGTTCACCGGCGGCCGCGGCGACGCCACGGAAGAGCAAACCGATGGCGACAGCTTCGCGGTGATGGAGCCTGAGGCCGACGCCTTCCGCAACTACGTCGGCAAGAAGAAGCTGAGCGTGAAGACCGAGGAGATGATGCTCGACCGCGCATCGCTGCTCGGCCTGTCGGTGCCCGAAATGGTGGTGCTGATCGGCGGCCTGCGCGTGCTTGGCGCGAACCACGGTGAACGCGGCCACGGCCACTTCACCAAGCGTTCGGGCAAGCTCACCAACGATTTCTTCGTCAACCTCTACGACATGACCAATGTGTGGAGCGAACACGAAGGATCGAACGGCGAGGAATACGTCGCCACCGATCGCAAGGAAGGCGGCGAGAAGTGGCATGCCACCCGCGCCGACCTGATCTTCGGATCGAACTCCGAACTGCGCGCGGTCGGCGAAGTCTACGCGGAAAATGGGCACGAGGAGAAGTTCGTGCGCGATTTCGTAAAGGCCTGGACCAAGGTGATGGACGCCGACCGGTTCGACATCCGGTGCGCGAAATACCACCGCTGATCGGCGGCTAAACGTACTAGTGAGCCCCCGGCAGCGATGCCGGGGGCTTTTTTCGTATCAGGCGACCGACCCGCGCCGGGGACTCACCGCCCTTTCTTGAGTACCAGGTACAGCGCGCCCTCGCCCCCGTGACGGATATGCGCGCCGCGGATCGACGCGATGGCGGGCGCGTGCGAACTGGCGGCAAGCCAATCGAGCACCTTGGCGCGAATGGCGCCGCGACGAACGCCCCGGTCCGCTGCTTCGACCGGGCGCGGCTTGCCGGTGATCAGCAGCACCACCCGGGCGCCCATGGCGCGGGCCTGCGCCACCCCGTCGATCAAGCGTCCGTGCGCGGAATCGAGCGTGTGCCCATGAAGATCGAGCGTGTAGTCGGGACTGAGCGTGCCGCGGGCCAGCTTGCGATCCCAAGTCGCGTCGAGACGGCCCGATGGCGCCGGCGGCGCGGGCGGCGGGACGGGCGTGGGCCGGCGTGACGCCGGTCTGCCAGCGGGAGGCGAGGCCGCCGGCGCTGCGGCGGTCACCGCCGTTGCGGCATCCACGCTAACCGGCTTGCGCGGAACCAGCGGTTTCACAGTCGAGGCGACCTGCGCCCACGCGGCGGCCTCCTCCGCCGTGAGGCCGCGCGGGGGTTTCACCGCGTCGTAAGCCGGGCGACCGTCCCCTTGGGCAGCAGGATCAGCGCCCTGCCGCGCGCGCTCATCCCGCCGGCGATCGTACGCGCATCGGCGCCTGCGCCCCAGAACGTGTCGAACCGATTGGCGCCCTTGATCGCGCCGCCGGTGTCCTGCGCGATCCACAGGCCGTTCGCCTCGGGCCGATCCATCTGTAGCCAGACCGGCGCGCCGAGCGGCACATAGGCGGGATCGGCGGCGACCGAGCTTTCGCGCCGCACAGGCACCCCGAGCGCGCCCAGCGGGGCATCGCCCTTCAGTTCCTGGAAGAAGATCCAGCTCTTGTTCTCGTTCATCAGCGCCGCCCCTTCGGCGGGGTGCGCGCGCAAAAAACTCATGATGCCCTGCATCGAGGTCGCATACGGCGTGCCGGGGCCGATCAGCCCCCGCTCGCGCATGACCGCGCCAAGGCCGACGTACTCGCGGCCGTTCTGCCCGGCATAACCGATGCGCATGACCGAGCCGTCGGGCGCCACCAGCCGGCCCGATCCCTGGATCTGCAGGAAGAAGAATTCGACCGGATCATGCGCCCAGGCGATTTCCAGCCCGCGATTGGCGAGCGCGCCCGCGACGATCTCCGCGCGTTCGTAATAGGGCACGAACTTGCCGGAGGCATCCATCCGCCCCAGCGGCGCGCGGCCCGTCCGTTCGCTCGGCGCAATGTCCTCCGGCCAGCCGCGCACCAGTTCGGGCGGCATGGCATAGACGGGTACATCATAGCCCGGCAGGCGCACGCGGCTGCCGGCGATGTCAGGTTCGTAATAGCCGGTGGCGAAAGCCTCACCCGCGCCCACCTGCGCGGTTTCGAAATACCGTTCAAAGAATGCGCCGGCATCCCCCTGCCCCCAACCGCTTACGGCGGTGCAAGCCGGTTCCCACTGCGATCCGGCGGTGAGGCCGCTGGCATCGGTGCGCGCTAGCAACTTGGGACAGCTTTCGCGGAAGCTGGCGAGCGCGCCCGCTGCGTCGGCCGACCGCATTCCCAGCGATGCGATGGACGGACCGGCGCGCAGACCCGCGCTGATCGCGCTGCTCGGCGCTGGCAGCGGCGGGGTATCGACCGGGGGCGGCACCATGCGGCAGCCGGCCACCGCAATCGTCAGCAGCGCGGCGACTGCCGCCAGCTTTCCCCGCATGCCCGCTCCTTCGTTAAAAGCTCTCAGCCCTCGTCGGTCTCGTCGACCAGCCAGTGCGGATCGGCTTCTCGGACGTCGCGCTTGAAGGTCCACAGGTCGCGCGTCTCGATCGCGTCGTCGAGCGAACCGGCAACCACATGCCCGTCCTTGTCGCGGGTCACTGCGGCGATGTCGGCGACGAATCGGACGGTTACCCGCGCCGTCTTGCCAACCAGTTCAGCCATGTCGATCTTGGCATCTTCGATTCGGACCAGCCGGTTGTCCAGCGTCTCACCGGCAGCCTCCCGGGCGGTGATCGCCGCGTCGAACCCGTCATAGACGTCATCGTCGCACAACTGCTTCAGCGTGTCGCGGTCACCCTGCCAGAACGCTTCCAGCACCATGCCGTATGCGCCCTTCGCCCCGTCGAGAAACGTGCCGAGGTCGAATGTCCGGTCGGCCGCAGCGATGTCGCGCACCCCGGCCTCGACCGCCGGCAGCGCGCCTTCGATCGCGGCCGGACGGAACGGCTGGGCCGAACGCAGCTGCGGCGCGGTGGGGCGCGCCTGCGTATCGACGGCATCGAAGCGGGTGGGCACGGGCTCTTCCTCGTGCTCAGCGCGTCGCCCCAGCACCGAATAGAGGCGCAAACCAAGGAACGCGGCAATCATCGCTAGGATGACGATCTGGATTATCACGGACGAACTCGTCTTTCGCTTGCTCGGGCAGGACGCCAACACCCGTCTGCCGCGTGGGATCTGAACGTGCCCTAGATAGGACGCGATGGCAAACGAACAACGCATGAAGTCGCCAATCGGGTGCGCCGTTGCGATGCTCTGCCGCCGGTGCTAGGCGCGCCAGCGATCGAGCCGGGGCAGGTCCCGCGCTCACCGCTGCAGGATACCCGCATATCATGGCCGACGAAGGCGACGTGCTGACCGATCTCAACCTCGACAACGATGCCACCGGCAACGGCGCGGACACCCAGCCGGTGGCGGGCGTCATCTCGCAGTACGTCAAGGACTTGTCGGTCGAAAACCCCAACGCGCCAGCGTGTTTCCAGTGGCAGGGCGCGCCCGCCATCGACCTGCAGTTCAATATCGGTGCCGAACGGGTGAACGATGAAGTTCACGAGGTCGAACTGAAGATCAAGGTTACCGCCAAGACCGACGAAGGCGATCTGTACCTGATCGAACTCGCCTATTGCGGCCTGATCGGGCTGCGCAACCTGCCCGAGGACCACGCCCACGCGTTCCTGTACGCCGAAGCGCCGCGCATCCTGTTCCCGTTCGCCCGCCGGGTAATCGCCGACGCGACCCGCGACCTGGGCTTCCAGCCGCTGATGGTCGATCCGGTCGATTTCAACGGCCTGTACATGCAGCAGCTCCAGCGCCGCGCCGAGGAAGAAGCCGCCGCAGGGGGCATGCAGCCGCCCGTCGGCCAGGCCTGACCCGAATCGCCCGCCCCGGCGGCTGAGCCTCAGTTGACCGGACCCGCATGACCAGCCTTGTCCGCAGCGTCGGCACGATCGGCGGCCTGACCGCAATCAGCCGCGTGTTCGGCTTCGTGCGCGACATGCTGCTCGCTCGCGTGCTGGGCGCCGGGCTGGCGGCGGACGCGTGGCAGCTGGCCTTCACCCTGCCCAACACCTTCCGGCGGCTGTTCGCGGAAGGCGCCTTCAGCGTCGCGTTCGTGCCGATGTATTCGCGCGCGCTGCACGGGGACGGCGGGGAAGAAGGCGCGGACCGGTTCGCTGGTGATGTGCTGAGCGTGTTCGTCTGGGTGCTGCTGGCGTTCTCCGCCGTCTGCATGATCGTGATGCCGGGGATCGTCTGGCTGCTCGCGCGCGAATACGGCGAGGTGCCGGGCAAGTTCGAGTTGTCGGTCGAACTCAGCCGGATGACCTTTCCCTACCTAGCGCTGGTCAGCCTGGTCGCAATGCTGTCGGGCGTGCTCAATGCGCGCAGCCGCTTCGGCCCGGGTGCCTTTGCGCCGGTGTTCCTCAACATCGTGATGATCGGCGGTATTCTGGTCGGCTGGTACCTGCGCGGCGATGACGGCAGCGACTCCGTGGTTGCCTGGGCGCTGGCCATCTCGCTGTCGCTGTCGGGTGTGGTCCAGCTCGCTTACATGAGCTGGTCGGCCAGGCGCGCGGGGGTGCGGCTGGCGATCCGGCGCCCGCGCTTCACGCCGGAAGTCAAGCGGCTGGGGATGCTGATCCTGCCGGCCACCTTTGGCGCCGGCATCTACCAGATCAGCCAGCTGGTCGACACGTTCTTCGCCACTTCGCTGCCGCAGGGTTCGCTGACGCTGCTGAAGCTGGCCGACCGGCTGAACCAGATGCCGCTGGGCATCTTCGGCATCGCGCTCGGCACCGCGATCCTGCCGATGCTGGCGCGGCACATCCAGCAGGACAACAAGGCAGAAGCGCAACGCCTGCAGGGGAATGCGGTGGAGATCGGGACGCTGCTGACCCTGCCCGCCGCGGTCGCGCTGGCGATCTGCGCCCCGGCGTTCGTCACCGCGTTCTTTGTCGGCGGCAAGATGACCCTGGCCGACGGCGCGGTGATGGCCAATATCGTCGTGGCGCTGGTCTGCGGTTTGCCCGCGTATGTGCTGGTCAAGGTGTTCCAGCCGGCGTTCTTCAGCCGCGAGGATACCCGCACTCCGGTGCTCGTCGCCGCCGGGGCGCTGACGGTGAACATCGCGCTCAATTTCTATGTCGTGCCGCGTTACGGCATCGTCGGCCTCGCCGCAGCGACGGCGGTGACCGCCACGCTCAACGTGCTGACGCTCTATATCGTGCTGCAGATGCGGGGGTGGTTCCGATTGACGGGCAAGCTGGCAGGCAAAATCGCGCGCCAGCTGCTGGCGACTGCGGTCATGGCCGCGTTCCTATGGTGGCTAATGCCATTACTCGGCGACCGCTACGGCGGCAGCGTGCTGGAGCGCGTCTGGTCGCTCGGGGCGCTGGTCGCCGGCGGCGGCGCGGTGTTCTTCGCCGCCGCATTCGTGCTCGGCGCGCTCGACAAGGACCTGCTCGCCCAGCTACGGCGCCGGCGGCCCGCACAACCGGTCGATCTTTCGGAATAAACCATGCGTGTCGTCTCCGGCATCCAGCCCACCGGCAACCTTCATCTCGGCAACTACCTGGGCGCGATCCGCAACTGGGTGCGGATGCAGGACGAACTTCCACAAGGCAGCCAGGCGCTGTTCTTCCTGGCTGACCTGCACGCGATCAGCATGGCCCACGATCCGGCCGAGTTGAAGCGCGCCACGCTGGAAATGGCGGCGGCGCTGGTCGCCTGCGGGATCGACCCCGCCCGCTCGATCCTGTTCAACCAGGCGCAGGTGCCCGCGCATGCGGAGCTCCAATGGCTGCTCAACGGCACCGCCCGCATGGGTTGGCTCAACCGGATGACGCAGTGGAAGGATAAGGCGGGCAAGAACCGTGAAGGCCAGTCGGTCGCGCTGTTCGCCTATCCGGTGCTTCAGGCCGCCGACGTGCTGCTCTACCAGGCAACTCACGTGCCGGTGGGTGAAGACCAGAAGCAGCACCTGGAGCTGGCCCGCGACATCGCGCAGAAGTTCAACAACGATTTCGGCGAGACGTTCACCGCCCCCGACCCGATCATCCCGCCCGGCGCGGCCCGGATCATGAGCCTGCGCGACGGCAGCGCCAAGATGAGCAAGTCCGATCCATCCGACATGAGCCGGATCAACCTGGTCGATGATGCCGATCTGGTCATGCAGAAGGTCAGGAAAGCGAAAACCGACGCCGAGCCGCTGCCATCCGAGGCGGCAGGATTGGAAGGGCGGACCGAAGCGCTGAACCTGGTGACGATCTATGGCGCGCTCTCGGGCGAAAGCACCGGGCAGGTACTGGCCCGCTTCGGCGGACAGGGGTTCGGCGCGTTCAAGCCGGCGCTGGGAGAACTGTTGGTGGAAACGCTGGCGCCGATCTCTGCCCGCTTCCGCGAACTGCTCGACGACCGGGAGGAACTGGATGCGATCCTGGCCCGCGGCAGCGCAAAGGCCCGTGAGATCGGCCGCCCGACGCTCGATGCCGCGTACGCTGCACTCGGCCTGGTGCGTTAGCCGTCACCACGACTGGCCTGCTTTTTGCTAAGCCGCCTGTTCAATCTCGGTTCACCGCACCTACTTTACACCCTGCCGCATAGATGACAGCTTGCGCCTGAGGTGGTGGGCCTTGGATAGCTGCTCGTTTGCATCAGGAAAAAGGGGTTCGCACCATGTCCATTCTGACCAATTGGGGTCGCAAGCTGAAGATGATCGCCGTGCCGCTGGCACTCGGCGCGCTGGCGGCTTGTGCGACCCCGTTCAACGCCAACGTGCAGCGCTTCCAAAGTGCATTGCCCGCTCCGCAGGGCCAGACCTTCACCGTCGTGGCCGACGATCCGGCGCTGGCTGGCGGTCTCGAGTTCTCGCAGTACGCCCATCAGGTTGCCGACCGGATGGCCGCGCTCGGCTATACGCCAGTGAACGATGTTCAGAGCGCCGACCTGCTGGTCCGGTTCGACTATGGTGTCGATCGCGGCCGCGAGCGCGTGCGCCGGAGCGGCTTCGTCGATCCGTTCTATAGCCCCTGGTACGGCTACAGCCGCTTCGGGTATCGCGGCTTCTACCGGCCGGGCTACTACGGCCGCGGCTACTTTGCCCGTCCGTGGAGCTATGGCTTCCATGATCCGTTCTTCGACAACGGGCTGGACGTCTACACCGTCTACACCAGCGGCATCGACCTGAAGATCGACCGCCGCGCCACCGGCGAGCGTCTGTTCGAAGGCAAGGCCGAAGCGGTGTCGACCTCCAACCGCCTGCCGTATCTGGTGCCGAACCTGGTGCAGGCGCTGTTCACCGACTTCCCCGGCCGCAGCGGCGAGACCGTGCGCATCTCGGTGGCGCCGGAGAATCAGGCGGCACAGCGCCGGCGCTGAACCGAACGACCTCCGACAGACTTCGAGCACAAAAAGGGCGGGCCGCAGCGATGCGGTCCGCCTTTTCGTTTGCGCTAGGCCAGCGGACCCGCAGCGAAGGCCGCGCGGTCAATCTCGTAGATCACATGCCGCGCGGGTCCAGCCGGCAGCTGGGTGATGTCGATCCGATCGGTCAGGCGGCCGCCGATCTTCTCCATCGCGCCGCGCGACCGCCGGTTGCCCTCGCCCACGCGGAACACCGCGCGTTCCACGCTGGCCAGCGCATGCGCCAGCATCAGCCGCTTCAGTTCGGCGTTGCAGGCACCGCCCCAGTGCGACCGGGCGAGGAAGGTCCAGCCGATCTCCACCGAGCCGCCATCCACCGGGTCGAGGTTCTGGAAGCGTGAGGAGCCGATCACCGCGCCGCTTGCCCGGTCGATCACCACCAGCGCGCCGCCCTGCGCCAGCGCGTCTTCGAAATACGCGCGAAACACCGGTTCCTGCCACCGGTCGCTCGCCGGATGTTGCTCCCAGATCAGCGGATCGGCGGCGACAGCATAGAGCGCATCCCAATCGTCGGCGCGCAGCGGCTGCAGCAGCAGCCGCTCGCCGGTCAAGGTCGGCTGGCGGTCGAGCTCAGCCGGCGACATCGGCGAGCGCACCGATGAACTTGTCGAGGTTGCCTTGCGTCAGGCCCGCGATGTTGATCCGCCCCGACCCGGCCATGTAGATCGCGTGGTCGCTCCGCAGCCGCGCGATCCGGTCCTTGTCCAGCGGCAGCATCGAGAACAATCCGTTCTGGCTGCCGAGTGCCGTCAGGTCGAGCGTGCCGACCCGGCCCGCCGCCGCCAACCGGGCGCGCACCTGGCGCATGCGGCAGCGCATGGTGCCGAGTTCGTCCAGCCACTGGGCGGTCAGCGCCTCGTCCTCCAGCACCAGCCGCACCGCCGCAGCGCCATGGTCGGGCGGCATCGACCAGTTCGCCCGGGCGAGCCCGGCGGCGTTTGACATGATTGCCGGTAGCTGGCTGCCATCCTGCGCGACGGCGTAGAATGCCCCCACGCGGTCGCGGTAGAGGCCGAAGTTCTTGTCGCAGCTGTAAGCGACGAGCGCTTCGCGCACGGCAGCCAGAACGGCGCGCAGCCCGTGCGCGTCTTCCTCCATCCCGAAGCCGAGCCCCTGATAGGCTAGGTCGATGATCGGCAGCGCCGCACTCGCGGCCAGCGCCGCAGCGATCGCGTGCCACTGGTCGGGCGTGTAATCGATCCCGGTCGGATTGTGGCAGCAACCGTGAAGCAGCACCGCATCGCCCGCGCGCGCGTCGCGGATCACTTGCAGAACGGCATCGGCGTTGGCTGTGCCATCGGCACACGCATGATCGAATGGCGCCATTTCGAGCGGAAGGTCGGCCAAAATCTGCGCGTGGTTGGGCCAGCTCGGCACGCCCAGATGGACGCGGGTGATGCCAGCAGCCTTGGCCAGCGCGACCGCGATCCGCACCGCGCCGGTGCCGCCGGGGGTCTGGATCCCCTGCACCCGCCCGCCCATCGAGGGATCGTCCTTGCCGAAGACATAGGGCATCAGGCCCTCGACAAACCCCATGTCGCCTTCCGGTCCGAGGTAGGACTTGGACGCCTGGCTCGTGACCAGCCGCCGCTCGGCCTCCTTGATGGCGGCGAATACCGGCGTCTCGCCCTCGTCGGTGCGGTACACGCCCACGCCGAGGTCGATCTTGTCCCCGCGCGGATCGGCCGCATAGAGCTTGATCAGCGCGAGCAGCGCGTCGGGGGCGGCGGGGTTGAGGCGTTCCAGCATGGCGCGCCGGTTTACCGCAAGCGAAAGGGGCCGCAACCGGTAACCGGTCACGACCCCCTGCAAGGCGGCGCTAAAAAATGTTTAGCGCGTCAAAACGGCAGCCAGCGCTGCTTCTTGGAAAACTTCATGTACCCGGCGTTGATGCCCAGCCGCAGCCCGGCGCCGACGCGGATGGGGATGAGCACCGTGTTGCCCTTGCGCATGTACGACGCGTTGAGGCCGCCGATCACGTACGCCGCGCCCTCGCCCGCCGGATAGCGCTCGAACAGTTCCTCGGTGTCGTAGAGGTTGTAGACCAGCACGAAGGTGTTGCCTGCGTTGGCGCCCGCGTCGAACCCGATCGAGGGCCCCGTCCAGTACACCGGCCGCTGGCCTTCCACCTTATGGTAAAGCGTGCCCGAACCGTAGCGCGCACCGACCACGAACGCGCCGCCGGCTTCGCGCCCGACAATGTAGGCGTTGGGCTCACCCTGCTTGGCGAGCAGATCCTCGATCATCCGCGCAACACCTTCGGCGCCTTTGCCGAACACGCCTTCGGCCGCGCCGATCAGATCGTCCTTTTTGTACGTATCTCCCTGCGCCGCCGCGACCGCAGGCTGCCCTGCCGCCTGACTGGCGGCAACCGAGGGGTCGCCGCTGGTGACCACCGGATCAGCCCAGTCCGCCGCCGTTTCGACAGGCACGCCTTCCGGCGGCGTCGCGGTATAGGTCGTGGAGCCATCATAAGGCGCGGGCTCACCCGGGTATTCGCCCGGCGCCTGCTGCGGCTGGGCGAGATCGGCGTCGATCCCGCCGTTCGGATCGACCGTTTCGATCTGCGCCACGGCCGGCGACGCGGCCAGCGCCGCTGCGGTCAGCGCTGCCGTCCAGGCGCGGCGCGCGGTGCGCGAGAAAGTCCCCATGATGTCCCTCCGTCCCCCGCGTCGCGGGATTCCAGTCGGCAAGAGAGGCGCTGGCCGGTGAAGCGGCAATGAATGCGCGGCGAGACGAATCCGTTTTGCGGCGAAACGAGTCGCTCAACCGTGCTTTCCAGCCCTTGCCGCCCCCCAACCCCCTCGCTATAGGGCCCGCTCGCCGCTGCGATCCGGAGACGTGGGTGAGTGGCTGAAACCAACGGTTTGCTAAACCGTCGTACTGGTAAATCCGGTACCGAGGGTTCGAATCCCTCCGTCTCCGCCACCTCGACCTTCAATCCAAATTGACCCCGCCATAACATGCGGCGCTCGGTCGCCGTGCGCGGTGGGCCCGGTAGTGGATGCTCCGGCCCGTCCGGTGCTGGCAATCCCTCGGCGCCAGATCGCGAGCCGCGATCCCGGCGACTGAAAGATTGACGCGCCCGGTAGAATGGCGAACTTGTGCTGCGCACGAGGCCGCGCGAGCGGGTCGGGAGAAGAGCATGAACTTCCAGTTTTCCGAAGATGCCGAAGCGCTTCGCAGCGAGGCGCGCAAGTTCCTCGCGGCGCAATCGGCCCCCGCCCATGCGCGTGCCGTGATGGAAAGCGAGAGCGGCATCGATCGGGAGCTCTGGCGCAAGATCACCGATCTTGGCTGGACCGGCTTGCGCATTCCCGAAACGCATGGCGGGCTGGGCCTGTCGGTGCTCGAACTGTGCGTCCTCGCCGAGGAGGTCGGGCGGGCGCTTGCTCCGGTGCCGTTCACATCGTCGGTTCTGCTCGCCACCGAGGCTTTGCTGGCGTGCGGCACGCCGGCGCAGCAGGCGACCTGGCTGCCCCGGCTCGTCGACGGTTCCGCAACCGGCGCGGTCGCGCTGGCCGAGGGGACGCTTCCGGCAGGTGCGCAGTCGCGGATCACGGTCCGGGACAAGACCTTGTCCGGGGTCAAGCGGCCCGTTCCCGACGCGATGCTGGCCTACTTCCTGATCGTGGCCGCGCAGGATGGCTTGCACTTGGTCGAGCGCGGCGCGTCCGGGCTTGTGGTCGAGCCGCTCGATACCGTCGACCTCGTGCGCAGGTCCGCGACCGTGACGCTGGACAATACTCCGGCCGAGCCGCTCCAAGGCGGCCGCGAGGGGCTGGAGAAGTTCCTGCAATCCGCAGCCGTGCTGCTCGCTTTCGAAGGGCTTGGCGGCGCGGAGGCGGCGATGGAGATGGCGATCGATTATGCGCGCGAACGCACGGCGTTCGGCCGTCCGATCGCCGGCTATCAGGCGGTCAAGCACCGGCTGGCGGACATGTACATCAAGAACCAGCTTGCCCGCAGCCACGCCTACTACGGCGCCTGGGCGCTTTCGACCGGCGCGCCCGAATTGCCCCACGTTGCCGCCGCAGCGCGGGTGGCGGCGCTGGACGCATACGGCTTCGCTGCTGAAGAGAACGTGCAGCTGCACGGCGGCATCGGCTACACATGGGAAAGCGACTGCCAGTTCCACTACCGCCGCGCGCGGCTGCTTTCGGGCATGCTGGGCAGCAAGGCGCACTGGGAGGACGCGCTGGTGCGCAGCCTGGAACAGCGCAACACGATGATCGCGGCTTAGGAGGACGAGATGGACTTCAAGGATACCCCCGAAGAAGCCGCTTACCGGGCGAAAGTGCGCGAGTGGCTGTCCGCCAACTCCGATGCGCTGAGCCAGCCGTGGAGCGCCGCCGCCGCCAAGGCCTGGCAGAAGCGCAAGTATGATGCAGGCTACGTCGGCATCACGTGGCCCACGGCGGTCGGCGGACAGGCGCGCCCGGCGATGGAGCAGATCATCTTCAACCAGGAAGAGGCGAAGCACGACGCGCCGACCGGGCTATACGCCATCGGCCTTGGCATGTGCATCCCGACGGTGTTCAGCCACGCGCTGAGCCCCGCGATCGTCGAACGCTACGTCCCCGTGGCGATGCGCGGCGAGGAGGTGTGGTGCCAGTTGTTCTCGGAACCGTCCGCCGGCAGCGACCTCGCCGCAATCCGCACCCGCGCCGAGCGTGACGGGGATGGCTGGGTCATCAACGGGCAGAAGGTGTGGACCTCGAACGCGCATCTGTCGGACTTCGGCATCATCATCACCCGCACCGACCCCACCGTGCCCAAGCACAAGGGGCTGACGATGTTCATCGTCGACCTGAAGGATCCCGGGGTCGAGGTCCGGCCGATCAAGCAGATGAGCGGGTCGAGCGACTTCAACGAGGTGTTCTTCACCGACGTGCGCATCCCCGACAGCCACCGGCTGGGCGAAGTGGGCGACGGCTGGAAAGTCAGCCTGACAACATTGATGCACGAGCGCCTGGCGGTCGGCGGCAAGCCCTCCAGCGCGCCAGGGGTGCAGGAGATGATCGCGCTGGCAAAGGCGATCGACATGGGAGAGGGCAGCGCGCTCGAGCAGCGCCACGTCCGCGAACGGATCGCGCGCGCCTACATCGCTGACCAGGGCATCGCGCTTACGCGCATGCGCACGCTGAGCGCGCTGTCCAGCGGCCGCACGCCGGGACCGGAGAGTTCGATTTCCAAGGTCGTGGTGGCGCAGACGATGCAGGAGATGGGCCGCTTCGCGATGGACCTGGCCGAAAGCGCCGGCTTCGTCAGCGGCGGGGATGAGGTGCCCGAACTGGCGCGCTTCCAGGGCAGCTATTTCGGCGCGGCGGGCCTGCGCATCGCGGGCGGCACCGACGAGATCCTGAAGAACATCATCGCCGAGCGCGTGCTCGGGCTGCCGGGAGACATCCGGGTCGACAAGGACGTGCCGTTCAACCAGATCGGGCGGCCTGATTAGCCTCGGCGTGTCGCTAAAGCCGGGCTTGCCGGGTCTTCGTCAGTGAGCGGCGGCGGGGCGTGAGCGGCGCATGACGAAGGCCAGCGGAACCGCCGCGAGCGCGAGCCAGGTCATCAGGTAGAAATCGTCGATATAGGCGACCATCGCGGCCTGGCGGTTCACCTCGTTGTCGAGCATCCGCATGATCCCGTCCGCGCCGCCTTGGAAGCGGTCGAGGGTCGCGAGGTCCATCGCCGCGAGGCTGGCGCTGGTGACGTGGCTGCCGATTTCCTCGTGCCCGCGCTGGATGTTGGCCGCCAGCAGGATCGTCGTCACCGAGATGCCGACCGACGCGCCGACCGAGCGCGCGAGGTTGAGCAGGCTCGACCCGTCAGTCCGCAGCCTGCCCGGCAAGGTCGCGAAGGCGATGACGTTGAGCGGGATGAACACCAGTCCCATCCCTAGGCCTTGGATCAGCCCCGAGGTGACGAAGTGCCGGACGTCGGTCGCCAGTGACCAGTGGGCCATCTGCCACTGGGAAAAGGATACGATCAGAAACCCCGCCGCGACCACGAAACGCGCGTCGGCTCCGCGCCGGATCAACATCCCGGCCAGCTGCATCGAGATCAGCACGCCGATCCCGCGCGGCATCAACACCAGCCCGGTGTCGATCACGCTGTAACCGAACAGGTGCTGCAGCATCGGCGGCATCAGCGCCATGTTGGCGAACAGCACGACGCCGATCGCGATCATGAAGCTGAGCGCGAGGATGAAGTTCCGGTCGGCAAACAGCGCCCGGTCGAACAGCGGCTGCCGCGCGGTCGCGAGATGGATCACGACCAGCCACGCCCCGCTGAGCGCCAGCCCCGCATAGAGCCAGATTTCTCCCGCATCGAACCAGTCGAGCTGGTTGCCCCGGTCCAGCAGCAACTGCAGCGATGCCAGCGCCAGGCCGAGCATGGCAAAGCCGAACAGGTCGAACCGGCGGGCCGATCCTTCGCGGTGCGGCAGTTCGGCGAGCAGGATCGCGAGCGCCAGGATGCCGAACGGCAGATTGACATAGAACACCCACCGCCAGCTGGCGCTTTCCGTCAGCCAGCCGCCCAGGATAGGACCCAGGATCGGCCCGATCATGATCCCCATGCCCCAGATCGCCATCACCTGCGGGTACCGGCTGGGGCGCGCGGTATCGAGCATGAAGCTTTGACTGAGCGGCGGGATGAACGCGCCGCACACCCCCTGCAGGGCCCGGAACAGGACCATTTCCTCCAGGCTCTGCGCCATGCCGCACAGCATGGACGCGACGATGAAGCCGACCACCGAGAAGATGAACAGGCGGCGGCCGCCGACCTTGTCCGCCAACCAGCCGGTGATCGGCATCGCCACCGCGCTGGCGATGATATAGCTCGTCAGCACCCACGTGACCGTGTCGGCCGTCGCGCCCAGGCTGCTCTGCATGTGGGGGATGGCGACGTTGGCGATCGTGGTGTCGAGGATCTGCAGCAGCGAGGCTGCCATGATCCCCACCAGCAGCAGTGGCTGGTTGCCGGCATGCAGCCGCGGCTGGTCGGCCGCGTCCACCGCCGGAACTGCGTTTGCGCCGGAGCTGGCGGCGGTGGTCAAGGGTTCGCGACTCCTCCGCCGGTTACGGGTGCCCGCACATGCGTGTGCGCCGAGCTACCAGTTTCAACGCGAAACGCAAAAAGCTTCGCGCAGACGGCGGTTACGGTTTTGGCTTGCCGGTCTTGTGCGGCTTCTTCGACCAGGGCTTCTTGTCCCCCCGCGGGGCGGGCTTGTCTCCTCGCGGAGCGTAGTTTCCCCCTCGCGGCGCGGGACCGCGCCCGGCGCCGCGTGGTCCCGGCTGGCGCTGCTGATGTGCCGCCTCCCGCGGGGTGTCGGGCGATGGCTCGATCATGACCTCGCCGTCGTCATCGGGATTGGCGGTGCGCGCCACCGCGGCGGCGAACTTGCCGGCAATCGCACGCGGGATCTGGAAGTGCGTGATGTTCGCCCCGATGCGGATGGCGCCGATCTCGTTGCGGGTGATGTGGCCGCGGCGACACAGCAGCGGCAGGATCCAGCGCGGATCGGCGTTCTGCCGGCGGCCGATGTTCATCCGGAACCAGATGGTGTCCTCGAACCCTTCGCGGTGGCGCTGCTGTCGGTCCGCTTCGCGGCCTTCGGGGGTGTTCTCCGCCAGTTCCTCGGGCTGCGGCATCGCGGCGCGATGGGCGCGGACGAGCGCGGCGGCGATCTCTTCCGGGCTGCGCTCGGCCAGCAGGCGCGCCGCGAGCTCGCGGTCCTCCTCGTCGACCTGGACCGGCTCCAGCAGCGCGGTCAGCAGGCGTTCGCGATCGTTCTGGCGGATGGCTTCCGCGCTCGGCGCGCTGATCCAGTCGGCCTGGATCTTGGCCCCGCGCAACATCGATTCGACGCGCCGGCGGCGGGGGTACGGCACGATGATGACCGCGGTGCCCTTCTTGCCCGCGCGGCCCGTGCGGCCCGACCGGTGCTGCAGGGTTTCCGCATCGCGCGGCACCTCGACATGGACGACCAGGCTCAGCGTCGGCAGGTCGATCCCGCGCGCGGCGACGTCGGTGGCGACGCAGACGCGGGCTCGGCGGTCGCGCAGCGCCTGAAGCGCGTGGTTCCGCTCGCTCTGCGAATGTTCGCCCGACAGCGCGACGACCGCGAAGCCGCGCTCCTGCAGGGTCGCGTGCAGGTGGCGCACGTTTTCGCGCGTGGCGCAGAACAGCATCGCCGTCTCCGCCTCATGGAAACGCAGCAGGTTGACCACCGCGTGTTCGATCTCTGCCGGGCTGACGGTGACCGCCTGATAGGTGATGTCGCCATGGCCGCGATCGTCACCGACGGTCGAGATGCGCAACGCGTCGCTCTGGTACCGCTGCGCCAGCTTGACGATCGGGGTCGGCATGGTGGCGGAGAACAGCAGCGTCCGCCGCTGTTCCGGCGCGGCATCGAGGATTTCTTCCAGATCCTCGCGAAAGCCCATGTCGAGCATCTCATCCGCTTCGTCGAGCACCACGGCCTTGAGCGCGCCGAGGTTGAGCGCCCCGCGTTCCAGGTGATCGCGCAGCCGGCCCGGCGTGCCGACCACGATCTGGGGTCCATCGCGCAGCGCCCGGCGTTCCTTGGACGGGTCCATCCCGCCGACGCAGGCGGCGATCCGCACCCCGGACTTGCCGTAGAGCCAGACGAGTTCGCGCCCGACCTGCAGCGCCAGTTCGCGCGTCGGCGCGATCACCAGCGCGAGCGGCTGGTCGGACATCCGCGCAGCGCCATCCGGCTCCAGCAGTTCACCCGCCAGCGCCAGTCCGAAAGCGACGGTCTTGCCCGAACCGGTCTGCGCGGAGACCACCAGATCGCGGCCTTCGGCTTGCGGTTCCAGGACGGCGGCCTGTACGGCGGTGGGCTCGGCATAGCCGCGCGCGACCAAGGCTTCGGCAAGCGCCGACGGAAGTTGGGGAAAGGGCATGGGGCCTTACATAGGCGCACATGCGCCCGCGCGACACCCCTGCGCGGCGCGGCGCGGATGATTTGTTCGCCATCGGCCGGCAACGGCGCGGGCGCGGACCCCAACCCAGCTTTCAACCCCGTTATCATTGTTGTCTTGCCCGTTGCCCCGCCCTCCCCAAGTGGAGCGCCATGACCGTGACCCTCACTCACCTGCAGCGCCTCGAGGCGGAGGCAATCCATATCATGCGGGAGGTCGTGGCCGAAGCCACGCGCCCGGTGATGATGTATTCGGTGGGCAAGGACAGTGCGGTGATGCTGCACCTGGCGCGCAAGGCGTTCTACCCCGCGCCGCCGCCGTTCCCGCTGCTTCACGTCGATACCACCTGGAAATTCAGGGACATGTACGCCCTGCGCGACCGCATGGCGCGGGATTCGGGTATGGAACTGCTGGTGTGGCAGAACCCCGAGGCGCGCGAGCGCGGCATCAACCCGTTCGATCACGGCCCCCTGCACACCGACATGTGGAAGACCGAAGGCCTGAAGCAGGCGCTGGACCATTATGGCTTCGACGCGGCGTTCGGCGGAGCGCGGCGCGACGAGGAGAAAAGCCGCGCCAAGGAACGCGTGTTCTCGTTCCGCACCGCCAGCCACGGCTGGGACCCCAAGAACCAGCGGCCCGAGCTGTGGAACCTCTACAACGCGCGGCGGAACAAGGGCGAGAGCATCCGCGTGTTCCCGATCTCCAACTGGACCGAGCTCGACATCTGGCAGTACATCCAGCTGGAAGGCATCGAGATCGTGCCGCTGTATCTCGCCGCGCCGCGCCCCACGGTGGAGCGCGACGGCATGTTGCTGATGGTCGACGACGACCGCTTCCCCTTGCGCGACGGTGAGACGCCGGCGATGCGCTCGGTGCGCTTCCGCACATTGGGCTGCTATCCGCTCACCGGCGCGGTCGAAAGCGAGGCGGCGACCTTGAGCGAGGTGATCCAGGAAACGCTGCTCACCACTACGTCCGAACGGCAGGGCCGCGCGATTGACAAGGATGCCGGCGGCGCGGGCATGGAAGTCAAGAAGCAGCAGGGATACTTCTGACCATGAGCGAGCCGATCTACCAGACCGACGCGCTGATCGCCGAAGACATCGACGCGTACCTCGCGCAGCACCAGCACAAGACGATGCTGCGCTTCATCACCTGCGGCAGCGTCGACGACGGCAAGTCCACCCTGATCGGGCGGCTGCTGTACGACAGCAAGATGATCTTCGAAGACCAGCTCGCCGCGCTGGAAAGCGACAGCAAGCGGGTCGGCACGCAAGGGCAAGAGATCGACTTCGCGCTGCTGGTCGATGGCCTCGCCGCCGAGCGCGAACAGGGGATCACGATCGACGTCGCCTATCGCTTTTTCTCGACCGAGAAGCGCAAGTTCATCGTCGCCGATTGCCCGGGGCACGAACAGTACACCCGCAACATGGTCACCGGGGCGAGCACGGCGGACCTGGCGGTGATCCTGGTCGACGCGCGCAAGGGCGTGCTCGTCCAGACGCGGCGGCACAGCTACCTTGTCCACCTGCTCGGCATCCGCAACGTGGTGCTGGCGGTCAACAAGATGGATCTCGTCGACTACGACCAGGCGACCTTCGATGCGATCGTGGCCGAATACCGCGAGTTCGCCAGCAGCATCGGCATCGAGGCGTTCACCGCGATCCCGATCTCCGGGTTTCGGGGCGATAACATCACGGCAGCCCCTAGCGACAACACGCCCTGGTACGACGGTCCGAGTCTGGTCGAACACCTCGAAAGCGTCGAGGTCTTAAGCGGTGTGGACAGCGCCAAGCCGTTCCGGATGCCGGTGCAGTGGGTCAATCGCCCCAACCTCGATTTCCGCGGGTTCGCCGGGCTGATCGCGACCGGGGCCGTGCGGCCGGGCGATGCGGTGCGCGTGCTGCCATCGGGCAAGACGACAACCATCGCGCGGATCGTGTCGCTGGATGGCGATCTGGCGCAGGCAGTCGCCGGCCAGTCGGTCACGCTGACGTTCGCCGACGAGATCGACTGCAGCCGCGGCGACGTTATCGCGGTCGCGGACAACCCGCCGCAGGTGGCCGACCAGTTCGAAGCCACGGTGGTGTGGATGGCTGACGACGCGATGCTGCCCGGGCGTTCCTACTGGCTGAAGCTCGCGACCCAGACGGTGTCGGCCACCATCGCCGAGCCGAAGTACGAGATCGACGTCAACAGCCTGGAACACCTCGCGGCCAAGACGCTCGAACTCAACCAGATCGGGGTGGCCGAGCTGACCACCGACAAGCCGGTGGTGTTCGAACCCTATGCCGACAACCGCACGCTGGGCGGGTTCATCCTGATCGACAAGATCACCAACGCCACCGTGGCGGCCGGGATGCTGCACTTCAGCCTGCGCCGCAGCCAGAACGTCCACTGGCAGCCGACCGACGTCAGCCGGCAGCACCACGCGGCGCTCAAGAACCAGACGCCCAAGGTGCTGTGGTTCACCGGCCTGTCGGGTTCGGGCAAGTCGACCATCGCCAACGAGGTGGAAAAGCGGCTCGCGGTGATGAACCGGCACACCTTCCTGCTCGACGGGGACAACGTGCGCCATGGGCTCAACAAGGACCTGGGCTTTACCGAGGCCGACCGGATCGAAAACATCCGCCGGGTCGGCGAGGTGGCGCGGTTGATGGCGGATGCGGGACTGATCGTCCTCACCGCGTTCATCAGCCCCTTCCGGGCCGAGCGCGACATGGTCCGCGCGATGCTGCCCGAAGGCGAATTCATCGAGATCTTCGTCGACACCCCGCTGGAGGTTGCCGAGGCGCGCGACGTGAAGGGTCTCTATAAGAAGGCGCGCAGCGGCGAGCTCAAGAACTTCACCGGCATCGACAGTCCGTACGAACCGCCCGAGCAACCGGACATCGTGGTCAACACGGTCGAGATGACGCCCGAAGCAGCCGCGCAGCATATCATCCACCAGTTGATGCCGCTCAAATGAACGACCACGAGCTCGCCGCCCATCTCGCCGGAGAGGCGGGGCGCATCCTTCTGGCCGTTCGCGACAGCCGCCGGCATCATGGCAGGGACCTGGGCGGGGCGGGCGATGCCGAGGCGAACGCGCTGCTGGTCGCCGCCCTGCGCGAGCTTAGGCCCGATGACGGGCTGCTGTCGGAGGAGGAAAAGGACAGCGCTGCGCGTCTCGGCAAGGAGCGCACCTGGATCGTCGATCCGCTCGACGGCACTCGCGAATATAGTGAGGAACGCGACGACTGGGCGGTGCACGTCGCGCTGGCGATTGGCGGCCGGCCGGCCATCGGCGCGGTCGCGCTGCCGGCCCTGGGCCAGGTACTGCGCACCGACCGCCCCGCTCCCCTCCCCCCCGCCGCCGCGCCCTTGCGCATGGTTGTCAGCCGGACCCGCCCCGCGCGCGAGGCGGAGTTGGTGGCGCAAGCGCTCGGTGCCGACCTCGTGCCGATGGGCAGCGCGGGCGCCAAGGCGATGGCCGTGGTGCGCGGCGAAGCGGAAATCTACCTCCACACCGGCGGCCAGTACGAATGGGACAGCTGCGCACCGGTCGCCGTGGCGCTTGCCCACGGGTTCCACGCGTCGCGGATCGACGGCAGCGCGATGGTATATAACCAGGCGGACGTCTCCATGCCCGATCTGCTGATCTGCCGCCCCGAGCTGGCGGCGCCCGTGCTGGAGATCGTCGCCGGTCTCGGCTGATCAAGGCGCTATGCCTCCGCGCCCCGCGCCTCTAGGGCCTGAGGTGCATGAAGCCCGTGGTTTACCTCGCATCCGCGCTCGCCGCGTCGTTCGCCGCGAATCCCGCAGCGGCGCAGTCCGACCCGGCGGCACCTGCCCCCCCGGTGGAAGGGCCGGGGATCGTCGTCACCGGTGCCGGGCTGCCGGACACGCCGGCGACCCCGGCCTACGGGACCGTGGTGCTCGACCGCGAGACGCTCGTGTCCACGGGGTCGGGCCGCATCGAGGACGCGCTGTCGTCGGTCGCCGGTTTTCAGCAATTCCGCCGATCGGATAGCCGCTCGGCCAATCCCAGCGCGCAAGGGGTGACTTTGCGCGCGCTCGGCGGCAACGCCTCCAGCCGCGCGCAAGTGCTGCTGGACGGGGTGCCGATGGCGGACCCGTTCTTCGGCTACATTCCCTTCAGCGCCATCGCGCCCGAACGGCTGTCGAGCGCCCGCGTCACTCGCGGCGGCGGATCGGGCCCCTTCGGCGCGGGCGCGCTGGCGGGCACGATCGAGCTGACCAGCGCCGACGCAGCGACGCTGGGGCTTATGAGCGGCCAGGCATCGGTCAACGACCGGGGCGAAACCGAGACCAGCGCGACGGTCGCCCCCCGGCTGGGCGCCGGCTTTGTCGCGTTGTCGGGCCGGTGGGATCGCGGGCAAGGCTTCTGGACGACCCCGCGCGACCAGCGCGTGCCGGCCAGTGTGCGGGCAGCGTTCGATGCCTGGTCGATCCAGGCGCGCACGGTCGCGCCCCTCAGCGATTCGATCGAGCTTCAGGCGCGCGTGCTGCTGTACGAGGACGACCGCACGCTGCGGTTCGCCGGCGCGGACACGTCGATGGAAGGGCAGGACGCATCGCTGCGGCTGGTCGGCCGGGGCGCGTGGCAGTTCGATCTGCTGGGCTATGTCCAGGCGCGCAACTTCACCAACGTGGTGGTGAGCTCCACCGCGTTCGTGCCCACCCTGGACCAGCGAAACACGCCCGCGACCGGCATCGGCGGCAAGTTCGAGCTGCGCCCACCGACGGGCGAGAACCATGTCCTGCGGCTGGGGGTCGATTACCGCCGGTCGAGCGGGGAATTGTTCGAGCATGCGATCAGCACCGCCACCGGAGCGGTCACGCAGTGGCGTAACGCGGGCGGGGTTACTGCGGACCTGGGCCTGTTCGCCGAAAACGACCTCACGATCGGCCCCGTGACGCTGACCGCCGGCGCACGGGCGGATCATTATGCGATCACGCGCGGGTTCTTCACGGCGCGCGCGGCCGGGGGCGCGGTGGTGACCGATACCGTCTTTCCCGACCGGTCCGGCTGGGAAACCTCGTTCCGCGGCGGCGCGCTGGCCCGGCTCGGCGGCGGGGTGCGGCTGCGCGCCGCGGCCTACACCGGCCTGCGGCTGCCGACGCTGAACGAACTCTACCGCCCGTTCACCGTGTTCCCCGTAGTCACCCAGGCCAACGCAAACTTACGCAACGAGCGCTTGATCGGTTACGAAGCGGGCATCGATTACGCGCCGGCACCCGCCGTCGACCTGTCGCTGACCGCGTTCGACAACCGGGTGAAGCACGCGGTCGCCAACGTCACGCTCGGTCCCAACCTCCGCCAGCGGCAGAACATCGATGCGATCCGCGCGCGCGGAATCGAAGCGTCAGCGCGCGCCGCGGTGGGCCGTTTCGATGTGACCGGCTCGCTCGCCTGGACCAAAGCGGAATCGCGCGGCTCTGGCCAAGCGGCGGCGCTCGACCGGCTGCGGCCGGCGCAAACCCCGCGCTGGACGGCCAGCGCGACCGTCGCGTGGCGGCCGTCCGCCGACGCGCGCGTGGCGCTGTCCCTGCGCCATGTGGGCGATCAGTTCGAAGACGATCTGGAAACCAATGTCCTGCCTGCGGCGACCACCCTCGATCTTTTTGCGCAAGTCCCTCTGTCGCCGCGCTTTTCGGTAGTGGTGCGGGGGGAGAACCTGACCGATCGACCGGTGATCACGCGCAACCAGGCAGGCTCGATCGACCTCGGCGCCCCGCGCACGCTATGGGCCGGAGTGGCGCTGGACCTGTAGCACCCGGAGACGGTCCGGCTGGACCTCTGCGAGACCCTTGCCGCCAGCCGAAATCCTGCGCACTATCGCCTCACACCGCCAACAGGGGAGCAGGCGTGTCGGGCGAGGATCGATTCGCACCAGTCTTTCAGCGCATGATCGATCAGCCCGACGCATCACTCGATGCATTGCGGCAGGACGCGGCTTCGTTCGAGCGCGCCGCGCTGGAGGAAGAGGACGGCCGCCACTATCCCCAGGCCGCCATCCCCTATCGCGGGTTCCTTGGCTTCCTGCTGTTCGATGCCGCGGGCAAGGCCGTTCCGCTCGATCAGCCGGAATGGGTTCCTTCCGTCGCGACTTTCGACACCCTGATGGACCGGATCGAGGGGCAAGCGTCCCACGGCCGGCTGTTCTCGTTCCACGATGACGGCGGGCACCTCCTGTTCGGCCTGTGGGCGCCGACCGAAGAAGCCGCCGGCTGGAACCTGCCGCCATCGGTGCGCCACGCGATCGGCCGCATCGGCAAGGGCCAGGTAGCGCTGCTGGCGGGCGGAGCGGCCGAGCCGATCTCCATCGCGGCGGCGGGGTTCGGGCTCAGCCCGCAACAGCAGCGGGTGGTCACGTCGGTCATCCGCACCGGCAGCATCCGCGCGGCAGCGGCGGAGCTGGGCATCGCCTATGTCACTGCGCGCGAAGCGATGACCGGCGCCGCCCGGCGCATGTCGATGCAGAACACCCCCGCAGTGATCCGCGCGATCGTCGAGGCGGCATTCGGCATCCAGCCGGGGGACATCGACCGCGCGAACATCATCAGCGACATGCTGGGGGTGACGCACCGGCAGGCGCGCGTCGCGCTGATGATCTCGCTCGGCGCGTCGCGCGAGGCGGCGGCCCAGGCGATCGGCACCAGCGCGGCGGTCATCAAGAAGGAGCTGGAGGCGCTCTACCTCAATTTCGGCCTGCAGAGCGCCGGGGAACTGGCCCGCCTGATGGCCGAGGTGCAGGCGCTACGCCTGTTCGCCCGATCGGTGGAGGCGGCGCCGGGGTTCCTCGACCCGGCGATCGAGCCGTCGCGCTTCACGGTGCGCCCCAACGGGCTCGAGACGATCGCGTGGAGCGACTATGGTCCGGCGTCGGGCAAGCCGGTCCTGATCGTGCACAGCAACTGGTCGTGCCGCGCGGTTCCGCGCCCACTGATGACCGAACTGCAGCGCCGCGGCTGGCGGCCGATCGCGATCGACCGGGCGGGCTACGGCGCGACGCACCTCGGCCGCGCCACGGTCGACGATCCCTTTAGCCAGGCGGTGGCGGACACGCTGCAAGTATTGGACGCCTGCCGCGTCGACCAGGTGCCGATCATCGCCCGGTGCGGGGCGCAGTTCGTCCACGTGCTGAAGTCACGCGCGCCCGACCGGGTCGGGCCGGTGGTGCTGGTGTCGCCCACTCCGGAAGCCAGCGAGAACGGCCAGCGAGTCGGCGTGGTCGGCGCGATCAAGGAAGCGTTCGCGCGCCGGCCCGCGCTGATCGAATTCTTCTTCCGCATAATCTGCTCGCAGCTCAACTTGGCGCGGGTCGAGCAACTGACCCGCGCCATCGTCCGCGGGTGCGTGACCGACGAGAATATGTGCGACGACCCGCAATTCATCCGCGACCGGTTCCGCGCGCTCCGGCCATTCGCCACCGGCAACTTCATCGGCGGAGTGATGGAGGAACACATCATTTCGCGGCGGACATGGGATTTCGCGCCGCTGGAGGTGACCGACTGGGTGATCCTGCAGGGCGACCAGGATACCCACAACAGCACCGCCGAAGTCGAAAGCTACTGGCGGCGGATCCTGCCGCGCACGCCGATGGTGCCGGTGGAGGGCGGCGGGCGCTTCATGACCTCCAGCCACGCGCCGCTGGTCGCTGACCAGCTGGAAAGGCTGTGCGCCCGCTAGCTAGCGGGACACCGGCTGGTGCGGCGCGGCAATTCGGATCAGGATGTGGCGGAGAGGGTGTCAGCTCCGACATCGGGCTATGTAATTGTTTG
The DNA here is from genome assembly GCF_004337455.1 of Parafrankia sp. BMG5.11. Taxonomy (NCBI): domain Bacteria; kingdom Bacillati; phylum Actinomycetota; class Actinomycetes; order Frankiales; family Frankiaceae; genus Parafrankia; species Parafrankia sp. BMG5.11. Next base: position 66,502 of record NZ_SJXI01000002.1, on the reverse strand, counting down.
CACTTATTTTTCTTCGATCACCCCTAAAGCGTCCCCACAGCTGTCCCCACACGTTCGACGCGATGGTCAGAAGAGGCATCTAATTCGACATTTTTCGACCTGTAACTACAAAGGCTTGGATGATGTGGCTGTGGCAAAAGGCCCGGAAAAAGCCCGCAAATGACCAATAAGGTATTGGTTCGATGCCTTTTTAGGGACTCAGCACCCACTTTTGGACCCTTGTGCAGGCGATCGATAATAGCCGCTTTCCACCCTTAGTGGACAACGTGACCCATGGCATCAAAGTGAGCAAACGCACACTCGTTTCGAGATTGGTCGAAATATACCTTGACCAGCAAGATCACCGGCGATATTTCGATTGTCATGGAAATGACTTCAACTGCTGCCGTCGAGGCGCTTGGCGCCCTTGCGCAGGAGCATCGCCTAGCACTGTTTCGCTTACTGGTTCAGGCCGGCGATGACGGTATGCCCGCGGGCGCCATTGCCGAGACGCTCGGCGTCCCCAACTCGTCCCTGTCGTTCCATCTGGCGCACCTTACGCGCGCAGAGCTGATTCAGCAGCGGCGGCAGGGACGCTCGCTCATCTACACAGCCGACTATGCAGCGATGAACGCGCTGGTCGGCTACCTCATGGAGAATTGCTGCGGCGGTGCGGCCTGCGCGCCGGCGGCACAATGCGGCGAGGATGCCGCGCAGCCTCAGGAAAGGATTTCCGCATGAAGCGTCTGCATGTCCACGTCGGCGTCACCGATCTGAGCACGTCCATCGGGTTCTACTCGACCCTGTTTGCGGCGGAGCCGACCGTGACGAAGGATGATTATGCCAAGTGGATGCTGGAGGACCCCCGCGTCAATTTCGCGATCTCCTCGGGCAACCACGCTGCCAAAGGCATCGAGCATCTCGGTATTCAGGTCGAAAGCGGCGAGGAACTGACCGAGGTCTACGATCGGCTCAGGGCAGCCGATCGTCCCGTCCTGGAGGAAGGCGCGACCACCTGTTGCTACGCCAAGTCGGAAAAGAGCTGGATTGCCGATCCGGACGGCATCGTCTGGGAAGCGTTTCTAACCAGTGGTGAGGCCACAGTGTACGGCGATAGCCCCGCGCTGGCGGCTCTTTCCGCCAATGCCGCCGAGGACGCATGCTGCGCTCCGGCTATGCCGGCGCCGACCGCGAGCTGCTGCGGATGAGCGTCACGATCTACCACAACCCGGCCTGTGGAACATCCCGCAACACCCTGGCGCTGGTCCGCGCAACGGGGCTCGAGCCCGAGGTGATTCACTATTTGGACACCCCGCCAAGCCGGGAAGAACTGGCCTCGCTCATTCAGCGCATGGGCATCACTCCGCGCGACCTGCTTCGGCAGAAAGGAACACCCTACGCGGAGCTTGGTCTGGGCGACCTCTCGCTCACCGACAAACAACTCATCGACGCGATGATGGAGCATCCAATCCTGATCAACCGCCCGATCGTGGTGGGTCCGAAGGGGACAAGGCTCTGCCGGCCGTCCGAAGAAGTCCTTTCGGTCCTCGATCGGACACTCGACGCGGATTTCGTGAAGGAAGACGGCGAAGTGGTGCCAGCAAATGGCTGATGCGGAGGCGGGGACACGGCCCGCAATGTCGTCTTTCGAGCGCTATCTGTCCGTTTGGGTGCTGCTGTGCATTGCGGTGGGTATCGGGCTCGGGGCAGCGATTCCCGGCGCCTTCGCGGCGATAGCCGCCGCCGAGATCGCCCGGGTCAACCTGCCCGTAGCGGTGCTGATCTGGCTGATGATCATCCCGATGCTGCTCAAGATCGATTTCGGGGCGCTTGGATCGGTTCGTCAGCATTGGAAAGGCGTCGGAATCACCCTGTTTATCAATTGGGGAGTGAAGCCGTTCTCGATGGCGGCGCTGGGCACCTTCTTCATCGGCTGGCTCTTCGCTCCGCTCCTGCCCGCAGGCGAGATATCCTCCTATATCGCCGGCCTCATTATCCTGGCCGCCGCGCCGTGCACGGCGATGGTCTTCGTCTGGTCAAATCTTTGCGAAGGGGAGCCCAATTACACGCTCAGCCAGGTCGCGCTGAACGATCTCATCATGGTGTTCGCCTTCGCGCCCATTGTCGGGCTGCTGCTGGGCGTGGCCTCGATAACCGTGCCCTGGGACACGCTGATGCTCTCGGTTGTGCTCTACATCTTGATCCCGGTGGTGATCGCGCAGCTGATGCGCAGCCGAGTGCTGGCAACGGGCGGCCAGCTTGCGCTCGACAGATTGCTTGGTGTGCTTGGGCCGCTCTCGCTCGTCTCACTGCTGACGACGCTTGTCTTGCTGTTCGGCTTCCAGGGTGAGCAGATCCTGGCCCAGCCGCTGGTCATCGTGCTCCTCGCCGTGCCGATCCTGATCCAAGTCTATTTCAACGCCGGGCTGGCCTACTGGCTGAGCCGGAAGTTCGGTGTGGCCTGGTGCGTCGCCGCCCCGGCGGCGCTGATTGGCGCTTCGAACTTCTTCGAACTCGCCGTCGCCGCCGCCATTTCGCTATTCGGCATCAACTCGGGCGCAGCCCTTGCCACGGTCGTCGGAGTGCTGGTGGAGGTGCCGGTGATGCTCTCCGTGGTCGCTATCGTGAAGCGGTCGCGCGGCTGGTACGAACGGCAGGAAGCGCGCGCCTAGGCCTGCTGCTGACATTCTTTCGGCCGCTAAACATCGGCGTGGTAGTTCGGTAAAAAAGCATACGCTAGCACTGCAGTCGCTCTGCGAGCGCATCCAGCATCCAGGACGCCGCCGGCCCTGGTCGGCTATCTTTCCGCCACAACGCGTGAAGCACATATTCCAGCGGCGGATTCTCCGGCAGATCGAGTTTGACCAGCCGACCCTGGCTGATCTCGTCGGACACAACGTGAAGGGGCATGTTGCCCCAGCCCACACCTTCCAGAAGCAAGGCGTGCTTTGCGCCCAGATCGGCAAGCCGCCAGGTTCGCGGACTGATGACCGAAAACTCCTTTCCTTCGGTCAGCTTCGAGCGGTCGGTCAGCACGAGCTGGAGGTGGCGGCGGGCTTCACCCGGCGGCACCCGCTCGAGCCGTGCCAGTGGGTGGCCAGGCGAAGCCACCGGCACAAGTGCAACGCTGCCGATCACGGCGCGTTGAAGCTCCGGCAGATCGGTGATGTCCGGCCCAGCCACTGCCAAATCGGCTCGCTGATCGAGCACGAGCGCGGCGACGGCCCCCAGCGCCTCCACGTGAAGGCGCAAGTCCACGGTCGGAAAGGTCGTCTGGAAATCATGGAGCACGGCCGCGATGGTGGCGCTCGGCACCATCACGTCGACCGCCAGCGCAAGCTCGGTCTCAAGCCCCTGCCGGACGCTGCGCGCTCGCGCCATCATCCCGTCGACCTCATCGATGACCGCCCGCGCGTCCGCGAGCAGCGCGCGCCCAGCATCGGTCAGTTGGGGACGCCGTGAGCCTTCACGATCGAACACCTTCACGCCAAGCTGAAGCTCCAGTGCCGCGATGCCGTAACTGACCACCGATAGAGCGCGGCCCAGCTTCTTGGCGGCCTGATTGAAGCTGCCGTGTTCAGCTACCGCGAGGAAAATCCTGAGCTGGTCGACAGTCGGGCTTCCAACGTCCATTGTTCGACTTTCCTGATCATTTCGAACCACTTTATCCCGCTTATCCTGAATGGCCGCAAGGCCCATATCGGCTCAACAGGACATTCAGGAGAATGACGATGATAGAAGTTCGACCGTTTGCGGGTCTCGGCGCCGCCGATCATGGCTGGCTCGACGCCCGCCACCACTTCGCGTTCGCCGACTACCACGATCCTGCGCGGACCAACTGGGGTCAGCTGCGGGTCTGGAACGACGACACCATCGCGCCCCGGTCCGGCTTTCCGCCGCACCCCCACCGCGACATGGAAATCATCACCTATGTCCGGAAGGGCGCGATCACCCACCAGGACAGCCTGGGCAACACCGGCCGGACTGAAGCCGGCGACGTGCAGGTGATGTCGGCCGGCAGCGGCGTGACGCATTCGGAATACAACCACGAGGATGAGGCCACGCAGATGTTCCAGATATGGATCATCCCCGATGAACGCGGAGGCCAGCCCAGCTGGGGCGCACGGCCCTTTCCGAAGGATGATCGGGACGGCCAGTTCGTAACCCTCGCATCCGGCATTGAGGAAGACAGCGACAGCTTGCCGATCAGGGCGCAGGCCCGCGTGCTCGGCTCCACTATCAAGGCGGGCGAAACCGTGACGTACGAGGCAGCGCCCCACCGGCACCTGTACCTTGTGCCGGCGACCGGAAAGGTTCGCATCGGCGAGGTGGAGGTCAACGCGCGTGATGGCGCCGCTATCACCGGGCTCGAGCGGATCGAGATGACCGCGCTCGAAGACAGTGAATTGGTTCTGGTCGACGCACGCTGACGTTTTGGCGTGATGCTCGGCCCGCCGGTGGGTGGAGGTCCCCCCTCCCGCTTCCGCTCACTGGCACCCATCTCAAATCAGGAGAAATCCAAATGACCCAGACCCGTAAAGTAGCCGTGATCGTCGGCAGCCTCCGCAAGGATTCGCTCAACCGCAAGGCAGCGCACGCGCTGGCCGGGCTTGCGCCGGACGGCGTCGAACTCGAAATCGTCGAGATCGGCGAGCTGCCGCTCTACGACGAAGATGTCGAGGCAGGCGGCGCCCCGGCCCCGTGGGAGCGCTTCCGATCCCAGGTCAAGGCAAGCGATGCCGTGCTGTTCGTCACGCCGGAATACAACCGCTCGGTCCCCGGCGCGCTCAAGAACGCCATCGACGTCGGATCGCGACCCTACGGCGCCAGCGTGTTTGCCGGAAAGCCGGCGGCGGTGATGAGCCTGTCGCAAGGAGCGGTGGGCGGCTTTGGCGCCAACCATCACTTGCGCCAGTCGCTGGTGTTCCTCGACATGCCGGTCCTACAGCAGCCGGAGGCGTATATCGGCGGCGCCGGCACGCTGTTCGACGACCAAGGCGATCTCGCCGCGAATGACACCGAGGCCTTCTTCCAGACCTTCATCAACGCGTTCGCCGCATGGATCGATCGCAATGTCAGCCGTGAGGAGACGTCACATGGATAAGAGCGACAGGTGGGACTTGGCCTGGTTTTCGGCCGCCTTGGTTAGTCTGTCGGTGTTGATGGCGGTGGTCACCCTGGGAGTCGGCCAATGAACAGGATGCCCGCCCTGTTCATCGGCCATGGCAGCCCCATGAACACGCTTGAGCTCAACGGATACACGCAGGCCTGGCGCGCGCTGGGCGAGCGATTGCCGCGCCCGCGCGCCATCCTGGTCGTATCGGCTCACTGGTACATCGGGGCGACCGCGGTGACCGCCATGGCCCGGCCACGCACGATCCACGACTTCTTCGGCTTTCCCCAGCCGCTGTTCGACTTTCAATACCCCGCCAGGGGAGACCCCGATGTCGCGCAGGAAGTCGTCGAGGCGATCAAGCCGGAGTGGGTGGGGCTGGACCAGGAAGAGTGGGGCCTCGATCACGGAACCTGGAGTGTTCTGGCGCACCTCTATCCCAAGGCGGACGTCCCGGTTCTACAGCTGTCGATCAACGCCTCGCAGCCGTTCTCCTATCACCTCGAGCTTGGCGCACGGCTGAATACTCTGCGCGATAAGGGTGTGCTCATCCTGTCGAGCGGCAACGTCGTCCATAACCTTAGGCTGGTGCAATGGAATCAGCCCACCGCAGGAGCCGATTGGGCACAGCGGTTCGACGAGGCCGTACGCGCCCAGATGGCCGACGATCCGTCTGACATTCTGAAGCTAGGCGAGCATCCTGATTTTGCGAAGGCCGTGCCGACACCCGACCACTACCTTCCGCTGCTTTATACCGCCGGCCTGGCAGCTGCGGAAGGCAGGTCCCAGTCCTTCATCGAGGGATATTCGCTGGGGTCACTGTCAATGACGAGCTACAACGTCGGCCCAGATCTGGACCTGCCAGCCTTTGCTGACGGTGCGGCCGATCTTCCCGTTGACGTGCCACCCGATCAGACCAACATGTGATTACCCAGCTTTCATCGCGCGCCAACCATCGAGGTATTTTCAGCCATTTGCTTGTTATGAAAGGTCCAAAGAAACGCGGCTCCAGCAACATCTCCATCCCTGTTCAACCACCACTGGCGGATCCGCTTGACCCTGACATGATGTCAGACACCATAAGGTCGCGCATACCGATTCGTTCTGAAGGAGCCGGACATGCACGAGAACCATCATCACCACGACTGCACGCATAGTTCGCGCGCGGCCCCGCAGGGCGGACACGAGCACGGGATGACGACTGACCCCGTCTGCGGCATGAAGGTGGATAGCCGAACCAGCCCTCACCGGTTCGAGCTCGACGGAAAACCCTACTGGTTCTGCAGTGCGAGTTGTCTGGCAAAGTTCAGCGCCAATCCGGAGGGCTACCTTTCCGGCGCGGCTTCGGGAGCTACGAAGGCCGATCTGTCGGACGTGCCCGCCGGCACGATCTGGACCTGCCCCATGCATCTCCAAATCCGCCAGGACGGTCCCGGCACCTGCCCCATCTGCGGCATGGCGTTGGAGCCCCTCGAGCCGACGCTGGAGGAAGGCCCGAACCCCGAACTCATAGACATGACGCGGCGCTTCTGGGTGAGCGCCGCGTTCAGCGTCCCGCTTGTCGTTCTGGTCGTCCTGATGGAGCTAGTCGGCTGGGAAGTAATGCCCATACGTATGTCCCAATGGGTGCAGCTGGTGCTCGCGGCGCCGGTCGTCCTGTGGGGCGGCTGGCCGTTCTTCGAGCGGTTCTGGCAGTCGCTGCGAACCCGCAACCTCAATATGTTCACGCTGATCGGGCTCGGCGTCGGGGTCGCGTTCGGCTACAGCGTGGTCGCGACCGTCGCGCCACAGATTTTTCCTCCAGCGCTCCGGACGATGGGCGGCATGGTGCCGGTCTATTTCGAGGCCGCGGCCGTCATCACCACGCTCGTGCTGCTCGGTCAGGTTCTCGAGCTGCGCGCGCGCTCCGCCACCGGAAAGGCGATCCGCGCCTTGCTCGGCCTGGCTCCCAAGACAGCCCGAAAGGTCAACTCCGACGGTAACGACGAGGACGTCGAGCTGGACCTCGTCCAGGTCGGCGATCTTTTGCGCATCCGACCCGGCGAGAAGGTGCCGGTCGACGGCATCGTGGTCGAGGGCAGGAGCTCGATCGATGAGTCGATGATCAGCGGCGAGCCCGTTCCGGTCGAGAAGGGGGAAGGCGACCGGGTCACCGGCGCCACGGTGAATGGTACCGGCGGTCTGGTCATGCGTGCCGATCGCGTGGGACGCGATACCATGCTCTCGCAGATCGTCCGCATGGTGGCCGACGCGCAGCGTTCGCGTGCACCGATCCAGGCGCTTGCGGACAGGGTCTCCGGCTGGTTCGTCCCGGGTGTGGTCCTGATCGCCATCGCTACCTTCATCGTCTGGAATTTCATCGGACCCGAGCCGCGCGCCGCGCACGCCCTGGTCAATGCGGTGGCGGTCCTCATCATCGCGTGTCCCTGTGCGCTGGGTCTGGCGACGCCGATGTCGATCATGGTGGGAACCGGCCGGGGGGCGACATCCGGAGTACTGGTCAAGAACGCCGAAGCGCTCGAACTTACCGAAAGGATCGATACGCTGGTCGTCGACAAGACCGGCACCCTGACGGTCGGCAAGCCGAAGCTGGTCAAAATCCAGCCGGCGGATGGCTTCGACGAGAACGAGGTCCTCCGCCTCGCCGCGGCGCTGGAGCGCGGCAGCGAGCATCCACTGGCTGCGGCGATCGTCGAAGGTGCACAGAACCGGGGGATCGTATTGCCGGAGAGCGCCGATTTTGCCTCGGTAACGGGCAAGGGCGTGACCGGCCAGGTGGATGGCCGCCGGGTCGCGTTGGGCAACGCTGCGCTCCTTGAAACGGTCGGAGCGGACATCAGCCCGCTCGAAAGCCAGGCGGACCAGCATCGTTCAGAAGGCGAGGGCGTCATGTTCGTCGCTATCGACGGGAGGCTGGCCGGCATCGTGGTGGTGGCAGATCCGATCAAGGACAGCGCTGCCGAGGCCGTCGCGGAGCTCCGCCAGAGCGGCATCCACGTCGTGATGATGACTGGCGACAATCGCCGGACGGCCGAAGCGGTCGCCCGCCGGGTCGGGATCGACGAGGTGATGGCCGATGTCCTTCCGCAGCAGAAGCAGGCGAAGGTGGAGGAGCTTCGTCGCGCAGGGCGGCGTGTGGCAATGGCGGGGGATGGCATCAACGACGCTCCTGCTCTCGCAGCCGCCGATGTCGGCGTTGCGATGGGCACGGGCACCGACGTGGCGATGGAAAGCGCGGCGATCACCCTGGTGCAGGGCGATCTGCGGGGCATCGTCCGCGCCCGCAAGCTCAGCCGCGCGACCATGGCGAATATCCGGCAGAACCTGTTCTTCTCGTTCGTGTTCAACGCCGCCGGCGTGCCCATCGCGGCCGGGGTTCTGTACCCGTGGTTCGGCGTCCTACTGAGTCCGATCATCGCAGGTGCGGCGATGGCGTTCAGTTCGGTGGCGGTCATCGGCAATTCGCTGCGCTTGCGGAGCATCCCCTTGTGAAGATCGGCGAAGCTTCCAGCGCGTCCGGCGTGAGCCAGCGGATGATCCGGCATTACGAGAAGGTGGGCTTGATCACTGCTGCCCCAAGGAGGGATTCGGGATACCGGGACTATGATCGGACAGACGTTCACACACTCGCTTTCATCGGACGGGCGCGCGATCTCGGCTTCGGTATCGAGGAAATACGGCAGCTGCTGGGACTCTGGCAGGATCGCAGCCGCGCCAGTGCCGAAGTCAAGGCACTTGCTCTCGCCCGTGCGGCCGAATTGAAGGCCAAGTCTCGGCAGCTGGATTCGATGCGTCGATCGCTCGAGCGCCTCGCCGCCGAGTGTCACGGCGACCAAATGCCCGATTGCCCCATCCTCGATGACCTTGAGTCCGTGGGATGATGCGGGCGCATAAGGGCGAACGCGGGAAGCACGCGCGTACCTTCGACCTCACAAGAAAATTGACCCCTGCTCCGCCCGAGCCTAGGACAAATGCCTGATGCTCCGTCGTCTCCATCTCATCCTGGCAGCGCTGGCCATGCTGGTCGCCCCTCTGGCGATGCAGTCGGGCATGGCCATGGCGGCGATGCCTATGGATCATCGTGAGATGGCGAAGTCAGGGCATTGCGGCGACGAGGATTCCGGCAGCGAAGACCAGCCCGGCGCGATGACACAGTGCTGTGTCGCGATGTGCTCGGCCGTGGCGCCGCTCGGCGCTGCCTCGCTCGAGCTGGTCATGTATCACGCGCCCTTGCTCTTCGGTTTGCCTTCAACCGAACACCGCGCGTTCCTGGCAAAGCTCCCAACTCCCCCTCCCAAACTTGCGTGAAATCGCCCTTTTCGATTTTACGGAGTTTAGGATCATGAACAAATTGATGACTGCGGTCGCGCTGGCGATCGCTCTTCCGGGCGTCGCGCACGCCCAGGCTACTCCCGCGGAGAAGCCGAAGATGGAATGCTGCGAGAAGATGAAGGACAAGTGCGCTTGCTGCGACAAGATGGCGGCCAAGCCCGCCAGCGGCACGGACGCGCCTTCGTCGGACCCGCATGCAGGCCATGACATGACGCCTGCGGCCCCGGCCGACGGGCACGCCCAGCACTAGGCACGATTGACTGCCGGCAGGGGCCCGCTCCCGCCGGCAGGCGATCGTCTTCACGCCAGTGAGCCAAGGAATCTTCGATGAATGAACTCGTCCTCGGACGGCGTGCGCTGCTGCGCGCCGCCGCCGTATCCGGCGCAGGTTTCGGCCTCGCGCAGGCTCTGCCCGCCTGGGCTCAGCCACTCTCGAAAGGCCTGGTGCGCCCGCTGCCGACAGTCAGCGGCAACGACATTGCGCTCACCATCGGCCAGGTCAGCGTCGAGGTCGACGGCAAGGTCAGCCGCGCGATCGGCATCAATGGCACCGTGCCCGGCCCACTGATTCGCCTCAAGGAAGGCCAGCGCGTTCGCCTGCGCGTGCAGAACACGCTCGATGAGGACAGTTCGATCCACTGGCACGGACTCCTCGTGCCGTTCGAGATGGACGGCGTTCCAGGCGTGAGCTTCCCTGGCATCACGCCGCGCTCGACCTTCGACTACGAGTTCGATCTCAGCCACGCCGGAACCTACTGGTATCACAGCCACAGCGCCTACCAGGAGGAGGATGGCGTCTACGGCCCGATCGTGATCGATCCGGCCGGGCCCGATCCGGTCCCCTACGACCGCGAGCATGTGCTGGTTCTCTCGGACCACAGCCCGCTCGCCGGTGCGACGATCTACCGCAAGCTCAAGCAGATGGGCGGGCCCTATTTCAACCGCCAGCGGATGACGTTGTCGGGCCTGATGGCCGGCAAAGACCTTACCGCGCGGGAGCGCTGGGAATGGGCGCAAATGCGGATGGACGCGGCAGACATCGCGGACGTCACCGGCTCGACCTACGCATTCACCATCAACGGGTTCGGACCTTACGACAACTGGACCGGCCTGTTCACGCCGGGTGAGCGGGTACGGCTGCGGGTCATCAACGCCTCGGCGCAGACGACCTTCAACATCCGCATCCCCGGCCTCCCGATGACGGTCGTGCAGGCTGACGGCCTCAATGTGCGGCCCGTGACCGTCGACGAATTCCAGATCGGCACGGCGGAAACCTACGACGTCGTCGTTTCGCCCGGGGACCGCGCCTACAGTTTCGTCAGCGAGGCGAGCGACCGGTCGGGCCTGGGCCGCGCGACCCTTGCGCCGCGCGAGGGCATGAGCGCGCCGGTTCCGCCGCTCCGCCCGCGCCCGCTTCTCACCATGAAGGACATGGGCATGGGCGACATGGACCACGCCGGGATGGGGCATGGCGGTATGGGGTCCGGGTCAGCGAACCCTGCTAAGACGCGCGGCGTCGATCCGACTGCCCAACAGAACGCCTCCGGCGAGTTGTGGAAGCTGACCGGCTGGAAAGAGACAGGCGCCGTCGTTGCAACGGCAGCGGCGGCTGGCATGGCGGGTATGGATCACGCAGCGATGGGGCATGGCTCCGCTGCGGCATCTCCGGCGGCAGCACCCATGGATCACGCCGCGATGGGACATACGGCCCCTGCAGCCGCCGGCCAGGCAGCTGCGCCAATGGACCACGGCTCGATGAGCATGCGGGACTTCGCAAACGCGCCGGGGGTCGACAAGAACCCGGGCGTGCAGACGATCTCGCCGATGCCGGTCGACCGCATGGGCGATCCAGGAACGGGTCTGGAAGACGTCGGCCACCGCGTGCTGAATTACCGCGATCTCATGGCGCTCGAGCGCAATCCCGACGTGCGCGCGCCATCCCGTCAACTCGACATCCACCTGACCGGCAACATGGAACGCTACATGTGGTCGTTCGACGGGGTGAAGCTGAGCGAGCCGGCCGAGCCGATCCCGTTCCGTCACAACGAGCGTGTGCGAGTGCGGCTCGTCAACGACACGATGATGCAGCACCCGATCCATCTGCACGGCCACTTCTTTGAGCTGGTGACGGGGCATGGCGCCTGGTCGCCGCGCAAGCACACGGTGAACGTGCAGCCGGGCGGGACGGCGACCTTCGACGTCACCCTCGATGCGCAGGGCGACTGGGCGTTCCACTGTCACAACCTCTACCACATGACCGCCGGGATGATGCGTGTCGTCACCGTGCGTCCCGACAAGGGAGACGCGTAAGATGACCTCGCTCACCACCGTTTCACTGCTCGCTGTGGCGACCTTGGTCAGCGTGCCCGCAGTCGCGCAAGGGCAGGCTCAACCGGCCCAGACTTCCGCCACAACCGCCAGCACGGCCTGTGCACCAGAGCATGCTGCGATGGGGCATTGCAAGCTACCGGCAAACCAAGCGCCTGTGGCCACGCCGCGGCCGGTGCCGCAAGCGCAGTCGGCCTGTCTGCCCGAACATGCTGCGATGGGACATTGCACGCTTCCCGCCACCTCCCCATCAGCGAAGCTGCAGCCTGGGTCGCCAGTTCAATACAACTGCCTGCCGGAACACGCCGCAATGGGGCATTGCACGGCCCCGACAGCACAGACCACGCTCCCGGCTGCAACGGCGCCCCAGCCTCAACCCGCCTGTCTCCCGGAACACGCGGCGATGGGTCATTGTACGCTTCCGGCACCGCAGCCCGCCCCGCAGACCGCGTGTCTCCCGGAGCATGCAGCTATGGGGCACTGCACCCTGGCTGCAACCATGGCCGCCGAGGGAACGAACCTGCCAGCCAGCTCGGGGTCAGCCCCGCCCGTGCCCGCCGATTACGCTGCGGACGCAATCTACGGTCCGTCCGCGATGGCGATGGGGCGGCACCACCTGTCGCTTCATCATGGTGGCCAGAACTTCTCCATGGTGATGGTGAATATCGCCGAGGCCAAGATTCGTAACGGTCGCGACGCCTACGAATGGGGCGGCGAGGCCTGGTATGGCGGGGACATCAATCGGCTGGTCGTCAAAACGGAGGGCGAAGGCGAGTTTGGCGGCGGCCTGGAATCCGCCGAGGTCCAGGCACTCTACAGCCGCGCCATCGGGCCCTACTTCGACCTCCAGGCGGGTGTCCGCTATGATTTCGAGCCCGACCCATCGCGCGTTTACGCCGCGGTCGGGTTCGAGGGGCTCGCACCGGGCTTCTTCGATGTCGAGGGCGCACTGTTCCTGTCGGACCGGGGCGAGCTGATGGGACGGCTGGAGGGCTATTACGACCAGCGCATCACCCAGAAGTTGATCCTGCAGCCACGGGCCGAGCTCAATTTCGCGGCTCAGAGCAGCCAGGACATTGGTGTCGGCGCGGGCCTGACCGATGCAGAGATCGGCGTCCGGCTGCGCTACGACATCGCGCGCGAATTCGCTCCTTACGTGGGCGTCCAATACGAGCGGGCGTTCGGCAGGACGCGTGATTTCCTGCGGGACGAAGGCGAATCGCCCGGAGGCTTCAGCTTCCTGGCGGGCATTCGCTTCTGGTTCTGAGGGGAGAAGAACAATGCTGATAACAACCATGATCGCTGCCGCGCTGTCCGCCCAGGCGGCACCCGAGGCTCATGGCTCGCACGCCGCGCCGGTAGCGGCGCAGCCCGCTTCGCTGAGCGCGGACGAGAGCGCCGTTCGCGCGGTGCTGGCGCGCTATAAGTCTGCGATCGAGCGGCTGGATGCGTCCGGAACCGAAGCGCTCTTCACCGACGATTCTGCAGTGTTCGAGACCGGCGGGGTCGAAGGGTCATACAAGGAGTATCTCGCGCACCATCTGGGGCCGGAACTCGCGGCGTTCCGTTCATTCGCGTTCTCAGACTACACGGTCGCGGTCCGCATGGAAGGCGATCTCGCGCTCGCGACCGAGACCTACAATTACCGGATCGAGACCAAGAGCGGGGAGATCGCGATGCGAAAGGGCGTTGCAACGAGCGTTCTCATCCGGACTGCGGATGGCTGGAAGATACTGGTCATGCACAATTCGGCGCGCAAGCCGAAGGGGGCCTAGATGGCCTCGTTCACTCGACGTTCTCAAGCATGGCTGGCGCGGTCGGTGCTGGCGATACTGGCAGGCATTGCCGTGCTGTCGATGCCAGCTGCGCCCGTCTCGGCGCACAAGGATCACAAGGCGAAGCAGGAGGCAGCGCAACTCGAAGCACAGCGCGCGGCTGCGAGTGGATCGGCGCAAAGTGCTCCCATGGCGCACGACATGGCGATGCCGGGTCATGCCACGGCCATGGCCGCCATGGACGAGATAGACGATCCGCCGAAGAGCTTCGCGGCGCGGCTGCTCGACTGGCTCGGCCGCTTCCATCCGATGCTGGTGCATTTTCCGATCGCTTTCATCCCTGCGGCGCTTTTCACCGCGATCGTCGGGCGCAAGCGGCCGGGGTTCGCCAAGCCCGTCCAGTTCCTCGTGGTGACCGCGGGGGTGACAGCACCGTTCGCCATGATCTCTGGTTGGCTGAGCGGCGGGTTCGAACTCGGCCTCGACGACTGGATGATGCAGAGCCACCGCTGGCTCGGGACCGGCATCGGGATCGGGGCGTTCGCCTTGGGTGTGTTCGCGCTCAGGCGCCCCGAGCAAGACCGCGGCTCCGGCATGATCGTCGGTCTGTCGATCCTGACAGCGGCGATCCTCGTGCAGGGGTGGTTCGGCGGTGCGCTCGTGCACGGCGTCGATCACCTGAACTGGTAAGGAGAACGACCGATGGAAGACCGCGCAAAGTCCGCGCATCACGAGGTGGGCTCAAAGCCCTACATGATGCTGGCCGTCAATCTCGGCCTGAGCCTGCTGGTGATGTATGTCGCCATGTTCGCCATGATCTGGAGCTGGGGCGAGTTCATCCAAAACGTGAACTTCTTTTACATGGCGCTGGTCATGTGGGCGCCGATGGGCGCGATCATGCTTGCGACAATGGGAGGCATGTATCGCAACCGGAAGCTCAACGCCGCGCTCTATGTAGCCTTTGCGGCGATCCTCGTCCTGTCGCTTGTCGGCATCCGGCAACAGAGCCTCGTCGGCGATGACCAGTTCCTGCGTTCGATGATCCCGCACCACTCAGGGGCTATCCTGATGTGCGAGGAAGCCAAGCTCACTGACCCCGAGATACGCCGGCTCTGCGGCGAGATCATCCAGGCTCAGAGAGACGAAATTGCCGAGATGAAGCGGATCATGGACCGCCTCTGACCCGATACGCCCTAGAATCACGGAGATACACAATGACCAAACTCACCGGAATTGCCGCACTTGCGCTGCTCGCATCGCTGGGCGCCTGCGGAAGCGCCGACCAGCCTGCCGAAGACACCGCCCCTGATGCCGCGATGACGATGGACGGCCCCTACGCTGAGTCCGAGATGGCGATGGACAAGGCCATGAAGGATGCCGTCGGCGTCGATGCTGCCGATACCTGGGTTAAGAAAATGATCGCGCATCACGAAGGCGCGATCGACATGTCGCGGATCGCGCTGGGCCTGGAGCCCACGGCCAATGTCGCGAAAATGGCGCAGATGACGATCGACAAGCAGGGCGCCGAGATCGAAGCGCTCAAGGCGCTGGCCCGCAATGGTGCGGCCAATCCCACCAGCGCCAAGCTTTACGAAGCCGCGATGACCGAAATGCACTCTGACATGATGGCGGCATCGGGCTCGACCCCTTCGGAAACCTACCTTACCAAGATGCTGGCGCA
Organism: Parafrankia sp. BMG5.11; assembly: GCF_004337455.1. Taxonomy (NCBI): domain Bacteria; kingdom Bacillati; phylum Actinomycetota; class Actinomycetes; order Frankiales; family Frankiaceae; genus Parafrankia; species Parafrankia sp. BMG5.11. Next base: position 51,294 of record NZ_SJXI01000002.1, on the reverse strand, counting down.
CCATCGCGGTGCCGTCGCGATGTCGGACATCGCACTCGCAAATGGCGCGAGCGGTGCGGTGCGCGCACAAATCGAGGAGACGCGGGCCGAGCAGCTGAAGGAAGTCGCCATGGTCGAAGCCATGCTGCGAGGCGAGCCGATGACGATGCAGACGCAAGCCAAGAGCGAAACCTCTGCGCCGGCGGCTACCGCGAAACCTGCTGCTCCGAAGGCTGCCGATGCAAAGCCGGCCCCGGCCAAAGCGGCTGCGCCCAAGCCCTCGGCGGAACCTGCAGCGGAGCCCGACGCGTCGCCTACCTGCGCTCCCGAACATCGGGAAGCGGGCCACTGCTGATCGCCCCTTGATGGCCCCGGCGAGAACTTCGCCGGGGCCACTCTCATCCAAGGCCGGAGCTTTCGCCCGCAGATGCGAACCCACGTAATCGCCCGCAAGACGCATAAATGGATCGGGCTGTTCGTCGGCCTACAGGTGGTCGTCTGGTCGCTTAGCGGCCTTTACATGACCATCGTCCATATCGATACGATCCACGGCGACCATCTCATTCGCGAGGCGTCCAGTCCGGGCGTCCATGCGAACGCCTTGCGGGATCCGCTCGCGCTTGCCGCCCGGGAGAAAGCGTCCAGCATCAGGCTGGCCTGGGTTGATGAGCGCCCGATTTATGTCACCGAAGGGCCCTCGGGAGAGCGCGCCTTCGGGGCAACCTCGGCTACGCGGTTGGACCCGCCGAACGAGCAGGCAATCAGAGCCCTGGCTTCGTCGTACTACACCGGGTCCGAGTCCATCGCATCGGTCGAACTCTTTACGGATGTGCCCGGGGAAATCCGCGGACGAACGCCTCCGCTCTGGCGGGTGGAGTTCGATCATTGGAACAGTCCGACCTTCTATCTCTCACCGGTTACCGGCGAACTGCTGTCGCGCCGGCACGAACTGTGGCGCGTGTTCGACTTCGTGTGGATGCTCCACATCATGGATTATGACGAGCGCGAGAACGTCAACAACTCCCTTCTTCGCGTCTTCACGTGGGGCGCGGTACTGATGGCGCTCTCGGGCATCTGGTTGCTTTTCCATGCCTTTCCCAAGCGCAAGAAGAAGGGGCGCAGCACCCTATGACAATCAAGTCGATCTGGCTGCGGAAAATCCACAAGTGGGTCGGGCTGGCGATCGGCCTGCAGTTCGTGATCTGGGCAATCAGTGGCGCCGCGATGGCGCTGCTAGACATGGAGGCGGTTGCCGGAGGCCCCCGGCCTCAAGCGACCCAAGCGGCAGTCGCTGGCGAAGCGACCGCGTGGCCAGCAATCGTCCGCCAATTGGGCAGCGCAAAAATCGAGGGGTTGCGGCTGAAGACTCTGCTTGATCGGCCGGTGGTCGAAGTGCGAACCGCGCGATTTGTCCGGATGTTCGACGCCCAAACAGGGGTCCGACTGACGATTGACGGGGCCGCCGCCCGCGCCATCGCGCAGTCAAGCCATCCCAATGGGGCACGTCCCGGCGCGGCGAAGCTTCTTACCGAGCGATCGCTGCCGGTCAGGGACCACGAGCCGCCGATCTGGCAGGTCGATTTCGCCGACGACAACGCGAGCACCTATTACGTGTCGGCCACCACGGGCGCCGTGCTCGAGCGGCGGAATGACACCTGGCGCTGGTGGGATTTCTTCTGGATGCTCCACAACATGGATTACGTCGACAGGATGAGCTTCAACCATCCGCTGATCATCACCGCCGGCGTCGCGATGGCGTGGCTGGCGGTGACCGGGTTCTGGCTGCTGTTCCGGACGATGTGGCGGCACGATTTCGCTTGGGTCCGCGCGCGCGAGGGAAGCATGTCTCGGTGAGATGCAGCAATCTACGCGTTCGCCACTGCCTTGCGTGGCCAAGACCTGGCTGTTCATCAGCCCGTGCGTCTCGCCGCTGGATTCGGGATACTCCCACGCTCTGTGCCGCATTTCGCGCTGATGGCCCGCGTTCCTATGAGCGACTGGAGTGGGAAAAGGGACGATGAGCTGAAGCCTAACGCGTCGGTTCGGACACCTCACGTACGAGATCGCCAGTCGCGTGCTCACTAGCATGGCGCGCAATATCAGCTTGGGACACGATCCCGCAGCACTTGCCGGCGTCATCGACGACGGGGAGACGACGGACTTGGTTCTCTTCCATCTTTTTGCAGCATTCAGCCACGCTCGCATCAATGGTCACGGTGACGGGGGATGGTGACATGATCTCCTCCACCTTCGTTTCGGCAGATTTGCCCTGGGCAACGCAGCGGCAAGCGATGTCGCGATCGGTAATGACGCCGACCAGCTCGCCTTCCGCGTTGGTCACGGGAATTAGACCGCAGTCGTTGCTTGCCATCAGCGAAGCCGCTTCCTTCACACTGGCTGACGGGCTGCAGCATGCCGGATCCTTTGTCATCAGTTCGCGAATTTCCACGTCATCTCTCCTAGGCCTTTTGGCAAATGGTTGCGCTGCTATGGCGCGCTCACTCGTTTAACGCAGGGCCCTGCCCCCTCGTTCCTTTCGGTCCGATGATATGGTGCCTTCGACCGACGAGCAGCCATTCGGACGAAGATCCATATAAGCGTCGTTGAAGCGCCTGAGTTCGGCTGCGATCGAAGGGAGGCCAACGGCTCGAGCTTTGCGTCGAGAACCAGATAGAGGCCGTCTGCCGTGGATCGGCGCAAGCAGAGCGGTTTGTCCCGAGTCGTGAGCTAAAGCAGCGGTCCTCGGACGTTGGCGGAACAGTGAACCAACGGCATCGTTGTTATCTACTCGCACGGCTTATGGCGGCTTCTCCGCAATTGGTGCACGAGCCTGTTAAGGTTACCCCTGTGCTCGTGGCTGGTGTCCCATCAAGCCAGACAACGGAACGCTACTGCAGCAGGCCTGCGAACAAACAACGCAAGAAAGACTTTGCTGATGAAAGCATCCGATCTCCTAGTCGCCGCCCTGGAAGCCGAAGGAGTTGAATATATCTTTGCCGTGCCCGGTGAGGAGAATTTGGATTTGCTTGAATCGCTTCGCACATCTTCGATCAGATTGATCGTCACCCGCCATGAACAGGGAGCCGGTTTCATGGCAGCGACATATGGTCGCCTCACCGGAAAACCCGGCGTCTGCCTGGCGACGCTGGGACCGGGGGCGACCAACCTTACAACCCCGGCCGCATACGCTGCGCTGGGCGCTTTCCCCCTCGTTATCATTACCGGGCAGAAGCCCATCAAGGTCTCGAAACAGGCCCAGTTTCAGATTGTGGATGTCGTCGCGCTCTTCACCCCTCTATGCAAGATGGCGAAGCAGATCGTGAATGGCGAGCGCATCCCGTCACTGGTGCGGGAGGGCTTCAGAAGAGCCCAGGAGGAGCGGCCCGGTGCGGTCCTGCTGGAGTTGCCCGAGGATATTGCGAAGGAAGAGACCTCCGAAGCGGTCGTTGCGCCTCACACGCGACACTATGCCGTGGCGGGCGATGCCGCGATAGATGAAGCGGCCGAGCGCATAATGGCCGCCGAACGCCCGCTCCTTCTGATAGGGGCCGGAGCCAACCGGCGCAGCGCCTGCAAAGCACTCCGCAAGTTCGTCGACGACACCCAGTTCCCGTTCTTCGACACCCAGATGGGCAAAGGGGTGCTCGATGAAGCGAGTCCGTTATATCTCGGCACCGCGGCATTGTCTTCGGACGACTATGTTCATTGCGCCATCGAGCGCGCCGATCTGATCGTCAACATTGGCCATGACGTTGTCGAAAAGCCGCCCTTCTTCATGGAGCCCGGCGGCCAAACCGTCATTCACATCAATTACAAGGCCGCCGAGGTCGACCAGGTCTATTTTCCGCAGCTGGAGGTTATCGGCGATATTGCCGGTTCGGTGGAGCGTCTGGGAGAGCGGCTTCGCGGCAAGCAGCCGTGCGACCTGACCGCTTATGCCGGTGTGCACGAAGAAATTGCCGCGCATATCCGTCGCGGCAGTGACGATACACGGTTCCCGATCGTACCGCAGCGCGTGGTTGCCGATGTGCGCCGGGTCATGGGGCGGGACGACATCGTCGCTCTCGACAATGGCATCTACAAGATTTGGTTCGCCCGCAATTACATCGCGCATGAGCCCAATACCATTCTGCTCGACAACGCACTGGCAACGATGGGAGCCGGGCTGTCTTCGGCCATGATGGCGGCGATGCTCTGGCCAGAGCGCCGCGTGCTGGCGGTTTGCGGCGATGGCGGGTTCATGATGAATTCGCAGGAAGTAGAAACCGCGGTCCGGCTTGGCCTCAACCTGGTTGTGCTCATCCTGAATGATGCCGCCTACGGGATGATCCGGTGGAAGCAGGAGCAACTTGGGTTTCCCGAATACGGCCTGAGCTTCGCCAACCCTGATTTTGTCACTTACGCGAAAAGTTACGGCGCGACGGGCCACCGGATCGACAGCAGCCAAGCACTGGTTCCGACCTTGAACGGCGCGTTCGAGAGCGGCGGCGTTCACCTCGTGGACCTGCCGGTAGATTACTCCGAGAACCGCAAAGTTTTGATCGATGAACTGAGCGCGATGGAATGCCCCCAATGACCTGGCAGGTCCTCAATCCTTACGACCAGGAATGCATCGGCAGCGTGGACCTGGTCGAGTGGCCGCTGATCGACCGCTGGCTCGACGAGGCGCGCGCGTTGCACGAAGACCGGCGGGCGTGGATTCCGGTTCATGAGCGGATTGCCATTTTGCAACGCGCCGGCGCGCTCATGCGCGAGCGTGCCGAGACGCTTGCGATGCAGATCGCACGCGAGGGCGGGAAACCGCTTGTCGACGCCCGTGCCGAAACCAGCCGCGCCATTCAGAGCGTCGAACTCTGCGTGCATGAACTGTTCGCGAGCGGCGGGCGCCAGATCCCGATGGACCTGACCGAGGCAGGCGCAGGCCGCAGAGCCTACACCTTCAGGGAGCCGATCGGACCTGTGGTCGCGATTTCGGCATTCAATCATCCGCTAAATCTGATCGCCCATCAGGTGGGCCCCGCGGTGGCGACCGGGTGCCCCGTTCTGGTGAAGCCGGCCAAGGATACGCCCCTGTCCTGCAAGAGCTTCGTAGAAATCCTTTACGAGGCAGGTCTCGACGAACAATGGTGCCGCTTCGTACCCTGCACGAACGATGTCGCCGAGCAAATGGTCACGGATCCGCGAACAGCGTTCTTCTCATTCATCGGGTCAGCGAGAGTAGGCTGGATGCTTCGTTCCAGGCTCGCACCCGGTACGCGCGTGGCGCTGGAACATGGGGGCGCGGCACCGGTCATCGTCGATGAAGGTGTTTCGCACGAGAACGTCATTCCGTCGCTCCTGAAAGGGGGCTTTTATCATTCTGGCCAGGTCTGCGTTTCGGTCCAGCGGGTGTTCGTTCCGCGCGCCGAACTGCCGGATTTCGCTGCCGAGCTGGCCGCGGGCGCAGAGGCACTGAGGGTGGGAGATCCGACTGAAGAGGAAACGCAGTGCGGTCCTCTCATCCGCCCTGCCGAGGTCGACCGGGTCGAAGCCTGGGTCGCTGCCGCCGTCGAGAATGGTGCCAGACTGGCCGCAGGCGGGAAGCGCATCGGCCCGACGCTCTATCATCCCACCGTTCTGGTCGATCCGCCCCGCGACGCCAAGGTTTCGCGAGAGGAGGTGTTCGGACCCGTGGTGTGTGTCTACGGATACGACAGTATCGACGCAGCAATTGCCCAGGCGAACGAGCTGCCTTATTCCTTTCAGGCCGCTGTATTTACCCAGCGACTGGACATCGCCGATCATTGTGTCGAGCGCCTATCGGGCTCCACAGTGTTGATCAACGACCACACCGCATTCCGCGTCGACTGGATGCCGTTCGCAGGTCGCCGACAATCGGGACTGGGGACGGGGGGCATCGGCTACACGATGGCGGATATGAGCGACGAGAAGATGGTGGTTCTGAACAGACCGCATAATTGTAATCTACCGTAGGCGCTGCTCATGGCGTCACTAACTTAACATCGAGGCAATGGACCGGTCACGCTCCCGCGCTCCTCCAACGATCCACGCGCCGAGCATGCAGCGAAAAGTGACCCCATGCGCCTATTTCTTCGTTCCCCACTCTCCACTGTTAATCTGAGTCGAGACGGTGTTTTGGTGTTGTCTCAGTTCGCTTTCAGTGGCAATGGCGCGCGGTCCATGACGCTCCGCTCAACCTCGCCTTTTCGGGCACTCGCGGCTCTGCTGCTGTTGTTCGCCGTAGTTTTCGGCGGCGCGTCCGATGCGGTTGCGTGCGATGAAGTGGGAACCTCGGTGGAACAGGCTATCCAGTCGGTCGATACTTCGCCAGCACCCGAAGAGTCCGGCGACGACGCGCAACAGAACGCACTGTGCGCGCACGGCCATTGTCACAATGTGGCTCCGCTGGATCGTGGAGAGGCTTACGTGGCGGAGCAATTGGCGGCGACCACGCTGCACTTTGCCCTGCCGATGGTTGCGCTCAGCGCAGTTGAAATCGCCTTAGACAAAGAGCCGCCCCGGGCCTGACGCCGACCGTGCTGCCGTAGCAGCACGTGTTTTTGTGTCAGCAGAGGAGCTCTTCGATAATGGTTTTCCGAACGCGAGTCCGCGCCCTGTGGCGACGGATTCCTGACCCGCGATTGAGTGCGAGTGGTCGCTCGAGCCAATTTGCTCAGCTTGCCATCGCGGCTGCACTTCTAGGTTGCAGCCCCGCAGTGGCACTGGCCCAAGTGAGTTCTCCGGCGACGCCACAAGTCGGTTCGCCGACTATGGGACCACCGGCACCGATCGAACGCGCCGGAGACGGCGGGGTGCTGCCCATACTGGTGCCGAGCGACGAGCCCTTGCCCGATAACCTTACCCTCGAAGGGGCACTGGGCGCGGCGGAGGCACGGTCGCCGGCAATCGCATCGGCGCGCGCATCCGTCGCGGCGGCGCAGGGCAGGCTCCGTCAGGCGGGTTTCAGAGACAACCCCGAACTCAGCGTCGAGGTTGAGAACTTTCTGGGCACCGGGGAACTGAGCGGGCTGCAAAGCACTGAGGTGACCGTAGCGGTCAATCAGCGGCTCGACTTGGGAGGCCGGAGATCCGCGCGCCAGGCCGTCGGACGCGCCGAGCTCGCCGTGAGCGAGCTACGCTTGCTCGTCACGCGCGCGGAACTGGCCCGATCGGTGAGGCAACAGTTTGCGACAGCGGTCGCGGCGCGCGAGAGGCTGCGTATCGCGGCCGAGAACGAGCAGAGGTCGCGCGAGCTCGCACGGATCGCCAACATTCTGGTCGAAGTTGGCCGGGAGCCGCCACTGCGTGCGCTTCGCGCGCAGGCCGCAGCCAGCCAGGCCGCGGCAGAGCTTCGCGGCGCGCAAGCCGAAGAAGCCGCGTCACGCCGCACCCTTGCGGCTTTGTTCGGTGCAGACACAGCTCCCAGTTCGATTGCGGGCGACCTCGGCGAGCCGATCCCAAACACAAACTTACCGGTCGAATCCTTGGACGTACGGCTCGCCAATGCCCAGCTCGCTCTGGCCGAGGCGAGTCTCCAGCAACAGCTTGCGGAGCGACGGCTCGATCCCGCGGTTGGACTTGGCATCCGCCATGTCCAGGAGCTTGGCGATCAGGCGCTTGTCGCGGGGTTTTCGATGCCGCTGCCGATCAGGGACCGCAACAGCGGGAATATCGAGGCAGCTCGAGCCGAAATCCGCGCCGCGGAGGCTGAGCGGGCCAGTGCGCGTGTGGGGGCCAGCACCCGGATCGCCAACGCGACGGCCAATCTCAGCGCGGCGAACGCTCGTGTCGATGCGCTGGAACGCGCTGCCATTCCCGAAGGGCGCGAAGCACTGCGGCTTGCGCAGCTATCGTACGAGGCTGGCAAGATCGAGCTGATCGAGCTGCTCGATGCGCAGGCCGCGCTGACAAGTGCCGAAACCCAACTGATCGAAGCTCGCCTGGCGCAGGCCGAAGCCACCGCGGAACTCGCGCGCGCGACGGCGCAGTAAGGACATGACCATGGACCTCAATCCAACTGATGATCGCAAAAAGCTCATCGCCATCGCCGGAGGCATCGCCCTGTTGGCGGGCGTTGGCGGCATACTCGTCGGCCGAGCTACGGACCAGCCGACCGCAGCCGGTGCGACTGCCGAAGAAGCCGAGGCGGGCGAGGAAGAAGGCGAGGAGGAGCACGGACCGGAAGGGTTTGTGGCCGTGCCGCCTGCAAATCTGGAAGCGGTCGGAATTCGGACCGAGCGTATTACCGCGGGCTCGCTTGGATCCGAAATCCTTGCCCAGGCCACTGCGACTGCTCCCCCGACCGGCCGATCGTCGCTGACAGCCCGAGCAGACGGCGCGATCACGAGGATCTACAAGCGTCTCGGTGATGGCGTGGGGACAGGCGAGACGGTTGCCCTGCTCGAGAGCCGCGAAGCCGGAGCGATCATGGCCGAGCGTGCTTCGGCTGCGGCGCGCGCGCAGGCGACGACCGCCGCCCTGAACCGCGAGCGGCGTCTTTTCGATGCCAAGATTACCGCGCGGCAGGATCTCGAGGCCGCGCAGGCGGAGGCGGCCCAGGCTCAGGCGGAGTTGCGCCGGACCCAAGCCGCGGTGACCGCAGCCGGGGTGACATCCGACGGACGGCACATTGCCGTCCGCAGCCTCATCGGCGGCCGCATCACCAAGATGGATGCCGAACTGGGTGCCTTCGTATCGGCCGGGACCGAGCTGTTCGAGGTCGCCAACCCGCGCAGCGTCCAGATCGAGGCGGCGGTGCCGTGGTCAGACGCTCAGCGCATCCGCCCAGGCGATCGGGCCGTGATCGAGCTGGGCGATGGGGCGACCCTGGATGCGGTGGTCCGATCGACCACACCCTCGCTCGACACCGAGAGCCGCGCCGCAACCGTGGTGCTGTCTCCGTCGGGCATTCCTGCCGGACTGACCCAGGGCCAGGCATTCCGGGTCCGGATCACGCCGCGTGGTGGCGCGACTGGAAATCGCATCGTCATCCCGGAGGGTGCCGTCCAATCGGTGGAAGGCCGCGATGTCGTGTTCGTTCAGGTGAACGGCGGCTTCCAGGCTACTCCCGTGACCGTGGGTGAACGCAGCGGTGGACGCATCGAGATCCTAGGAGGCATTAAGCCGGGCACGGTCATCGCCACCGAAGGCGCATTCGTCCTCAAGTCGCAGCTTGGCGCCAGCGAAGCCGAGCATTGATACAGGCACACCCCCTTTTTCGAGGCTTCGGTCGCGCGCGCAATGCTGATCCCGGCATTGCCGACTGCGCAGTCGCCGAGGGCCCATGCCTTCCAGGAACATGTCCATGTTAGATCGTCTTCTCGACGCTTCGGTCCGATTTCGCTGGGTGGTCATCGCGCTTACCCTGCTCGTTGCGGCGTATGGTGCCTACCAGCTGTTCCGCCTGCCAATCGACGCGGTACCGGACATCACCAACAAGCAGGTGCAGATCAACACCCAGGCACCCGCACTGGGGCCGCTCGACATGGAGCGGCTGGTCACCTTTCCGGTGGAGACGGCGATGGCCGGAATTCCCGGCCTTGAAAGCACGCGCTCGATATCGCGCAACGGCTTCAGCCAGGTAACGGTGATCTTCGAGGACAGCGTCGATATCTTCTTCGCGCGGCAGCAGGTGGCCGAGCGCCTTAACCAGGCCCGGGAGAGCCTCCCCGAAGCCGTTGAGCCGCAGATGGGGCCGCTTTCGACCGGGCTTGGCGAAATCCTCATGTGGACGGTCGACTACAAACGGCCGTTGTCCAAAGAATCGCGGATGATCGCCGGGCAGCCCGGTTTTCAGCCCGACGGCGCGTTCCTCACCCCGGATGGGGAACGGTTGACGACGGATGTGCAGAAGGCCGCATATCTGAGGACGATCCAGGATTGGGTGGTCCGGCCGCAGCTCCGCAGCGTCGAGGGCGTCGCCGGCATCGACTCGATCGGCGGTTATGAAAAACAGCTGGTGGTCCAGCCCGATCCGAGCCGCATGTCGGCCTACGGCGTCTCCTTTACCGAGCTCGCCGAGGCTCTCGAGCGCGGGAACGTCTCCATCGGCGCCAACTTCGTGCAGCGTGCCGGCGAGGCATTTCTGGTGCGCGCCGATGCGCGAATTCGTACCGAAGACGAGATCGGCCGCACCGCCATAGGCACACGCGGCGGCGTGCCAGTGCTCGTCCGCGATGTTGCCACCGTGCAAAGCGGTGGCGATCTGAGAACCGGCTCCGCCTCGATGAACGGACAGGAGGTGGTCGTGGGGACCGCCCTCATGCTGCTCGGCGGCAACAGCCGGATCGTGGCAGAAGACGTGCGCGAGCGCTTGGAGGAGGTCGCAAGGTCGATGCCGCCCGGGGTCGAGGTCAAGGTTGTGTATGACCGCGGTGCGCTGGTCGATGCCACAATCGGTACTGTCGAGAAGAATTTGCTCGAAGGCGCCCTGCTCGTGGCAGCGGTGCTGTTCTGGCTGCTCGGCAACATTCGCGCAGCGATCATCGCCACGCTCGTGATCCCGCTGTCGTTTCTGTTCATGGCCATCGGCATGAACCGCTTCGGCGTGTCCGGAAATCTGATGAGCCTGGGCGCGCTCGATTTCGGTCTGATCGTCGATGGTTCGATCATCATTATCGAGAATTGCCTGCGCCGGCTGGCAGAGCGTCAGCATCATGAAGGACGCTTGCTGAGCCTGTCGGAGCGGCTTCACGAAGTGTTCGAAGCATCCAAGGAAATGCTTCGCCCGACCATCTACGGCCAGGCAATCATTCTGCTCACCTTCGCGCCGCTGCTCACCTTTACCGGGGTCGAGGGCAAGACGTTCTCGCCGATGGCGATCACGGTCATGCTGGCGCTGGTGGGCGCCTTCATCCTGTCGCTGACTTTCGTACCAGCCATGGTTGCCGTCCTGATCCGGGGCAAAGTCGCAGAGAAAGAGGTCAAGGCGGTCGCCTGGTACAAGGAGCGCTACGAGCCCGTGCTTCGCCGTGTCGTCCAGCGCCCGTGGCCGTGGATCGGTGGCGGGCTGGCGACGCTGGCGGCGGCATTCCTTGTTTTTACGACCTTGGGGCGCGAGTTCATTCCCACGCTCGACGAGGGCGATCTCGCCATGCAGTCGCTGCGTGTGCCCTCGACCTCGCTCGAGCAGTCGACCAAGATGCAACTCGCGGTCGAGCGTGCCGTTTCGACGCTACCCGAGGTGGCCTACGTGTATTCGAAGACCGGTACGGCCGAAGTCGCTTCCGATCCGATGCCGCAGAACGCCTCCGATGCCTTCATCATCATGAAGCCGCGCGACGAATGGCCAGATGGCGTCGAAACCCGTGAGGACGTTATCGAGCGGATCGGCGAAAAGCTGGCGGGTCTCGTTGGCAATGCCTACGAAACGAGCCAGCCAATCGAGCTGCGCTTCAACGAGCTCATCGCCGGCGTGCGCGGGGACATCGCGGTCAAGGTCTTCGGCGACGACATGGACGTTCTCAACCGCGTTGCCGGCGAGGTCGCGGCCGCGATGAACGGTGTCGAGGGCAGCGCGGATCTCAAGGTCGAGCAGACCGAGGGCTTCCCCACGCTCGAGGTGCAGTTCGACCGTGAAGCGATCGCTCGTTACGGCCTGGCAATGGAGGACGTGACCGACACGGTCGCCGCGGCCCTCGGTGGTCGCGAAGCCGGACTGGTGTTCGAGGGCGACCGGCGCTTCGACATCGTCGTCCGCCTCGACAATCTCAACCGCGACAATCTCGACGTGGTCGGATCGCTTCCCGTGCAGCTTCCGGAAGGCGCTTCCGGCGCCGGGACCTCCGTTCCGCTGCGCGAACTGGTCACCTTTCGAACATCGGAAGGGTTGAACCAGGTCAGCCGCGAAAATGGGCAGCGGCGCGTCGTCGTACAGGCCAATGTCAGGGGCCGCGACCTCGGTTCATACGTGGAGGAGGCGCAGGAACGGGTCGCGCAGATAAAGCTACCGCCCGGCGTCACCATAACCTGGGGAGGACAGTTCGAGAACCTGCAGGCGGCCTCGCAGCGCATCACGCTGATCGTGCCAGTCGTATTCCTGCTGATCTTCGGCATCTTGTTCCTGGCAGTGCGCAACCTCCGCTCTTCGCTGGCCGTCTATTCGGCCGTGCCCCTTGGCCTGGCCGGAGGCGCGTTCGGTTTGCTCCTGGCAGGGTTGCCGTTCTCGATTTCGGCGGCCGTCGGATTTATCGTGCTGTCGGGCGTTACCGTCCTCAACGGTCTGGTGGTGATGACCAGCGTGCGCCAGCGGATTGACGCCGGTCGACCGGTCGATGAAGCGATCGTCGAAGGCACCCTGGAGCGGGTTCGCGCGGTCCTGATGACCGGCATCGTTCCGGCGATCGGCTTCGTGCCGATGGCTCTCGCCACGGGCCGCGGCGCCGAGGTCCAGAAGCCGCTCGCGATCGTGGTCATCGGCGGCCTGATCGTCGCCACGATCATGACCCTCTACGTCCTTCCCGCGATATCCCACCTCATTCTGAGGAAGCGCGGGGAGGCGCATCGTCCGGGCGATTTCGAGGATGAGACCCCTGGACCGGAACCGCTTCCGGCCTGACCCGTCCACGAGCTATCCTTGAGGAGAACACCCTTTGACCGAGCACATTCGTCTCGATCTTCCGCTCCTGCTGCCGACAATTCCGAATGAGGCGGATCGCTGTGTCGAAAGACTGCTGGCCGAGCTGACCGAGCGAGACGGCGTAGCCGAAGCGCATGTGATCGCCGCACTTGGGGACGAGCCGGCAAAGCTCTGTGTTCACTACGATCCGGAAAAGGTTGGTCTGGCACAGATACGCAAAGCCGCACGCGCGGCCGGGGCCGCCCTGACCGCTCGTTTCGGACACCTCGTGTGGCAGGTCGAGGGGATCGAGCAGGAGCGGCGCGCGCGCACCGTGGGGGAAACGCTCAGCCGTCTCGAGGGAGTGTTCGAAGCGCAAGCGACGGCGAGTGGAGCCCTTCGGGTAGAGTTCGACCGGAGCCTCATCGATGAAGCGAGAGTAAGTTCGGCGCTCGCGTCGCTCGGCGTCGGTCGCCGTGATTCGGACATGTCCGCCACAGCGGATTTGGCCGCCTCGGATGTCCCCGCTGCGGCCCCGCACCCCGTCCTGGCTGACAAGCAGGCGCCCGATCATGGCGAGGATGCCGATCACTCGCATGAAGGCGGAGAGGGCGCGGGCCACGCCCACGGCGGCATATTCGGATCGAACACCGAACTGTACTTCGCGCTCATCTCCGGCGTCACCCTCGCCGTCGGCTTCGCCCTGTCCTGGACCGGGGCCGCGCCCGAGGCCATTTCCACCGCGCTCTACCTCGCCGCCTATTTCTTCGGCGGGTTCTTTACCGTGCGCGAAGCCATCGATTCCCTGAAGCTGCGCCGGTTCGAAATCGACACGCTGATGCTCGTCGCGGCTGCCGGTGCGGCCGCATTGGGGGAATTCGCCGAGGGGGCCTTGCTCCTGTTCCTTTTCAGCCTTGGCCACGCGCTCGAGCATTACGCCATGGGCCGCGCCAAGAAGGCGATCGAAGCACTGGCGGAGCTCGCGCCTCAAACGGCGGTCGTGCGGCGCGGCAGCACCACTGAGGAAATTCCTGTCGAGGCACTGGTGATCGGCGAGATCGTCGTCGTCAAACCCAACGAGCGCCTGCCCGCGGACGGGTTCGTGATCGAGGGCACCAGCAGCGTAAACCAGGCGCCGGTGACAGGTGAAAGCGTTCCGGTCGACAAGCAGCCGGTCCCAGACGCTGCGGCTGCGGCGGCCGCAGCGGACAGCGTTGCTGCCACGTCCAGGATATTCGCGGGGACGATCAATGGGTCGGGTGCGTTGGCCATCCAGGTTACGCGTCTCGCCTCGGAAACCACATTGGCCAAAGTCGTCAAGATGGTCAGCGAAGCGGAGACTCAGAAGTCGCCCACTCAGCGCTTCACTGACCGGTTCGAGCGAATCTTCGTGCCGCTCGTCCTGGGGCTGGTGGTGATCCTGTTGTTCGCAGGGGCCGTGATCGACGAGCCGTTCAGCGCCACCTTCTATCGCGCGATGGCGGTTCTGGTCGCTGCCAGCCCCTGTGCCCTTGCCATTGCAACGCCGAGCGCAGTGCTGTCTGGCGTTGCGCGGGCAGCCCGCGGCGGGGTGCTGGTAAAGGGCGGGGGCCCGCTTGAGAATTTGGGCGGCCTGAGTGCGATTGCCTTCGACAAGACGGGAACGCTGACCGAAGGGCGCCCGCGCGTCACGGACGTAGTGGTGGCGGCCGGTGCGACGGAGCAGGAACTGCTGCAGACGGCGGTCGCGGTTGAAGCACATAGTGATCATCCGCTTGCCGCGGCGATTGTGCGAGACGGGACCGAACGGCTGAACGGGCTCCCTCAGAAAGCGACCGACCTTAAATCGATTACGGGACGCGGTGTCGAAGCCGTGGTCGATGGTCAACTCGTTCACATTGGACGCGACGAGCTCTTTGCCGAGGCGGGCGGCACGCCGCTGCCACAGGAAGTGAAAGCCTCTGCGGACGAACTGCGCGCGCAGGGCCGGACGATCATGATCATTCGCCAGGGCGCACGCTACCTTGGCGTGATCGGGCTGATGGATACCCCACGCGAAACGGCCCCCGCGACGACCGCGCGCCTCCGCGAGCTCGGTATCACCCGGATGATCATGCTCTCGGGAGATGCGACACCTGTTGCAAAGGCCGTCGCGGCAAGCGTCGGCATCGAGGATGCCTGGGGCGATCTCATGCCCGAAGACAAGGTCGAGGCAATCAAGAAGCTCAGAACGGAAGAAGGCAAGGTCGCGATGGTCGGCGACGGCGTCAACGATGCCCCCGCACTAGCCACGGCCACGGTCGGGATCGCCATGGGAGCGGCGGGCTCCGATGTTGCGCTCGAAACTGCCGATGTCGCGCTGATGGCCGACGACCTTGCCAAATTGCCGTTTGCGGTTGACCTCAGCCGGCGGACGCGGCGGATCATCCGCCAGAATGTATTCGTCAGCATGGGCGTGGTGGCGGTGCTGCTGCCCGCCACGATCCTCGGGCTTGGGATCGGACCTGCTGTAATAGCCCATGAGGGGTCGACCCTGATCGTGGTGTTCAACGCACTGCGGCTTCTGGCCTTTCGAGAGGTGCCCTTCATCAGGCAAGAACGGATAGCTGAGGAGCGCACGGCATGAGCGAAGCCGATCTCGACCTGGGCTCGACCGACAAACGAAAGACCCTGTGGCTTGTCCTGGCGCTCAACGTCGCCATCGCGGCCGGCTTCTTCGTAACTGCGTACCTGGGAGATTCGAACGCGCTTCTGGCCAACGGCGTCGACAACTCTTCGGACGCGCTTGTTTATGCTCTGAGCTTGCTGGCTCTCACTCGGTCGGCTCGCTGGAAACGAGGCGCTGCGCGTTTCTCAGGCGTGATGCTGCTCATTTTTGCCGCCGGTGTAATGGCCGATGCTGTGCAGCGTTATCTCAATGGCTCAACCCCCGGCGGCGCGCTTATGATCGGCATGGCGATCGTAGCCGCTGTCGTAAATCTGTGGTGCCTGCGCTTGCTGAACAAGTTGAAGAACAAGGACGTGAATTTGCGCGCGGCAACGACGTTCAGCTTCAATGACTTCGTCTCGAACGGCGGCATCGTCCTTGCGGGAATCGCGGTCATGCTGACGGGGGCGAACTGGCCCGATTTGATTGTTGGAATCGCTGTCGCCTGCATCGCGGTTTATGGCGGGATCGAAATCTTGCGTGATGCTCACAAGGACACCCCCCAGTAACTCTCAACCGCTCTGCTCGTGCAGAAAAGCTGGGCCATCCCCCGCCCCCTGCGTGAGGACAAATGCGAGCGTTCGAGAGATTTTGATCGCGTCGTTAAAGGCCAGTCCCGCGCCGGGTCATATGTGCATACCTTGCCCAAGCAAGACGAGAGCCGCTTCCTTCAGCGACTCCGGCAAGGTGGGATGTGCATGGGTCGTCAGCGCGAGGTCTTCGGTCGTTCCGCCATATTCCATCAACAGCACCGCTTCGGGGATCATCGTTCCCGCGTCAGGGCCAATAATATGGGCGCCGAGCAGACGATCGGTATTCGCATCCGCCAGCAGCTTGGTGACTCCACGGGTGTCGCCATTGCAGCGCGCGCGGCTGTTCGCCAAAAATGGAAATGTGCCAGACTTGTATTCCACACCAGCAGCCTTCAGTTGCTCCTCGGTTTGTCCAACGCTCGCGACTTCGGGCGAGGTGTAGATGACGGCCGGCACGGTGTTGTAGTCTACCCCAGCGTAACGTCCGGCGATCCCTTCCACGCACCTCACCCCATCCAAGGTCGTCTTATGCGCGAGCATCGGTCCCGCTATCACATCGCCAATCGCGTAAATCCCTGAAACCTGAGTCTTGAAACCAAGCTCGACCGGAATGCGCCCCTTGGGATCCAGCGTGATTCCCACCCGCTCCAGTTCCAGGCCGTCGGTGTACGGCCTGCGCCCCACCGCGACGAGTACGACATCGGCGGTGAGCGTCCCGGTTTCGCCGCCTTGAGCCGGTTCGACCGATACGAGCAGGTCGTCAGGGCGCTTCTCGACACCGGTCACCTTGGTTTCGAAATGAAATTCCAGGCCCTGCTGCTTCAGTGCCTTGAGCAGATGCCGCGCAATTTCGCGATCCATGCTGGGGACGATACCTTCGAGGAACTCGATCACCGTGACCTTGGCCCCTAGACGCCGCCAGACGCAGCCAAGCTCGAGGCCGATATAGCCGCCGCCGATCACGACCAGATGCTCTGGCACCCTCGTCAAGGAGAGTGCGCCGGTGTTGGAGACGATGCTCATCTCGTCGATATCGATCCCCGGCAGGCGCGCCACGTCGGACCCAGTCGCGACGAGTATGCCTTTGCTCGCGGTCAGCGATCGGGCACCGCCTTCGACCAAGTCAACGGTGAGCCGGTCGGCAGCCTCGAACCGGGCGCTTCCTCTCACCCATTCGACGCCGTTTTTCTTCAACAGGTGCTCGACGCCCTTGGTAAGCCCGGCGACGACCTCGTCCTTGCGCCCGATCAACTGGGCCAAGTTCAAGGCAACGCCGCCGATACCGATACCGTGCTGCTCCAGCCCTTCGCTCACTTCAGCGAACAATTCCGTGGAATGGAGAAGGGCCTTGGAGGGAATGCAGCCGACGTTGAGACAGGTGCCGCCCAGCGTGGGCCGACGTTCAATGCAGGCGACGCTCATCCCTAGCTGAGCTGCGCGGATGGCTGCTGGGTAGCCCGCGGTGCCACCGCCGATTACGATGATGTCGAAGCTGTCGCTCATTGGGTTGTCCTAGCTAATCCGGTCACTGACCTGAACCCTAGTAAGCACGAACCGGTCCGCAGGCAGCGCGGGCATCCGGCTCCGATCAATCTCCAGCTTCTGCTCCGGCACATCAAAAGCGAGGCATGCCGTCAGCATGCGCAGCGCGAGCTTCATCAGCGCAAGGGTGATCGCCTCGCCTGGGCAGCGATGATGCTCATAATGATTGCCCCCGCCTTGGGGCACGAGCAGAAATGGATCGTACCGGTCTTCGGCAAACCGATCCGGCCGGAACGCTTCGGGATTCCCCCATTCCTGCGCCATGTTGGTACCGTGTAGATCGAGGAGGACGCGTCGCCCAAGCGGGAAGGCCACGCCTTCCCATTGGAATTCCTGCCGGACCCGCGCCATCAGCGCCGGGAAGAAGGGATAGAACCGCCGGACCTCCTGGGTGAAATGCGCATAGCCTTCGGCATCATCCGCTGCGGGAACGGTGGCCGGGTAGGTTTTGACGGCGTGGGCGAGAAGCGCGATATAGACTGAAACCGCCACTGTCGGCCGTATCAAGTTCAGGAGCTCGACCGCCGCGATGCGAGGCCGAAGCAGCCGGCCCGATCCGTCCCGATGGTGCGCGATCGCGTCGAGAGCGGTTCTCTGCGTGAAGGGTCGCTCTCGGCGCACCTCCTTTATGAGGCTCGTAAGCCAATGTTCCAATCGTCTGCGCGCGAAGCGTGCCCGCAAATGCCCGACGCCAAGCGCAGCCGCCTTGTCGAACAGCGCTACTGTGTCGCGAGTGCGCGCCTCAACCAATGGCTCGGACAACGGCACGCCGGCCCAGCTGCACACCGCCCGCATCAGTATGGGCTGGATCGCGCCGTAGAGCGGGACGGGGCCGGCGGCGCTCCAAGCGGGAATGGCCTCGAACCACTGGCGCTCGACTAGGCGCGCCAACTCATCAACATTGCCAGGCGTCATGAACGACATGAAGAGTGCCTTGCGTCGGCGATGCGTCGCTCCGTCAGAACCCTGGACGCCACCTTTGCCGAGCAGCGTCGCCTGTACCGGCTCCGGCATGGCGCCCGTCCTAACAAAACGGCTCTCGTCATAGAATAAGGCGGCTGCTCGCGGGCCGCGCATGCAGGTGGTGCGGCGGAGCAGGAGCCGCGCCTCGAAGAAATCGCAACCGAGACCGTCGCAGGTGCGGCGGACATAGTCGTAGGGAGCTTTGAGCAGCGCCGCGGTGATATCTGAGTTTGGTCCGCGTGGCGCCTTCATTTCCCTGGCTCGGCCGCCGTGGCACTGCCCGGGGTGTCGCCGATTTCGGATCGGGCTGGATCGGGAAGAAAGACGAGCAACAGCAAGCCGGTAAGGATGAACGCATCGGCAAGGTTGAAGGTGGGCCAGTGCCAACCTTCCCAGTGAAGGTCGATGATGTCACGTACCGCGCCCAGCCTCGCTCGGTCGATAATGTTGCCGAGCGCACCGCCGAGTATGGTGCCGAGCGCGGCCTGTCGCAGCAAGCCGTGCGACGCTCGTATGAGGATCAGGATCCACACACAGATTGCGACGGCAATTCCGACCAACAGCAAGGGATGCAGCGCTGTTGCCAGCCCGAAGGCGATGCCAGAGTTGGTGCCGGCGGTGATCCCGAGAAACGGGTTCAGCTCGAGATCGCCATTGTACGCCACATAAGCGAAGGCTTGCGTCTTCGTCAGTTGGTCGGCCGCAACAGCCGCAATTGCCGCCGCGAACGCTGCAGAAGCGCGCCGTGGAGAGGACGGCGGTTGCAAGGGCTCCTCAGCGCCGCGCGGGGCCGTGGGCAGATCTGGCCACGTCATCGCGGACCGGCTCCCCCCCGCACCCCTCCTCGATCTTGCCTCCGGATCATGCCGGCCGGCCGATTGAAACCACCTGGGCGGAGCGCTGTTGAGCCACTCGCCGATTGTACCAGAAGCCGAACAGCACTGCGGCCAGCATGAACAGCTGCGCGAGCACCGACTGAACAGTGGGCGTGAGACCAAGCAGGTCGATCCGAGGGACAACTGCGAGCGGCCGCACGTCTATCAGCCCCGCTTCCTGAAGGGCCGATACGCCCTTGCCTGCGAGGATCACGGCCAGGACGGCGATGAGCGCGGAGCTGTAGGTGAAGAACTTCGCAATCGGAATTTTCTGGCTGTAACGAAGCATGGCCACAGCGATCACTGCAAGCAGAACGATGGCCGCGAGCGCTCCCGCTGCGACAGCGCCCGAATTTCCCTGGCTCCACAGCGTCGTGTAGAAGAGAACTGTTTCGAATACTTCGCGATAGACGACGAGGAAGGTCAGCCCAAAGAGGAACCAGGCAGACTGCTTGGACAACGCCTTGCTGAGCCGCTCGTTGATGTAGCGCTGCCATGCCCCGGCCTGGGCTTTCCCGTGCATCCAAATCCCGACGGACAGAAGTATGACCGCCGCGAAGATCGAACCGAAGCCTTCGGTCAGCTCGCGGCTCGCCCCGCTTACGCTGATCAGATAGGTCGCCGCAGCCCAGGTTGCTACGCCAGCCACCAGCGCTGCGATCCATCCGCCATGAACATACCTCAAAACGTCCTCACGATCGGCCTTCCTGAGGAACGCGATCATCGCAATGACGAGAAGGAGCGCCTCCAATCCTTCGCGAAGGAGAATGGTGAAGGCACCCAAGAAGCTTGATGCAGTGCTGGCCTTATCGGGGCTGAGCTGAACCTCGGCGTCGGTAAAAAGCTCCTGTACTACCGCGACCTGCGCGCGCACCTCGTCCACCGACGCGCCGCGACCGATGCGGGCGCGCAGCTCGGCCATCGCCCCTTCGATACGCCTCATCAGCGAAGCATTACGCGCGGTCAGAAGCGGCTCAACCGGCTCGAAGCCGTCGAGGTAGGCCGAAAGCGCCAGATCGGTTGCTCTGGCCCGCCTGCCGGCTTCGTAAGCGGCGAGCGCTTCCTGGAGCCGTTCCTTGGCCAGACTGAGCAAGCCTTCCGCCCCGGAAAGAGCCTCTGGATTGCCGCGCAAGTAAGCCGTGACAGCCCGCGCCCTCTCAGCCCCCAACTCCTGCTCGAGCTGCGCCGGCGTCATGCCGGCCAGGGCAGTCATGTTCGGGACGAAGCGGCGCGGTGCATCCTCGCTCGACCATGCCGCCTCCCCCGTTCGAGCGAGCTCCTCTGGATATGCGTAGCGGCCGACGTGGAACGCCAGCGCCCATCGATCATCTGGGCTGAGCTGCGCGAAGGACGGCATGGCGGTGCCCTCGAGGCCCTGCTCGATTACCTGATAGAGGCCGAAAAGGCTCCGCTCACGCGCGCGCGCCTCGTCAGTGAAGTCGATCGGTGGCGGGTCCATGCCGCTTGCCGCCGCGCCTCGCCCATCGCCCGTCGATCCATGGCAGCTGGCGCAGTTCTGAGCATAGAGCGCTGCGCCTCGGTTCAAGTCAGGCAGGTTTGATGGGGCGAGCGGGACCGGGTAAGCAGCCAACAGGACTCGTCCCAGCTGCCGGGCCGACGTGGCGATGCTTTCCGGAGCCGCCTTCGCCGCGATAGCTGCTTCAAGGCGGGTCGCCCCCTGGAGAAGACTCGCCCGCGCCTCGGATTGCGGAAGCTCGCCGAGCCGCTGACGCACGCTCGCGGAGAACTCCACCATCTCGACGTATTCGGCCTCATTCACCACTTGTCCGTCGGAGACCGCGCCTGCGTAATCGACTGCGATGTAATCGAGGAGGCGCCATATGGTCTGCGCAGGCGCCGTCTGCGCGCGAGCGGGAGCGGCGAGGGCGCAGCCGACCAGAAGCGCCAGGACCAGCGCCCGGAAGTAACGGAAGGTCGTCATGCCGTTGCTCGCAACTCGCCGCGAGCCTCTCGGATGATCTCCCACGCCGACTGCAGAAAGATCACGGCGATCACCGCCGCGACGATGATGTCCGGCCAGGCGCTATCGAGCCAGAAGACCAGCCCCGCGGCCGCGATCACTGACACGTTGTTGATGGCGTCGTTACGCGAGAACAGCCAGATCGCTCGTGCTTGCGCATCGCCGCCCTCGCGGAAGCGGGCCAGGATCAAGGCCGCGGTCACGTTTACGATCAGCGCGGCGATGCCGATGCCCCCCATCAGCTCCGGGTCCGGCGGGATGGCGTTCAAAGCGCGCCAGATCGCCATGGCGATGACCGCGAGGCCAAGAATTCCGAGAAAGAGCCCTTGTGTCATGGCCACGCGCGCGCGCGTGGACGCCGCCCACCCTAGAGCTAACAGACCCACGAAGGTTATGGAGCCGTCACCTAGAAAGTCGAGCGCATCGGCCTTCAAGGCTTGGCTGTTCGCGAGAAAGCCGCCGGCGAGTTCGACGATACCGAAGCCGACATTGAGGATGACCACCCACCACAGCGCGCGGCGGTACGCAGGATCCGTTTCCGCTCTTTTGGTGTCTCCGGTGCAGTCGCAGCCATCTGATTCGTCGTCAGTCATTCCTGACCCCTACAACCTCCAGCCACTGGAGGATCAAGGTGTTTCTGCGAATGTTTCGCATCATGTCGACGAAGGTCTTGTCGACTTGAAGAGGCTGATGGCGCCAGTGGCGGTGGGCACGATGGCCCGAGGCGCAATGACTGCCTCGCCATAGTCGGAAAGAATGCGTTCCAGCACTCCGTCCGCATTCGGCTGCGTGTCCGCCCTCCCATCGAGCGTCTGGACCGTCAGGCGAAACAGCGCGCGCATTTTGGGCGACCGCGTCAGCGGCGGTGGGGGCAACGATTTTGTCGGACCGCAGCGAAGCGAAGGGGAGGCAAAATGGTGGGGCCCCGCCGTCCTTGACGCGGGAGCCGCAAGGCCATCACCCTAGACGATCCGTGAGCCAGGACCATTCCCAACCTCTCGGATGAAGCGCCCGCAAACGAGCTTCGCAAAAAGTGCTTTCCTACACCCCTGCAGGCACAGCAGAGTGGAGCACGGAGGCATCAGGGAGGGACGCGAAAGGACCCCGCTAATGCCGACGAAACGAAGCGCCATTGATGCGCTCAGGAAGCTCGAAGCCGACAGGCAAGCTCTCGACGAGCGGCAACGCGAACTGGAAGAGAAAGCCGCTCTCGAGCTGGGGCAGCTGATCCTTGGATCAGGTGTCGAGGCCTTCTCGAGGAAAGGCCTCAGACAGGCCAGCGAGATGCTCGGCAAGCTCGGTGAAGCCGAAGCGCTCCGGCGGCTGGGAAGCGAACCGGCTGCATCCGGTCGCAGCGGAACGCCCGCTGGTTCCTGAACAACACGAGAAGGAGCCCTGCCGCGCTTGCGGCAGAGCCCCTTCCTGGTCGCCGGTTGACTGATGACGTCAGTCGATCTCGGGCGCGTCGCGGTTGTCTCCGTCGCCATCCCTGGCGTTGCCGCGCGAGAGGAAGTCGACCTTGTCTGCCAGGATCTCGCAGCCGTAGCGCTTGACGCCTTCCTGGTCTTCCCACTGGGTGTAATGAAGCCGGCCCTGAACCGAGACCAGCTGGCCCTTGGTGCAGAACTGTCCGACGGTCTTGGAGAGGCCGTTGAAGCAGGTCACGCGGTGGAATTCGCTGTCCTTGGCGGTGTAGCCGTTTTCATCCTTGTAGGTCTTGCCGTCCTTGTCGCGCGCGGGGCGGTCGGTGACGACGGTGATGCCGGTGACGGAAGTTCCGCCCTTGGTCTCGCGGGATTCGGGATCGCGGGCGAGACGGCCGGTCAGGATTACGAGATTGGTCATGTGACTGGTCCTTCGGTGTGCCAAACCGGAAACCATTTCCGGCTTGCGAACATCCAGAAGAAGCAGGGCATGGGAGGACTGCACCGCAGGGCGCGCCCGCGCCCAAGGGAAACGCTTTTGCAAGGGGTGGTGCGGGCAGGCAGCGCAGCTGCCAACACGGCCCGAAGGCAAAGGCGTTGCCGGCCTCAGCTGGCCTGATTCAGGACTGTTCGCGAAGAAGCCGGATTGGGTTCGGGTGGCCTGGCGAAGGCGCACCGAACGCCGCTCTCCTATCCGCCCGGTCCCTCGCCCTCACTAGCCGCCAGCAGGTCCATGAAATTGCGGGCCGCCTCGCGGTCGTCAGCATCTTTGAACGCCGCCTCAAGGTCAGGCGCGGAGCCAAGCATGTGAAGCAGCGCCCACAGGGCAAAGCGCTTGCCGCGGTCCTTTTCGAGGCCGAGATCGACCTGGCAGCGCTCCAAACCCGTCGCCAGCACGTCGGGGCTTACCGCTGCAAGATCGGTGGATGAGAAGTAGCGTCGAAGCAGATCGTCGAGGTCCATGACGAAGACATAGCGTCATTTCGCGGAGTCTGAACCCGGGCATTCGGGACAGCCGCGTGAAGTGCACGATAGAGTCGCGGTATGGCCGGCGCGGCCGTGGTCGCTGGATGCGCGGCTTCGCCAAGACCAACCAGTCTCTAAGCGGCGAGAGCCTGCGCCGGAACTATGTGCCCGGCCTCATCATCGTGCAGCAGTCGCCCGGCATCGTGCATCACAGCGTTGATCCATTCCGGGCACCAGCTGTCGCAGAACTCCTTCTCACTGCGTACCTCGGACCCGAACAGGCGCTCCAGCTTCCATAGGAGTGCGGAGCGATCCGTCGCGGGCATGAGAAGCAGGTCGCGCTCCCGATCGCACATCACGTTGCAAAGTCGCTCGACCTCATCGCTAGCCGCGTCGTACCCGAGCCGCTCCTGCGCGCCCTTGTGGTCGAGCCATGCCTGCCGGACTTCGGCGGCTTTGGTGCGGAACACAGCGGATATGTGATCGTCCCATGCATGCAGATCGTTGGCGGGGACCTGATAACGGGCCTTCTGCCCGCTCTGCGCCACGACCTCGAACCAAAGGTCAGGCCGAGGAGAGATCCGGTCCAGTTCATCCGCAAGCGGCTGCCAGACGACTGTATCGAAGCGCTCGAAATCGGATCGTGCCGATTGGTAGGCCGACATCGCGTCATCCCAAAGGCTAGTGGCGGTCGGGCCGCGAACCGCGGCGATTGTTGCATGCATATTCATTCAGTTTGCTCCTGTTTCCGGCGCTCCTGTGGTTGGCGCTGCGAAAGAGGAAATGAGGACGGCGGATTGCGATCGGGTTTCCGAAATGGCGCAACAGCGGGTGAATTGCCTCGCCTCCAGTCTTCCGGTGCGCACAAGGGACTCTTGCACGCCGAGGCCACTCCAAAGATGCGGGACACTCAGGCAGCGGTCTCCTAGCCGCCGCAGCGCATTCGAAGGGCGTGGCCTCAGCCAGCGCCAGGCTTAGTGCCCAGCGAACCGCGGCGATCGACCACCGTAATGCGGCGTGCCTTGGCTTCGATGACGAGACGCTCGGTGACGCCATTGCCGGGAAAGGCGATCACGTAGCGCGGGGCCATCGCCAGCATCTGCTCGTTGCGCTTGAACCCGGCCCGGGCACCCAACCTGCGATCGAGACCGAAGGTCAGTTGCTGTACCTCGTGGCGTTCGGCCCAGGCGGCTGCAAGCCGATCGGCGCCCTTGCCGTCGCCGCCATGGACGAGGAGCATATCAGGCACCTGCTCGCGCACTCGGTCGAGCGTGGCCCAGATGTTGTTCGCATAGCTCGTCGCTTCGTCGGTCGTGGCGAAGCTGGCGCGGCCTCCGGCGAAGACCACGGCGGTGCCTTCGGGCGTGAGCGCGGCGCGCCGACGTTCTGAGCGGACCTTTAGGAAATCGCGCGCATCGATGACCGCAGAGGTGAGGTTCTTTCCGTGCGCTACGCGCGACCCCGTCATCGGCTTCCAGGATGCCCCGGTCTCTTCGCGGTAGAGCATCGCCGCGACCTCGCGCATGTGCTCGAAAGCGAGCATGCTGGCTTCGGAAGCCTGCGCGCGCTCCACTTGCTCTTCGAGGTTGCTCGAGTGGACTTCCGAGCCATCAGCCGCCGAAAGCAGCGCACGGATCTCGTCGCTCGCGCGATCGACCTGCGCAGACTTGCGGGTCGCCGTGCGGTGGAAGAGATTGACGAAGCCCCAGGCGATGTCCTCGGCGTCGGCCTCGAGCGCGGTGTCGGCGAACAGGGCGAACAAGTCCGACCAGACGGCCGAGAGGGTCTGCTCGCTCGCCTCTTCGGCGGGAAAATCTGTTTCGTTGAAAGGTGCGGGTTGAACCGAAAAGCCGGTCAGATCGAGTCCGGCAAGCTGGGCGGTGAAGCTGTCGTACATGGGTCATTCCTCCTGAGCGAAGGCGACAGCCGCAGGGGAAGAGAAGTTTCCTGCGGCCTGTTCGCCGGGCCCAAAAGGGACCGGGTCGAGGGGGCCGCCGCACCGCGCAGCGGGAAACCCCGCAAGGCAAGGCTGGCGCGGGCCACACGGGCCGCAGCCTTGCGCGGGTTGCGGCGGAACCGGACCGGTCCAGGGCCCGCGCGAGCGAACAGGACAGGCAGGAAATCAGACTCCGGCAGGCCGCGCAAAGAGGGACTACGCGAGTCGAGCTTCAGCCGAGCGAAGGCAGTCCGAACCGCTCGGCCGTGAATTCCAGCACCTCGCCGGAAGGAAACGCAGCCAGTGCAATGAGTCGCCGGCCTTCGAGGCGCAGGTGCCAGCCGCGTCCGTGATCGGGCTCGGCCCTGGCAAAGCACGCGGGATCGAACAACGCGAGATTGATCCCCTGCGGGTCGCGCGCCGAAGGCGAGCGGATCGCCTGTCCACCCGCGGCACGAGCAGCTTCGGCGAGATCCTGACACGCCGAATAGTCGGCCGGGTCGATCCAGCGTTCGCTTTCGCGCGACAGCGGCGGCCGCGTGGTATCGAGCAGCCGGGCAATCGAGACAGGAACGGAGAAGCTCAGGTGTTCGCTCGTCCGGTTGCCCGGAAGAAAGCCCGGTGAGCGGCTGATGAAACGGAGCCGCCAGTAGGCGGTCTCGGTGATCGCGGTCTGCTCGCTTTCGCTGGAATAGAAGATGCCGGGCCGCTCGTTCGCACGCCGAAAGCGGCTGGCCACGCCGTGGCCATAGCGAAAGGGCGAGGCGAGCAGGTAATGAAGACCGCGCGCTGACTTGGGCAGATCCGGCTTGGCTGCATCGGCGAGCTCCTCGAGCCGCTTCTGGCCAGCGAGATTGGCGGCGAGCCGGTTGGTCGAGATTCGGTGCTGCGCTTCGACCACGCGCCAGACGGTCCTGCGGTAGCGGCGCAGCTCAGACGCGAGCGCGGTGGGCGTCCACATAGTCGCAAACCGTCATGAGACCCTTGAAGCTGTCGATCAGCTCAAGGGGCCGCGCCTCGAGGTCAAGATTTGGGGTCGCGAGCCAGGCTCGCGCAGCCAGATCGTCGCTCCCGAGCAGCGCGTCGAGCGAGCGGAACAGGCGCAACAGAAACTGGCCGGCTTCGAACGACTTGCTGGCCGGATCGAGCTCGGATTTGCCCGCGCGCAAGCGCGAGATGGTGGCCTGAGACAGCCCGAGAACCGCACCAAGCTTGGCATTGGTCAGGCCCCAGAACTCCGCAATTCTGGCGATTGCGGTGGTCAGGGTCTTGCCATCTCCCTCCTCGACTTCAGCGGCTCTCGTTGCCATCGGCGCATCCTTTCATGTGCATGATATAGCACCAAACTACTCATTTGAACAGTCCTGCGCTCAAAGATGGCCTCGCCATTCGAAAACCGCCCAATTATGCGTAGCTCACCGAATATCGCTTCAAAGCGGCTCGCTACCTGTGAAAGCCAGCGCTGTGCCCGCCCGGATCGCGGGTGATAGGCATCGGCATCCCAGTACCCACCGTCGTCGCGCTCGACGAGCCAGATGGCGACAAGGCCGCAATAGGTAGAGATCCCGCAATCGGCAAAGGCGTTGCGCAGCAGGATGCGGTCTTCGCGGCCGCGCCACCCGTCGGAGGGTTCAAGAGAAGGAAAGGTGCTGCGCGCAGTCTCGATGATTTCCTCGACCAGACACTCGTATTCCCATTCCCAATCATCCTCGCGTTCGATCTCCAGAGTGCGGAAGGCGACGATCGCGCCGGGCGGATAGCTGACAGAGCGTCCCATCATGCACGCCCTTCAGGCCGCTTCGGCGGGATCGGCTGTCGCAGCCTCGCTCCCCGCACCCGAACGCCCTCCCAGTCTCAGGATGAGGCTCGCAGCCTCTTCTGCTTTGGCAGCCGCGGTCAGGATGGCGCGATCGTCGGATTTTAGAAGCTCGAGCCAATGCGCGATGTAGCTTGCATGATGATCGAGATGCGCGACCGGCAGGCCGAGTTCGGCGCCCAGGATCGCGGCAGACAACTCCGCCACCAGTTCCTCGGCCGCGTAGGACTCGCTTCCAAAGCGATTCTTGAGATTCCGGCTGAGGCGAGAGCCATGCCCGGTCCAGTGCGAGAGTTCGTGCGCCAGCGTTGCGTAGTAGTGATCGTAGCCATCGAACAGCGTCGCCGGCGGCATCGTAATCCTGTCCAGGACAGGCTCGTAGTAGGCTTCGGCCCCCTGATGCCGAAGGTCGGCGCCCACATCTGAAAAGAAGGTGTCGAGCCGCTCTTCCCGCCCGGCAGGTTCGACTGGTTCGAGTTCATGCTTGGCACGATACATTTCGGGCAAGTCATTGCACTGGTCGGCGTTGAAGACCGCATAGGCCTTCAGGACACGCCGCTTCTCGGTGCCATCTTCGCCATCTTCGCGCTCCACCTGCTTGTCGTAGCTCTTGTAGAAGATCGCGATCGTCGATTTCTCGCCCTTGCGAACCTGCCCACCGAGCTTCTGGCACTGCTGGTACGTCATCCAGTAGGGCGACAGGAACCCGGCAGCATCGGCGATCATCCAGAGCCAGAAGGTGTTCATGCCCCGGTAGGGCGTGCCGCAACTGCGCAGGGGTCGTGATACCGGAACCCCGCGCCATGGCTTTACCCATGGTGTGGTTCCCAGCTCGAGTTTCTCGATAATCACAGAGGTGATTTGCGCAGCAGGGGATTGCCCGCCGCTGCGGCGTTTGAACTTGGACATGAGGTGTCTCCCGATTGCCGGAACGAGGTTGTCCCGTGGCAATCAGAAGAAGCCTTCTTTCCTCTCATCTGGACGTCGTGTCAGCTTTGCGCTCTGCGACGAATAGTGCGGAGAGACCGTAGATCTCGCCCATGAGTCGCATAGGTGCGGCCGGCGTCCTCCGTCTCGAGCGGAGCGGCGCGGGGAATATCTGCTATCCAGCTCCGCAGCATCCGGACGGCGAACCAGACTGTTGAGCTTCCTGGATCGGCGGACACGGAACATCTGCGAAGGAGCAGAAGACGCAGCAATCGCCCGAAAGCGGTCTGAGCTTCACGCCGCAATGGCGGCAGTCGTAGAAAAACCAGCAGGCATCGGTCGGCATTGTTTCGACTGAGGTACCCGCGCACTTGGGACATGTGATGGTAGAGGTGGTCTGCATCACGCGCCGCTCAGCACGCGCATCAGCGGCTGCTCGATGAAACCCCACAACGCGCTGATACCGACGATCACCGTCGCACCCACGAGCATCGCCAGCGTGGCTCGACTTGGCGCCGGCACAGCGCAGTCCGCATCAGCAGAGCAAGCGCGATGCTTGCGCAGGTAGAGCATCCACCCCGCAATGATCAGAACCGAGGCGATAATTGTCATCGGCCAGTGGTAAGGGACGAATACAGCGAAACCGGCTGCTCCGATCCCTAGTCCGGCGAGCGCAAGAGGAAGCACGCAGCACGCAGCAGCAGAGAACAGGGCGGTCAAGCTGGCCGCCGTTCCCACGGCAGCGACGCCTCGCTCGGGTCTCTGCAGTCGGATAACGGAAGGGGCACTTCGATCAGTCAGGTCTCGTCTCCAGCGCGATTCGGCGCTATGTGCCACCTGTAGTCGCTACAGGATCAAGGAGTTTCTGCGTGGGCGGTCTTTCGATAGGCCAACTCGCCCGCCGCACAGGCGTGCATATCGAGACAATTCGCTACTTCGAAAGAGTTGGCCTCCTCACCGAGCCCGACCGAACCGAAGGCGGCCACAGGGTCTTTACCGACCAGCATGTCAGGGCCCTGAGCTTTATAAAGCGGGCGAGGGAGCTTGGCTTCACGCCTGGCGAAGTGCGCGCCATCCTTGAACTGGGCGGCCCCGAAGAGGCGTGCTGCGACGAAGTTCGCGAAATCGCGGTTCATCATCTGGACCAGGTCAGGCGCAAAATGGCGGACCTCGAGCGACTGGAGCGGCTGCTCGCCTCGACGGTCGAGCGCTGTTCGGGTGGGCACGTGCCCGACTGTCCGGTCATCGACATGCTGGATGGCGTTTCCCCCTAGAGCATGTAGCCTACGTCCGATGCCCCGGTAGGATAAGCAAACATGGTGCTCTTCAGATCATTGGCGGTGAGGTTGTGCCGGATAGCCAGGGCGAAGATGTTGATGACCTCGTCCGCGTGAGGACCGACGAGGTGCGCACCCAGAATTCGACCCGTGCCTTCCTCGACCAGCGTCTTGTATCCGTAGACCGGCTCGGCAAGCCGCCGCGCCGTGTACCAGCGCGAAGCGCGCTCGCATTTCAACCGGAATTGCGCTCCCGATCTGCGCGCCTCGTCCTCGCCCATGCCCACAGCTGCAATCGGCGGAAGCGTAAAGGCGACACTCGGCACGCCCCGATAGTCCAGCGTTCGCTGGTTGCCTTCGAGCAGGTTGCCCGCGACGACCTTCGCATCATGGCTCGAAACAGGCGTCAGCGGCGGTCCCTGCTGGGCAGCATCGCCGGCCGCATATACTGCCGGGTTTGTCACGCTTTGCAGGTACTCGTTGAGTTTGAGCCGACCTTGAGCGACAGCAACGTCGGCGGCTACGAGGTTCAGACGGTCGAGTGCAGGGGTACGGCCGGCGGCGTGAACGACCAGGTCGGCCTCCACAGCGATCCTGTCGTCGCCCCTTTCGCCATGCACGACAAATCCGCTGTCTTTGCGCTCGATCGCAACGACAGTCGTATCGGTCAGGACTTGCACCCCGATACTGTCGAACGACTCCGTCAACCAGCCGACGAGCTCCGGCTCGAAATGCGTCAGCATGCGCGAACCGCGCTGGATCACCGTCACCTTAGCGCCAGCGCGTGCCGCAATGTTGGAAAACTCCGCTGCAATGTAGCCGCCGCCGACCAGGACGATCCGCCGTGGCAGTTGCTCCATGGCCAGGAAGAACTCGTTGTCGACCAGATGATCCTCACCTGCGATCCCGAGCGGCACGGGAGCGGCGCCCGAGGCGATCAGAACATGACGGCCGCTTAACTCTGCTGCATCGACCTTGAGTGAGTTCGGGCCGGTGAACTTGGCCGCACCGTGAAAAGTGTCGATGCCCTTATCGCGGTAGCGGTGCTCGTGCTTCTCCGGCACGGGATCGGTAAAGGTGCGCTTGAAACCGATCAATTCCGGCCAGTCGATCCGCAAATCACCGTCGACGCCGTGTCCGCTCATCCGGCGCTCCGCATCGATGACCTCCGCGCCCGAGACGAGCATCTTCTTGGGGTCGCAACCGCGCAAGGCGCAGGTGCCGCCAAACGGCTTCTCGTCGATGACAGCAACCGTCCAACCTGCATCGCGGACCCGCATCGCTGCGACCATTGCCGCCGTGCCCGTGCCGATGATTATCAAATCGTAGTCCATTTGCGCGCTCCTCAAGAGGAGAACGATGCTGTAGCTGATACAGGTTCCCCAAGGGGATCAACGGCCGTGCGCTGCGGTGTCGACCCCGTTGACATTCATTGCGCTCGTTGATTGCGGGTGAGCTCGAAGGCCGGCGCGGCAATCAGTTTTGGATAAGGCGAATGAGGGTTCCGTCCGGATCGATCAGGGCTCCGATCAGGAGACCGCCATCTTCCTGCTGCGGGGGCTGAGCCCGGGGGTGACCCCAACATTGCTCTGGCACTCCAGCGTCTAAACAAACCGAGTAAAACGCGGCCACGTCATCAAGCCGAAGACAGCAACTGAACCAGCTTTCGGCTGGGTTCAGGTCTGGATGTGGGAAGAACTCCAGTATCATGCTGTCACGCTTCAAGATCATCCAGCCGTCATCCCGCCAGTCCTGCCCGAACCCCAACTTGGCGAAAAATTTTGAGGTGACCTCAAAATCCCTCGACGGCAGGTTGGCTGTAGCGTGATCGATCTCGCATCCCCTCGCTGCTCATCATGGAGCTCCAGGCAGACGTTCGCAACGGCGTTCCTGCTGAATATCTAGCGAAGACGTCTCATCCACTAGGTAGAACGACTGACGGTTCAGACTTGGTCAAAACGACTAAAGGCGGCCCGTCCGGAATGGACGGGCCGCCAACCGCGCAAAACCACCTGTCAGGAGGTTCAGGCAGCTTGCTCGGTCAGTTCGTTGCCAGCGTCCTCCGACCCAGCAGACGTTTCATCGTTGTCGATGGGTTCTTCCCTTGGAGTGCCGAAACGCATGACGGCCGGAACCCAGGCCAACGCCTGCTGCTTCACCTCCGACAATGGCGATTGGCGCGAAGCCACGCACACGGGAGCCGCCTGGGTTCGCAATTTGCTTCTTCTTCGCCAATGTGGCCGCGATTAGTTGAGCCGATTGCACCGTGAGCTAGCGCTGAGCTTCAGTCCGCGGAAGCGAATCGTCCGAAGCGGATGGTCCGCTCCCGTTTACAGAAGACCCGGAGCGAGCGGTCCGTTAACGGCCACCTCGCGCCGTAAGCAACAGCGTCTACCCACAGATGCGGCGGTCAGTAGCAGTGAGCGGCGGCCTAAAGCCTTACTAAGGTAGCGCGAACGGCGACACGCATATGTTATGTTTGTCAGCGCGGTGCGTCAAATACCGACGTTCGCCGCCGCTTTCCGTCCTCAGCCGCTCTGACTACTCCGGCGTGGTGGGTCGGGTGGTCCGTGGCCAAGGGGACTCATACGGCGGCCGCTTCAAGTACTTCGCTCCACATTCAGGGCAGGCATCTGGCCACTGCCACGCGAATCGCGAATGCGCCGATCCGTGTACCACGGGGCCCTTAGGTCTTTCGGCGTGGAGGATTCCTCAGGCAACACTTGGTGCGAGGTAATTCCCAAGGCAGGTATGTGCCGATTCCGAAGATCGCTTAGTGACCCATGAACCAGGATGTTTCGGTATTCTTTATCAATTCGGCAGTTACGCCGCCGAGCATGCGCTCTGCGAATGGAGTGCGGCTATAAACGCCAGCAACGATTAGGGTTGCCTCCTCACGTTCCGCTTGGTCGAGCAAATCAATTGCAGCGTTTCCTCGGCGCGAAACATGAACGTGTTTGGCCGCAACCTCATGGCGGCGCAAATGCCTTGAGACGGCTGCCAGTCGGTCGCTGGACACTTCGTCCCCTACGCCAACCACAGTTACACTGTCCGCGCGCTGCAGGAAGGGCAAGGCGTCATGAGCGGCCCGGCGAGCTTGCGAGGAATCCTTCCACGCGACGATAATTTTCGGGAAGCGGTGGGTTGTGATCCCTTTGCCAAGACGAAGGACGGGCGTTCCCGATGCTAGAATGAGTTCGGCCGGATCCGGCGACACACAGGCTCCTTCGTCATCGGCGCTGGTGATAAGCAGATCGGCGGTAAGAAGATGCTCTCGCAACGCCGCGGATGGCTCGATTATGGCGGAACACCACTCTGCTTCCACTGCTGTTCCGGAAAGCACCGCGTCGAAAGCACTGCGCGTGCCTCGAAGAGCCTCTTCCATCGCGCGCGTTTGCTCGTGCGCGGAAAGAGCGCTCGCGGCCAGTACGTCGCCCACGATGGAACTGCGCGGCCAGGCGAAGGAGACGACGGACAGGCTGGCGCCGAACTCGACGGCCATTTCGCAGGCGTGCTCCAGCGTTCGATGCACGTCGCCACTCGGACAGGCATCGACGACGATCTCGCGGAAGCTCCCGGGTTCCTTGTTCTTCATGGCGGGTACGGTAGCACTCCCGATGCCGTTCGGCCAAATTGCAATGTACGGACAATCCTGCAAAACAATCGGACGGCATGATCGGCGCAGTCGAATTGAAGTCGGAGCAGCGAAAGGTGATGGCCCGCGCTGCGCTGGCGATGGCCTTCTGCTCAGGCAGCTTGGCGGCCGCCTATCAGCTGCTCCCGTTGGTGATGCGCTTCCCCGAGGGGTTGGCGCAACGTCTTGCGTTCGCCATTCAGGCCGACATCTTCGTATTCCTGTGGGTCTTGATCGGCGTGCAGCGGGTATCGAGCGGGCGCTTTCGTTCCGCCGCGGACAATCGCGGCTCTGCGTTCGGCCCGCCGAGCCCGGCCATCGCCGTCAAGGTAGCGTTTCTGCAGAACACGCTCGAGCAGGCGTTTGTCGCGGTAGGAAGCCATCTGGCGTTTGCAACGCTGGCAACCGGTCCCGCGCTCGCGTTTCTCCCGGCGAGTGTGGTCCTGTTCGCCGTCGGCCGCGTCACGTTCATGATCGGCTATCCGCACGGCGCAGGCGGACGAGCTTTCGGGGTCGTGACCACCGTCATTCCAACCTTGTTCCTCTATGGGCTTAGCGTCTGGCTCCTTGCGTCAACCTGACACTGAGGTGGGAACTGGCTCGCCGCGCGATCTCGGGTCTCGATAAGCGAGCAGCCGGAGCGCATTGGTCACCACGAGAAGAGTGGAGCCTTCGTGCATCGCGACCGCGGGTCCGATGCCAAGCCCGAAGATCGTTGCGGGCACGAGAATAGCTACCACCCCCAGGCTGACGAACACGTTCTGGCGGATGATCGAGCGGGTGCGCCTGCTGAGCCCCACGGCGAATGGAAGGTGCGATAGGTCGTCCGCCATCAGGGCAACGTCGGCTGTCTCGAGCGCGACATCCGAGCCCGCTGCGCCCATCGCTATCCCGACGGTTGCGCGCGCCATCGCCGGGGCATCGTTGACGCCGTCGCCGACCATTGCGACTTTGCCCTCGGCGCTGAGCTTCTTGATCGCCTCGACCTTGTCCTCCGGCATCAGGTCGCCCCAAGCCTCATCGAGCCCGACCTCACGCGCGATCGCCTCGGCAACTCTCTGGTTGTCGCCGGAGATCATGATCATCCGCGTCATCCCGAGCGACCGCAAGACCACCAAGGTCTGCCGCGCCGCCTCGCGCGGCGTGTCGAGCAGCCCAATGACACCGAGATCACGAGCGCCGCGTCGCACGACCATTGTGGTGCGTCCGTTGTTGCGCAGTTGCTCGATCGCCGCCGCCGCCTCGGGGGAAAGTGGCGCCACCCCATCGCTGCCGAACATCTCGGCCTTGCCGATCAGCACTGTATCGCCGTCGAGGGTCGCGCGCACGCCCCGCCCGGTCAGGCTCTCGAGGTCCGATGCGGGGGCCACCGTCGTATCGCCGAGCCGCGCTGTGCCGTCCTTGACAATTGCCGCGGCGAGCGGATGATCGCTCAGCGCCTCGACCGCGACGGCGGTGGTCAGAAGTTCGCTTTCCGACGCGCCGGGCATCGGCACGAGATCCGTGATGCGCGGCTCGCCCATGGTGAGAGTTCCGGTCTTGTCGAACGCGATCGCGGTCAGAGAGCCGAGATTCTCAAGCGGCCCGCCGCCCTTGACGAGCACGCCGCCGCGCGCCGCGCGCGCGACGCCCGACAGGACCGCGCTGGGCGTGGCGATGGCAAGCGCACAGGGGCTCGCCGCCACCAGCACTGCCATGGTGCGGTAGAAGCTGTCGCGGAAGGGTTCGTCAATCACGACCCCGGCGAACAGCAGCAGCACCGCGAGAACCAGCACTGCCGGCACGAAGATCCTCTCGAACCGGTCGGTGAAGCGCTGGGTCGGCGACTTCTGCGTCTCCGCCTCGCTCACCAGCTTGACCACCTTGGCCAGCGCGCTGTCGCTCGCCAGGCGAGTGACCTCGACCTCGATAGCGCCGCTGCCGTTGATCGTTCCGGCGAA
This sequence comes from Parafrankia sp. BMG5.11, assembly GCF_004337455.1. Lineage (NCBI taxonomy): Bacteria > Bacillati > Actinomycetota > Actinomycetes > Frankiales > Frankiaceae > Parafrankia > Parafrankia sp. BMG5.11. The sequence goes on along the minus strand of NZ_SJXI01000002.1, from coordinate 16,259 downwards.
GACCCGATGCGCCGCATCGATCCCTTCCGGGTTCGTACGCGCCGCCTCGCGGTCGGCAACGGCGCGCTTGTCGACGGGCATGCTCTCGCCGGTGACCGGCGCCTGGTTGATGCTGCTGTCGCCCTTCGTCACGAAGCCGTCGGCAGGTAGCCGCTCATTGGGCTTGGCCAGGACGACATCGCCGACGACCAGTGCGTCCACCGGGACCTCCTCGGTCCCGCCGCCACGTCGCACGACGGCGGTCTTCGGGGCGAGCTCGGCGAGCGCCTCGATCGCCCGCTTGGCGCGGCCCATCGCATAATGTTCGAGCGCGTGGCCCAGGCTGAACAGGAACAGGAGCAACGCGCCCTCGGCCCAGGCACCCAGCGCCGCGGCACCCGCGGCGGCGACCAGCATCAGCGTATCGATCTCGAAACGCTTGCGCCTCAGGTTCTCGACTGCCTCGCGCACCGTGAACACGCCGCCGAAAGCATAGGCGGCGAGATAGCAGGCAAGCGGCAACCAATCCGGCGCGCCCGCAATCAGCTTCTCGGCGGCGAAGCCAAGGCCGAGCAAGGCTCCGCAAACGAGCGCGAAGACCAACTCCGTATTGGCGCCGAAGATGCCGCCATGGTCATGTTGGTGGCCCTCCTCGCCATGATCACGCTCTCCGGGCGCGTGATCGTGGCCGGCATGGTCGCCCGCACCAGTTGCCGGAGGTGGAACAGCCCTGTCGGCGAGCGCGGCCTGGATCTGCTCGAGGGTGATGCTGTCGTGATCGAACTCGACGCGTGCCTTGCCGGCCGCGCTGACTTCCGCTTCGATGACACCGGGCAGGCTGCGTAGCCGGTCGCCGAGAAGACGTGCGTGGCGCTGATGCGTCGGGCCGGGAAGATCGAGCAGAGCGTGGCCGAAGCGGGAAGTGATGCGCGCGCCGGCGCTCGTCGCGAGCTCCGTAATGCGCGAGAGCGGCAGAACCTCGGGATCGTAGTGGATGCACAAATTGGCAGGCTGGCCATCCTGTGCAGGCGCGACGTGCGCATCGCTGATACCGTCGCGTTCCTTAAGGCGGGCCAGGAGGCGCACGACGCAAGCGTCGGCGGCATCGGGGATGTCAGGAAGAAGGACAGGGAGGTCGAGCTTGGTTTTTTCCGCCATGGTCGTTCCCCTTTGGCTGTTTCAGAAAAGGCGCACAACGTGCGGAGCGCGACAGTTTGCATCGAAATGCGAAACCACCAGTCGTTAGCTACCGAGACGACGAGTAGCCAGCAGTTGCCGCGTCGATGTTCGACGCGCTGCAGGGGTGAGCGCCTTACGGCTGCGACGGAGACTGGTTGGGCTTGGCGTTGGTCGCACGCTGCACCGCATGAAAGTCGAACCGCAAAGCGTCCTCCCGTGCAACGGTACCTCTATCGACAACTCCGCCTCGTCGAGAACTGCGACCATTTTCTGGACCCATCAATAAGTCCTGAGCCTGAAGATGTTTCGGCTGCCTTGCTCGGCCGGGACATGGTCTGATGTTCAATCGGAGGGGATACGCTGTCGAGGGAACCTCGAACGCGTCTATCCGATTCAAACCAGAGACCATGCCCGAAGGCGACGCCATGTTCTTCGCCGCTGACAACTCGTCTCGGGGCACGCGATTGGAGGAGCAGATAAATGGATGGCCTGATCGAACTCGACGAAAGGCTCCACATTTTCACACGGCCACCGAACGAAGCGGATGTGAGAGATCTCTCACGCGCCGGCATGCGGTCCGTTGTGAACCTGCGCGCACCCGGAGAAGCCGGCGAAGTCTTGGCTCCGGACACCGAAGGTGAGGAGGCGAACAGGAGCGGACTTGCCTACCGGAGTTTCCCAGTGACGCCCTCGGACCTTAACGCAGGAACCGCCTCGATCATCAGCGCCGAACTGGAACAACTGCCGGCGCCCATCGCCATTCATTGCGCCAGTGGCAAGCGCGCGAGCCTCATGGCGCTAGCCGATTGGGCCTATCGGCATGATGCAAGCGCAAGCAAAGCTGCCGCGAAGGCGCAAGCCGCTGGGCTCAAATTCAGCGAGGCCGATCTCCAGCCCCTGATCGAACGTGGAGCGCGGTCATGATCTTCCGACAACTGTTCGAGCCGGAATCCTCGACCTACACTTACCTATTCGGCTGGCAGGACACCGGCGAGGCCCTGTTGCTCGATCCGGTGATGGAGACGGTCGATCGCGATCTTCAAACTATAAAGGACCTCGGCTTAAGGCTTGCCTACACGCTCGACACCCACATCCATGCCGACCACATCACCTCTGCTTGCCGGTTGCGAGCGCTCACAGGCTGCAAGGTCGCTTACCCTGCGCAGGACGATCTCCCTTGCGCGGATATCGGCGTTGCGGAGGATCGGCCGCTAAATCTCGGCGACTTGAGCTTTCGTCCCCTCTTCACTCCGGGGCACACGGAGACGCATCATTGCTATCTTCTGGATCATGGCGGACAGCCTAGGGTATTTACCGGGGATGCGTTGCTAATCGATGGCTGCGGCCGAACGGACTTTCAAAACGGTGACACGGCTGCGCTCTTCCGCTCGGTTCACGAGAAAATCTTTACCTTGCCTCCGGACACTCTTGTCTATCCCGCGCACGATTATCAGCACCGACACGTGTCCACCGTGGCTCAGGAGCGCGAACGCAATCCGCGGCTGAACGACGCGATTCCCTTCGAAGAGTTCGAGGAAATCATGACCAATCTCGACCTCCCGTACCCGAAGAAAATCGACGTGGCGGTCCCAGCCAATCGCAAATGCGGCGACTGCCCCGAAGATGCCGTGGAACAGCTTCATCGGATCGGCGGCAAGTCTCCACAGGGTTGGCCGAGCTAAGAGCCCACGACTCTGCGAGTTTCGCTGCTGACTGCGTTGATGGGCAAACAGCAGCCAGTCCGCCGTCGAGTACAACTTCGCCTCCAAGAAGCGGCGAATCTCCCAACTGCTGGACCTTGCGCGCAAGGAGGCGACGGCGGTCACCGAGACCTGTCATGCAACCCGAGGCCCAATTCCAGCCAAAACAACTCAAGGCGGCCCGTCCGGAATGGACGGGCCGCCAACCGTGCAAGCCGACCTGTCAGGAGGGTCAGGCGGCTTTCTCGGTCAACTGGTCGCTGGCGTCTTCGGGCTGACCAGACGTTTCCTCGTTTTCGGCGGCTTCTCCCTTGAGAGTGCCGAAACGCATGACTGCCGGAACCCAGGCCAGAGCCTGCGCCTTGACGTCCGCCTCGCCGATGAACTCGCCCGAAAAGATGCGTTCGGCAGCGGAGGCGAGATCGGCTTTCTTCGAACCAGCGTAGCGGCTGACAAGCTCAGGTCCGCCCACGGCATCGAAGGCTTCGAGGATGCGCGCTTTCGGCACGCGATCGAAGAAGTTTGCAGCTGTCGGCCTCCACCAGTGCGCCATCTCGATCTCGAGCAAACTGCCCAACGCGTCGTGGAGCGGGCGTCCGCGCTCACCGTCGGTATTGAGGCTGGCAATGAGCGTACGCGCGACCACGAAGCCGAGCCAGAGGCTCCGTGCTTCGTCGGGAAGTCCTCGGAACGCTACGAAGCGCTCAACTTCCGAGGCGCCGGCGCGCCAGCTTTCGTCGAGCGAACCAGTGAACTCTGCCAGCGCCGCACTCGCCGGAGCATCCTTGGCTTCAAATCCCGAGACCGGGCCGCTCGCCGCCGGCCCAGAGATCGTGAGCGCCTTTTTGGCGCGCCAGTCGTGACCATCGGCATCAGCCAGCGTGAAGATCATGACGTCGAGAGCCAGGCCGGGGTCGTTGGCAAGATGGACGGCAAGCACATCACGGCGCTGCATCGCAAGTTCGTCGAGCAGTCGCTGCGAATAAGTTGCAGGCTTACTCGACGCATCACCGCCATCTTCGACGGCCTCGATGATGCCCTCATCGGACTGTGCTACCTCGCTTGCGGTGTAGTACTGCGGAACAAGGGTCGGCTCGCCACCGCGCGACAGGACCAGGAACGCCCCCGCTTCTTCCTTCAGATCTTCGGCAAGCACCGGCGGGCGATCGTTGAGCGCTCGCATGGCCCGATCGATGCGTGCCAGTTGCTCCTCGGCTCTGGCGACCTCCTCCTCGCTGCTGTCCTCGTCCTCGAGGACTGCCGCTTCACGGTCGTAGTCTGCCTCGAGTATCGAAAGTTCCTCGGCTTCCGCTTCATTCAGCGGGGCCGGCTCGGCGGAAAGGCGGCTGAGCCCCTCGATCAGATCGTGGCAGACATAGGCCCCGAGTGTCGGACGGACCCACGCTAGGCCGAGTTCCCGCGCTTTGACGCTCGCTGCCTCCTCCATTTTCTTTTGAGCGAGACCCTCGAGCAGCGCGATATCGACCCAGCTCTCGCTGGCATCGTCGTCGAAAAGCTCGCGCTCGATCCGCCCGCCGGCTTGAAGATAGGCCTCGCGGCCAACCAGGATCGCGCGCGGGTCGCTGCCGCGCACGGTCGCGTCCAGCACCATTCGCCGGATCGTGTCGGGCGTGACCTGATACCAGGCGTCCTGCAGCTCGGCGAAGACATGAGCTTGCCGCTCGGTATCCGAGACCGCGCCATAGGCCTTGGCCATGTCGAGGGTGATCGCGCCTTCCACCAGCGCTTCGAAGACGCACGGCGCAAGCGAAGCGAGCCGCAGTCGGCCCTCGACGAAGCGGACGGTCAGGCCGAAGCGCCGGGCGACGTCCTCCGTGGTGGCGCCCGCTTCGATGATTGCGGCGAAGGCCTGCGCTTCGTCAGCGGGATTCATGGCCAGGCGCTGGAAGTTCTCGGCCAGGCTTGCTTCGCGCACTTCGCATTCGTCGCCTTCGATGACGAGGCAGGTCACTTCGTGGGTTGTGGGAATTGCGGCGTCCTCGGCAAGCGAATGCAATGCGGCAAGCCGCCGGCCGCCGGCCTCGACTTCGAACTTGCCGCGCGTCGCCTTGCGCACGACCAGATTCTGGAGAAGGCCGCGAGCGGCGATATCGGCCTTGAGCTGGGCATCGGCGGTAGCATCGCTTACTTTCCGGACGTTGCGGGGGCTCGGGACGAGCTTCTTCAAGGGAATAGACTGGATCATCGATCGTCTCCTGATGGATTGAACGAACCGGTGCGGGTGCATCCCACAAGGTTCGCCAGCCCAAGGCACTCTCTTCTCTCTGCTGTGGGACGTACTGCCACTGATCAGGGAACAAGCGCTTCGAGAATGGCCGGCCCATTGGCCACAGGCACGAACAGGCGCGTCCGGTAGCGGATGATCTCGGAGAAGCAGCCCTTGGCCTTGTACCAGTCGAGCCGGTCGGGCGCGAAGCCAGTCAGCTCGATGCGCTGCTCGCCGCCGACGAGACTGCGCTTGACCGTCAGCGGATCATGGCTCTGCAAGGACTGTGCGGTGCCGCTCGAGAGGACGAGAGCGGCCAGTTCGCCGGGAGTAGGCAAGACCGGGTTGCCGAGGCCGAAGGTCTGCGACACCTTGGCGATATCCGCGGCCGCCACCTCGCGGCCGATGATGGAGGTTCCGTCGGCCGAGACGATACGGGTCACGCGCACGTGATCGTCGGGCAGGCGCTTCCAGACCGGGAGTAGCAGCCCGGTTGCAAGGTGCACGCGTTCGCGGACCGGCTCCTTGGCGGCTTCGATCTCTTCGGCGCGCCAGAGACGTTCGAACGAAGCCGAATCGATGGCCTCCCAGGCGCTTTCGGCGAGCGCCTCGCGGGTCCAGTTGTCGGATTTGAGCGGTCGCAGCAGACGCCGCCGCTCGATCACACTGCCGTCGTCGGCAATCAAACGGCGCGCGGGAACGCTGAGAGCCACCCGGCCCGAACGGGCGTTGTGGAGTGGTATGGCACCAGGCGAGTCAATGTCATGCAGCCGCGCGAGCCGCCCGAAGCGCAGTGGCCGCAAGTGCCGCTCGATCTCCAGCGAGAGGAGGCGGGTTTCGGCGCCGGTCAACGGGTCGGTCCGAAGGATCTGATCCGAGATAACTCGACAGCTGTCGACCTTGACCGTTTCGAGCCCGAGATCGAGTGTTCCCGCTTCTCGCGCAGCTTCGATGCGCGCTTCGATGAGGGCAAGGTACTCGTCAAAGATCGCATTCTGCATCCCGATCGGCAGCGCGAGCACGCGGTTGAGCCAGCGCTGGATCGAGGGCAGGTCGTCTGTAAGACCGCCCTCGGGACCTTCGAGCCGTAGGCCGGTCTGGCGCACGAAATGGGCGAAACTCGTCGCCTCGAGCTTGCCGTCGTATAGCAGGTGGAACCAGCGGGTCAGCGCGTCTCTGGCGTAATCGCTTTCCAGATTATCGGCCGGATCGAACAGGTTCTGTCCACCCGTTTGCCGCTGTCCGCGGGTGAGCGCGCCGAGGCTGTCGAGCCGCCGCGCGATCGTCGAGATGAACCTCCGCTCACCCTTCACATCGGTGGTCACGGGACGAAACAGCGGCGCCGAAGCCTGGTTGGTGCGGTTGGTCCGCCCCAGGCCCTGGATCGCATTGTCGGCGCGCCACCCCGGCTCAAGCAGGAAATGCACGCGCCGCTGCCGGTTCTGGCAATTGAGGTCGGCGTGATAGGACCGGCCCGTCCCGCCGGCGTCGGAAAAGACAAGGATGCGCTTGGCGCCATCCATGAAGGCCTGAGCCTCGGCAACATTGGCAGACCCGCCGCGGCGTTCGAGCCGCTGCTGTCCGTCCCGCCCCAGGACCAGCCGTCTCGTCCTGCCCGTAACTTCGGCGACGATGCTGGTTCCGAAGTGTTCGATGATCGCATCGAGCGCGGTTGCGATCGGCGGCAGGGCGCAGAGCTGTTCGATCAGCGCATCGCGCGCGGCGACGGCGCGTGGACACATGACCGGATTGCCATCGTCGTTGCTCATCGGTTCGGAGCGCAGATTGCCGTCTTCGTCGGTGAAGATCTGCATCAGGCGAGTGGGGAAGCTCTTTGCGAGATAGTCGATGACATACTCGCGCGGCGAGAGGTCGATATCGAGCGCTTCGCGTTCCTCGGGAGTGAGATCGGCCAAGCGGCGGTCGAGCATCGCCTCGGCGGTCGAGACCAGCTGCACGACGACCGAGTGGCCGGTCGCGAGCGACTCCTCCATCGCGGGAACTAGGCTCGGGAGTTTCATTGAGAGCAGGAGCTGCGCAAAGAACCGCTGCTTGGTGCCTTCGAAAATGGACAGCGCAGCAGCCTTAGCGTTGCGGTTGAGTGTGTCGCCGCTGTCCTCATCGACTATCCGCGTCGCCTGAAGCGCCTCGTCGAGATTGCGATGAATGATTGCCCAGGCTTCGGCATAAGCATCGTAGATGGCGATCTGCGCATCGGTCAGACGGTGCTCGAGGATTTCGTACTCGACTCCCGCGAATGACAAAGCGCGGGAAAGGTAGAGGCCCTGAGCCTTTAGATCCCTGGCGACGAGCTCCATCGCCGCGACACCGCCTGCCCGGATTTCGGTCGTGAACGCCTCATGTGTCGGGAAAGCGGTTTCGGCCCCCCACAAGCCGAGGCGGGTCGCATATCCGAGGTTGGAAATGTCCGAAGCGCCGGTAGCCGAGGCGTAGAGGATCCGGGCGCGAGGAAGCCGGTTCTGCAGTCTTAGTCCAGCCATGCCCTGTTCGGAGCCTTTGGAAGCGCCGCGCGCATTACGGCTGCCTATGGCGTTGGCCATCGCGTGGGCCTCATCGAACGCGATCACGCCGTCGAAATCATCGCCAGTCCAAGCGAGGATCTGGTCAAGCCGCGTATCGTCTGCGCGACCCGAGCGAAGCGTCGGATAGGTAATGAAGAGGATGCCCTGGGACCAACAAACCGGTACTCCCAGCTTCCAACTGGAGAGTGGCTGAATGTCGAGGCGCATGCCGCCGAGTGCTTCCCAGTCGCGGCGGGCATCCTCGAGCAGCGCCTCATTCTTGGTAATCCAGATGTGTCGGCGTTCGCCGTCAAGCCAGCGATCCATGATCACCGACGCAATCTGCCGCCCCTTTCCCGCTCCGGTGCCGTCGCCGAGAAAAAAGCCCTGGCGATAACGGGCTCCATCATCCGCCTGCTCGAGCGTGGTTCCTTCCTGAGTGGCTCGGAAGCGCCCTGGCAGATCGTGCGAAAACGCCTCGCAGGCATAGACGAGCGTTTCGAGTTGGGCTTCGGAAAGCAGTTCGCGTGTTCGCCAGTCGGCGGGCATCTTTGGGCGCACGGTGGGTTTCGGAGCCGCGACCGACCCCATCGCGATGGATTCCACAAGCGGCGTCGGATGGACGGGCGCGCCTCCGATCTGAACCCGGCTCGGGCGATAGGGAAGATAGATCCCTGTCTGCTCCGGGACGGGCGCGGGCTCATCGAGCGTCACATAGCCGAGCTCTTCGAACGGCTCGCCAGGTGCAGGGCGAGTTCCAAACGGAGCCGCGGGCCGGGCGTTCGCTGGCTTTCTCAAAGTGCCGGTCGCGGGCCGCGCGGTCAGCACGGGAATTTCCGGAGTATCGCGAGTGCGCGGCGGGAGTTGGCCGATCAGCGTTGCCAGATCGGACAAATCGTCCGCTTCCGCAGTGACCACCGGCTGGTCGACGACGGTTTTGTCGAACACCACCATGCGCACGGGAATGCCTGTGCCGTTCCTGCGAAACGCGCCGGTGATGCGCACATCGAGCCGCAGGCTGGCATCGCTCAACGAGCTGGCGAAGCGAGAAGCATCGAATCCTTCCGGCATGATCGCGACGAGCCGTGCGCCTCTCTTCGAGAGTCGGAGCGCGCTGCGAAGATGGCGCAACGCCGTTGCCGCACTGGCCCCGCGTTCGCGACTGCGCGCAAACGGCGGATTCATGAGGACGACGGTTGGCGGCCTGTGGGTCAGGAGATGTTCGATGACCTCACCGTCGTGAGCGGTCACTGCTGCGTCGGAAAACAGATGGGCAAGTGACTGTCGGCGAGCAGGATCGATCTCGTTGAGCGTGAGGTCGGAGCCTTGAATGGCCGGCCATAGGGCAAGTGCGCCGTTGCCGGCCGAAGGCTCGAGGGCATGATCGGATGAGCGAAGCTGAGCCGCTCGCGCCATGAGCCAGGACAGCATGGGCGGGGTCGAGAACTGCTGCAGCTCGATCTGACCTTCGCTACGCACATGGCGGGGAGGCAAGGCGGTTTCGAGCCATTCAAAGCGCGCGTCCGCTTCATGAATCGCGGTACCGAGCGTAATCCAGCCGTGAGACTTCAGCCACACGAGCGCGCCGATCTCGATCGCATCGTTGTAGTCGTCGATGGACCAACCCGTCCCCCAGGTCTGGATCCCGGTCTCTTCGGCAAAGAGCGCAGAAATGGAGCTACGCGTAAGATGGCAGCCGTCGGCCAGACGAGAGGCTATCCGTTCGCCGATCGTCACCGCCAAGGGCTGGGCACGAGGTTCAGCATCGGGTTCTAAAAGTTCGAACTGAAGCATTGTTGGTCCTCCTGATGGAGGCATCGGGCACGAAGCCTTCTGCCGATCACGAGGCCAAAGCTTTCTCTTCTCTACGAAGCCCGCTTGCGGGCGAGCCAGTTCACCAGTTCGTCGTTCCAGTCGGTGTCGCGCCTTGAAGGACGCCGGACATGGATGGTCCGGCCTTCGAGCGCATGGCTCTGGAGCGCGCGTTCCACCGCCACTTGGCCGCCTGCATCGTAATCGACAAAGAGATGGAGCTCGGTGACACTCTCGGGGATCGAGACGAGCGCAAAGCGCTCATTACCAAGCGTTGCCCAGCACGGGACGCCGGTGAGTGCGCGAGCTGAGAGCGCGCTTTCAACACCTTCGGCGATGCCCAGCACTCCATCGATCGCAGGGAACAGTCGCACGGCGGCTGATCGGAGCGCACCGAGTGCACGCTTCGGGCCGTCGAATGCAGCGAGGCTGGGCGCCTCCGCATCGAGAAATGTTCGGTGAATAGCGATTGGCCCTTCGTCGAGGCTGACGGCTGCAATCATTGCTGGAATGAATTGCGCGCGGCCTTTGGGCCCTAGAGGCGTTCGGGAGTTGAAGCGCAGCGCGGGCGAGACAGCCGTGATACCCCGCGCTTCGAGATAAGCTTTGGCCGGGCTGTCGTTCAGGGGCGAGGCGCCATGCCATGTCCGGAGCGCACCCCGCGAGGGCAACCGCTCAACCGTCGATTCTCCGGCATTCGGCGGAAGGCCGCCGAACAGCTGCGCGGGCGAAAGCCCCTCCCTTCTGAAAGCGTCAATCACGCTCGCTTGGTCGCACCCGGCAAAGCAATGGAACAGGATAGCACGTCGGCCCAGCGTGACGCCGAGCGAGGGAGTGCGATCATCGTGAGCCGGGCACCGGGCCATGCCCTTGGAACCGGACCAGCGCCCGCCGCGGCTTTTGCAGAGCTGGCGAGCAGTTGCTTCGAGGGATTGTGTGTTCTGACCTTCACTTCGGACCTGCATCGGAAGACTCCGTATCGTCTGCTCGCGTCCCCAGCGCTGCCTCTCCTCTTTGCGGTGTTTAATCGCTTTCCTACAGGTTGATGTTCTTTTTATGTTCTCTTGTGATTCGGAGTAATCGAGGAGAACGCGAAATGGTAAGCCGGTTCATTGCAGGCTTGATCTGTGCAGCGAGCCTGACGGCTGCCGAAGGAGCAATCGCTCAGGAATTTCGAATTTTCGATCACGACTATGGAGCGTCGGTTGGGCCCAGTGCGGAAAGCTTGGGCAGCGAAAGCAGTCCGCGCTCGACGGAAAGTACACTTGCGTTTCGCGCAGTCGTTTCCGGCTATCGGGAAGCGATCTACCTGCCGCTCATCCGCGACGCCGAGTTAAGGTATCGGCTACCGCCGCGGCTTCTTCAGGCTCTGATCTGGGCGGAGTCCCGGTTCAACCCGCTTGCGGTCAGTCCCGCAGGGGCGGCAGGTCTGGCCCAACTGATGCCGGCCACCGCCCGCGAACTCGGCGTCGCAAACCGGCATGATCCGAGGGAGAATATCGAGGGTGGTGCGCGCTACCTCAGGCAGATGCTAGATCGGTTCGGATCGGTACATCTCGCCCTTGCCGCATACAACGCTGGACCCGGCGCCGTGAGGAAGGCAGGCGGGATTCCAAGGAATCGCGAGACGCCGGGTTATGTGCGCAACGTTCTCGGTCGTTGGATGGCATACACAAATTAATCGACATGAATCGCAAACGCATCACCGGACGCCTTGAACACACTCCCCGCGGATTCGCGGTCATTACCGATGCAGGTGAACGTTGGATCCTCGAAGATTGCGCACCCGATAGCGCTCTTGTGGGTAACGACATCATTGCCGAAGGCGTAGTTTCAGGACTCGATCGGCTGCGGGCCGCCTGGATCGGTTCTCCGGCCCATTGACCTTTGCTCCCTGCTTAAACAGAAATCCGCCCAATCCCGCATCAGGTTCTTGCGCTTCGCGAAGAAATCGGTTCGCCGATACGCGGCTTCAACCTTGTTCGAAATTGTGTGGGCGAGAGCCGCCTCTGCCACTTCTCCCTGATAATCAGTTTCCTCGGCGACCCAATCGCGAAACGAGGAGCGAAAGCCGTGGACGGTGCAATCGAGATCCATGTCACGCACGATCTTCAGCAATGTCATGTCGGACATCGGAAGCTTCGGTCGTTGCCCAGGGAAGACAAGGTCGCTCGCCTCACAGCGGAATACCTGGGCTCTTTCAAGGACATCCAGGGCTTGGGGCGTAAGTGGAACATGATGCTCGCGGTTAATTTTCATGCGCTCGGCAGGAATCGTCCAAACCGCTGCCTTGAGATCGATCTCCGACCAACATGCCCCCCGCACCTCGCCCGAGCGCGAAGCGTTGAGGATCAGGTACTCCAAGGCCAAGCGGCCGATTGAGGTGCGGCTACGCAACTTCGCGAGAAACGCAGGGACCTCTTCAAAAGGCATCGCCGCAAAATGGCCCGACTTCCTGGGCTGCCTTGGCAATCCCTTCGCGATTGAGCGCATTGGTGCTTCGGTAGTCCGATAACCCTTCGCATAGGACCAGTCGAGGATCGTGCCTATTCGCTGCCGAACCCGGCGGGCGGTTTCCGGCTTAGCGAGCCAGATTGGTGCTAGGGCATCACGAATTGCCGGGCCTTCGATCTCCGAGACGAGCCGCTCGCCAATGTGAGGAAATACATAGGTCTGCAACGTCGCCAACCATTGGGCCTGATGCTTGCCGTTCTTCCAACTGGCCTTGTGCTCTTCGTGGACTCTCACGGCGGCGCCGCGGAAGGTGGGAATGACGTTCTTTTCCTTCTTGCGCTCGGCGATCACGTCGATCCCGGCCTTGGCCTGTCGGCGCACATCCGCAGCGGTCTCGCGCGCCTCGCCCAATGAAATTTCAGGATAGGAGCCGATTCCTATATCCCTTCGGCGTCCGGCATTCTGCACACGCACGATCCAGCTAGCCTTGCCCGACTGGTTGAGGACAAGGATCAACCCGCTGCCGTCGGAATAGCGTCCGGCATCCTTGAGGTTTCTAACCTTGATTGCGGTTAGGCCTCCCATGCGTCCGCCACACTCCTTTCCCCACATTCTTCCCCACACCATGCGGGAGATGTCGTGAAACATATAGAGAACAACTGAGATGACAGCAAGCCAGAAAATGGCGGAAATCCGCCGCTTTTAGAGACAATCCGGGAAGTATAGGGAATTGGTAATTGGCGGAGAGGGTGGGATTCGAACCTGCGCGTAATCTCATTAAATTCGAGAGGATTAAGCCTTACTATTGATGGGAACGCTAAGACTGCCCCTAAGGAAGCGCACGTTAGGGCTAGTGTGTCAGACGAATAACTCACTGAGAGCGGCTGAGCATGCCGTTCACTGCACGGTACCTTGTACGGTATACCCCCGGCCTTCAGTTTTACCGTCAATTACCGGCCCGAGAAAATTTCAAACTCATTCTCGTCAGTAGCTCCGATTGTGATGATCGAACGCTGGTCGGTGTGAACGCCAACGACGTTGAGGGGCTTGTCCGCTACTGGGCCGACAGCGGACTGGACGCTATTGGTAACGCAGCGCCGTAAGCTGCGATTCCGCAAACGAACCATAGCGGACATTCTCTGGGGCCCCATTCTATGCCACATCCGCCTTCAGGCAGCGCTATTAGAAGCGGAGAGCATCAGGCGACCTCACGCGTGTTCTGAACGCCGCTACTACGGGAATATACGCACATCGAGAACACGGAATGAAAACCATACTTCGGCAAGGTAGGCCATGCTTTCAGCGGAAGTTATGGATCAAAGAGACGAGAATAGCCGGGTTGAGCAGCGCACCAACATGTTTGTGTTGGCGGTGCTCTCCTCGGCGAGCGCCTCCGGCCAGGTAAAGATCCGCAACATGTCTCCTAGCGGCGCACTGATCGAAGGTCCCGTGCTGCCAGCAGTCGGAGAGCAGTTGCACCTCTCGCGTGGTGCGTCTTCGGTCCGAGGACAAATAGCGTGGTGCTTCGCTGGCAAGGCAGGAGTGCGGTTCGACGGCCGCGTTGAGGTAGGCGACTGGACGCCCGGCGGGAACACTGGGCAGCAACGCGTCGATCGGGTAGTGCAGCAGGTCAAGGCTGGTGCTGTGCCCTTAGGCGCAGATGAGCGCTCCATCTCACAAGGACTAGGCTCGTCAGACTTGGAGCGGCTAGCCCAAGCGGTGGATGCTCTTGCAGACGCACTCGCAGATGATCCCGCGACTGTAGCGCGGTTCGGGACGAAACTGCAGACGCTCGACATGGCTTCGCAAGTTCTTCGGAAATTCTCCCGCCGGACAAGCTAGTTTGACAGCAGTCAGAAGAGCTCTTCGAGAAGCGACAGCAGAGTTTGCTACCGCTCTCCACCCACTGCCCGACGTTGACGCCTTTGCTGCTGGTGCCTGAGAGCGGACCGGCAGCAAGCGACCCATTGCAGACGACGGACGCGCCGATCCCGCTTCTTCACCAGTTGTAGGATCCGCGGACCCAAGTTGCGGCGAGCTTTCGGATACCTCGCCGGATCCCGATCAATCGCTTGTGATAGTCGGGAACTGTTGGAGCGGCCCGCGCATTAGGGTTGCACAAGGGCGCACCCCACACCCCCCCTCCCGTCCGGTGCGCCAAGACCCGATCAACTAGCCCCCGCTTCGGCGGGGGATTTCTTTGGTCGCATTTACCTCGACGAGTGAGGCACCAGTGATCTAACCGCGGGCGACCGAAGATATTTGCGGCGTTCGCTGAGAGCCATTAGATCAAAACGAAAAGGGCCTCGCCGAAGCGAGGCCCTCCTCCCCCGGACGAAACCTAATGAACCTCAAGCGCTGACTGCATCGTCATCATCATCGGTGAGGAGTAGAAAGAGCATGCCGGCAGCCGCGAGAGCGACGATGATCAGGGCCGGGCCGATGCGGCCTGCAAGCTCGCTCTCGTCGCTCGCTTGGGCGCTTGCACGCTCGACAGGACTATTGATGGATTGAGCCGCGACCGGAGTAGCTGCCAAGGATGCTGCGGCTCCAAGCAAAACCAATTCACGAACGCTCATTGTTTTCTCCTGCTCTTTGTGCGGATGATTGTACATAAACTGCAAAAGTACAAGCATTGTTCCAGTAACGGGTTAGCTCATGATGACTAACGAGACTAACTGAGTCCTTATTGGTACAAATGATTCTACCGAAGGGTGCCCCCTAAACCTGCGGCCGGGTCAGCTGCTTCAACACGACAGCCAATTTCGCCTCAACTGGGTCGGTAGAAACCGCTGCACACCGACGAGCCGAGACCGTATCAAATGGTTGCTTATCGGGCAGCTTGTGCGTGCGCCGCCGTCAGCGGATGGTCTGCAAACGAGCTCAAAGCGGCCGCTCTAGGGAGCGCGTCTGCATTCTGGTGGAGCGATCGCTTTAACGGCCGGCTTCGTTCTTACTTTGGCCGCGCTAGAGATATTCAGTCCGCGACCATCTTGCCTGTTCGACTGGACACTCGGGATTAACCTCAGTGTTTCAGCATGAGCAAAGTAGCGGCTTCTAAGGGAAGAACTCGGCGCCAGGAGGCAGCGAGGACCCATGATCGAGAATCAGAAAATTCGTGCAGCTCAGGTGATTGGCCCGCTGGGCGAGCCTTTGGGCATGGATGATCTGCCTCCCCGCGACACCAAGCGATGGGTCATACGACGCAAGGCCGAGGTCGTGGCGGCGGTGAACGGCGGTCTGCTGACGATCGATGACGTGATTGAACGCTACCACCTCAGCCTTGAGGAGTTCAACTCATGGCAGCGCGCTGTTGACCGCTCGGGCATGCAAGGGCTCCGGGTCACCCGAACCCAACACTATCGCGACCTCTACGAGCGACGACTCAGGTATGGTTGATATGTTCTCCGGAGTGAGCCCTTCCTGTCCCTCAAGATCGTCGTGAGCGCGTCCCGAAGCTGACGGTCAGCAGACAGACGTGAAGGACATCCAGCTTGGCTCATCACTTCTGCGCCTGCAGAGTGTTCCAATGACCTGGAAGCAGCTGCTTAGTTTGTTAGTGCTCGTCGTTGCGGGGGCGGCGGCGTCACATTTGCTTCAGAGCGCCCGTCCGATTGGCCATGACGTCAGCGATACCGCTGCCGCAGGTCAGATCTTGCGCGGAAAGGGGTCACTTCATGCTCTCAAAGGCGCTGCCGATGTGACGCTGGTGGTGTTCACGGATTACCAGTGTCCTGCCTGTCGTAAGTCGAACCCAGCCATGCAGGCCGCAGTCGCTCAGGACGGCAATGTTCGGATCGTCTACAAGGACTGGCCGATCTTTGGCGCGCGCTCGGAGCGGGCCGCGGAAGTCGCTTTGGCATCGCAGCACCAAGGTATTTACGCTTCCGTCCATCATTCATTGATGAGCTCGCGCAGCTTCGATGAGGCTGCCCTGCGTCAGGTGGTCGAACGTGAAGGCGGCAGTTGGCGGCAGCTCCAGGTGGACCTAGCTCGCCACAAACACTCGATCGCTACCCGGTTAGCTCAGAACCGGCAGGAGGCTTTCAGCCTCGGCTTGCAGGGCACCCCCGGTTATCTCATTGGCCCTTTCCTCATCGAGGGAGCGCTTACAAAGCGCGAGTTTCTTCGGGCCTTCGCTCAGGCGCGCGCCAATCGTCTTTAGAGAAGCGCTAGCGGCTGCTCGCCACCAGAACCCGCGAGGTTAACCAGCGATCATTTCCCGGGGGCTATAAATGGCTTCATAAGAGCGATGCCGTTTTATTCCCAATCTGACTCCTTGAGCACCGCCTGTTCCGATTGACCTACTTCTCCCGCTTCGGGGGAAGATTTCTTGTCGCCGTTCACCTTGGGAAAACGATCAGCCGCTAGGCAGCACGAGACGCT
>NZ_SJXI01000202.1:0-2460 GCF_004337455.1 Parafrankia sp. BMG5.11 | reverse complement strand
CTCCAGTCTGCTGGGCGCACGGGAAAGGCTCAGTCGCTTTGGAGCCGGGCGAGGCCGTCGAGGATGAAATCGAGCGCGAACTCGAATTCGGCGTCGTCGTCGCACCGGCCGAGGGTGCCGCCGTGGGTGACCGCGAGGGCCATCTCCACGACGTAGGGATGGCTGGCGCCGAGGTCGCTCGCGAGACTGGCGGCCGCCTCCGGCTCGAGGTCCCCGGAATCGTCGAAGAGATCCTGCGTGAACCCGAGCAGGCGACTGCCGAGGATGTGCAGGGCGTGATGCGCCTGTGCGATCGAGAAGCCGCCTTCCCGGAGGGTGCCGATCACCGCATTGACGTATTGCAGCACAGCGGGCCCGGGCGTGGTCTGCGCCTGGACTGTGCGGGGTGCCCACGGATGACGCTGAACCACGCTGCGCGCGGCGAGCGCCATCTGACGCAGTGACGTCTTCCAGTCGACACCATCGGCACTCGTCGGGATCTGGCTGATCACGGCATCGGCCATGCCGTCCAGGAGGTCGTTCTTGTTGCGCACGTGCGTGTAGAGGGACATCGCCTCGACACCCAGCTCCTGTGCGAGCTTGCGCATGCTGATCGACTCGATGCCGTCCCGATCGGCGAGCTCGACGGCAGCTGCCATCACCCGCTCTCGCGTCAGCTGGGTGCGGCGTTCAGGGCCGGTGTTGCCCAGCGCGGAGATCTTCACCTCGCCAGCTCTCGCCCGCGACGGCGGCTCGTGTCGCCCAACAGACCCCCTTGACTTCCTTACATCGTAAGCCGTAACCTTACAATGTACGTAGTTCCCTTACCGTGTAAGGGAACTTAATATACCACCTCACGTCGCCCGACAAGGAGAGGCAAGCCATGGCGGACAGCACGAGGGGCAGCCGGAAAGGGACGCTGCAGCCGGGCCGGGTCGTCGGCGATCAATACGACGGAGTCGCCCCCCGGCGGACTCCCCCCGAAAGGAGCAGCGCGACAGTGCCTGTCAATCCGCCGACCATGCTGGCCGTCGTCCAGGACGGCTACGGGGCGCCGGAGCGCGTGCTCCGACTCGAAGAAATCCGCGTCCCGTCGATCGGCGCCGACGACGTCCTGATCCGGACACGGGCCACGAGTGTCAACACACCGGACTGGGCCGCCGTCATCGGAGTGCCGTACATCCTGCGCCTGGGTTCCGGGTTGCGTCGGCCCAAGCGCCCGGTCCGGGGCAGCGACGTCGCCGGCGTGGTGGAGGCAGTTGGCCAGAAGGTCACCGACCTGGCGCCCGGCGACGAAGTGTTCGGGTCCACCAGAGCCCGGGCCGGCGCCTTCGCCCAGCACGCAGTCGCGCCGGCGGCCCAACTCGTCAAGAAGCCAGCCGGACTCGCCTTCACCGACGCCGCGGCGTCGGTCATGACCGGGCTCGCCGCGCTGGTCGCCATGCGGGACGTGGCACGGGTAGGCGCCGGCACCCGCGTCCTGATTAACGGCGCCTCAGGCGGGGTCGGGACCATGGCGGTCCAGATCGCCAAGGTGCTGGGCGCAGAAGTCACCGGAGTATGCGGCATCCGCAACGTCGAACTGGTCCGGTCACTCGGAGCGGACCACGTCATCGAGTACACGAAGGAGGACTTCACCCAGAGCCGACAGCGTTTCGACGTCATCCTCGACAACGTGCTGAACCACCCGCCAAAGGCGTCCGCGCGAATGCTGGCACCCAAAGGAGTGCTCATCCCGAACAGCATCGGGTACACCGGCGGCCTCCTGGCCGGCTTGCCTAGGACGGCCCGGGCAGTCCTGATGGGATTCGGTTCCACCACCGTGAGGCTCGTGACCCCGGCCATGAACCGCGAGAACCTGGATGCGCTCCGCGGGCTCCTCGAAACCGGCGCGGTCAGGGTGGTCATCGACAAGACCTACCCGCTCGAGCAAGCGGCAAGCGCGGTCACGCGCATGCTGGAACATCACGCCAGCGGCAAGATCGTCATCGCGATGTAGCGCGACCACGGCATGGCAGCGAACAGGAACCTGGCGATCGGGGCGCCGGGTGACGCGGGGAAGCATGCGTCAGGTCCACAGGCCGCTACCGCAATGACCGACAGATCAACCCAAAGACACCCGAAAGGCCGGCAGCGAGATCGTGCGGGCACGTGTAGAGATCGGCACACTCGCCGTGATCGGCGCTCGGTACGACCTCGACACCGCCACCGTGACCGTGATCGCCTGACCTCATCACCACGCTCCGTCACCACCGAATGTGCGACAGAACCTGCCGGTCGGCCCACGTGGTCGATGTGCGGGGGTCATCCGTCTCCCGCCGGCCCGTGCTGTGGAATGCCAGCCGCATCTTTGGCGTGATCATGTGAAAGGCGTGTGGCCGCAACCTGACGGAGCACAACGGGGAAAATCCGACATCCGCCGGCCGCACCGGAGGTACGGCCTGACGGCGACCCCGGTTCGTATCCATTCACGGGTCCGCG
>NZ_SJXI01000201.1:0-1314 GCF_004337455.1 Parafrankia sp. BMG5.11 | reverse complement strand
TCCTACACGCCGCGGAAGCGGTTGATGGCGGTGAGGTGACGAGCCCGGGTCTCCTCGTCACGAACCCCCAGCCCCTCCTCCGGCGCCAGGCACAGCACCCCGACCTTCCCCTGATGGGCATTGCGGTGCACATCGAACGCCGCCTGCCCCGTCCGCTCCAACGGATACACCTTCGACAACGTCGGATGCACCATCCCCCGCGCCACCAACCGGTTCGCCTCCCACGCCTCCCGATAGTTCGCGAAATGCGACCCGATGATCCGCTTCAGGTTCATCCACAGATACCGGTTGTCGAACTCGTGCACGAACCCGCTCGTCGACGCGCACGTCACCACCGTCCCGCCGCGACGCGCCACGAACACCGACGCCCCGAACGTCTCCCGCCCCGGATGCTCGAACACGATGTCCGGATCCTCCCCACCGGTCAGCTCCCGGATCCGCCGCCCGAGGCGCTTCCACTCCCGCGGGTCCTGCGTCCGCTCGTCCGACCAGAACCGGTACCCCTCCGCCGCCCGGTCGATCACCAGCTCCGCGCCCATCGCCCGGCAGATCGCCGCCTTCTCCGCCGAGGACACCACACACACCGGAATCCCCCCACCCCGCAGCACCATCTGCGTGGCGTACGACCCCAGCCCACCCGACGCCCCCCACACCAGCACCACGTCGCCCTGCTTCATCCCCGCCCCGTTACGCGACACCAGCTGCCGGTACGCCGTCGAGTTCACCAACCCCGGCGCCGCCGCCTCCTCCCAACTCAAATGCCCCGGCTTCGGCATCAACTGGTTCGCCTTCACCAACGCCAGCTCCGCAAGACCACCGAAATTCGTCTCGAACCCCCAGATCCGCTGCTCCGGATCCAGCATCGTGTCGTTGTGACCCTCGGGACGCTCCAACTCCACCGACAGACAGTGCGCCACCACCTCATCCCCCGGGTGCCACGCATGCACCCCCGGCCCGGTCCGCAGCACCACCCCCGCCAGATCCGACCCGACCACGTGGTAGGGCTGGTCATGTTTGCTCGCCAACGGAGACGTCCGCCCGTACCGCTCCAGGAACCCGAACGTCGACAACGGCTCGAAAATCGACGTCCACACCGTGTTGTAGTTCACCGACGACGCCATCACCGCCACCAACGCCTCACCCGGCCCCAACTCCGGCGTCGCCACCTCATCCACATGCAACGACTCCCGCGGATCCTTCTCCCGCGACACCCGCCCCTCGAACATCCCCACCTCGTCCTTGCGCACCACCACACCCCGGTACGACTCCGGCACCGCCAACGCCCCGAACTCCGCCCGCCGCTCCGGCGAACGC
>NZ_SJXI01000200.1:0-1620 GCF_004337455.1 Parafrankia sp. BMG5.11 | reverse complement strand
GGCTCTGCCGCACATCCGGTGGTAGCCGACGTGGCCCGCCGTGTCACGATCCGTCATGGTTGGTGTGGAGTGCCTGGTGGCGGTGGTGTTTGCGGGGTTGGCGCCGCTGGTCGTGGAGGACGTGGCGGACGAGGGTGACCGGATCCGGGTCGCGGCGCGGACTCCGGACCGGCCGGCCGCCTGCCCGCGGTGCGGGGCGCTGACGGCGCGGGTGCACAGCTACCACGTGCGGACGCCGGCGGATGTGGCGCTGGACGCGCGCCGGGTGCTGCTGACCGTGCGGGTCCGTCGGCTCGTGTGTCCGACCCGGGGCTGTCTGCGGACGTTCCGGGAGCAGGTCCCGGGTGTGCTGGAGCGTTACCAGCGGCGCACCGTCCGGTTGGCGGGCCAGGTCGGCGCGGTGGTCCGGGAACTCGCGGGCCGCGGCGGGGCCCGGCTGTTGAGCGCGTTGTCGGTACGGCTGTCACGGGACACGGCGCTGCGCTGCCTGCTGCGCCTTCCGCTGCCGCGGTTGCAGGTCCCGCGGGTCCTGGGTGTGGACGACTTCGCGTTGCGCCGCCGCCACCGCTACGCCACGATTCTGATCGACGTCGAGACCCGCCGCCGCGTCGACGTCCTGCCCGACCGCGGCGCGGATGCTCTGGAGGCCTGGCTGCGGGCTCATCCCGGCGTTGAGGTCGTCTGCCGGGACGGCTCCGGTGCCTACGCCGAGGGTGTCCGCCGTGTCCTGCCCGACGCTCGGCAGGTAGGAGACCGGTGGCACTTGTGGCATGGCCTCGCCGAGGCCGTCCGCCGGGAGGTCGCGGCGCACAGCGCCTGCTGGGCGAAGGCCGGCCCGCCGCCGACCGAGGGGCCCCGCGCTCAGACCACCCGACAGCGCTGGGCGCAGGTTCATGGCCTGCTCGATCAGGGCGTGGGTCTGCTGGACTGCGCACGAAGGCTCAATCTCTCCCTGAACACGGTCAAGCGCTACGCCCGCGTCCCCGAGCCGGAACGGCTGATCCGTGCGCCGGCGTTCCGCCCGACGTTGGTCGACCCTTACCGCGACCATCTCAAGCGCCGCCGGGCCGAGGAACCCGCCGTTCCGGTCCTGCGCCTGTTCCGCGAGATCCGGGAGCAGGGCTACACGGGCAGCCACAACCTGCTCGTCCGTTACATCAACTCCGGCCGGCTCGACGGTGACCAGCCGGCGATGTCCCCACGCGCCCTGACCCGCCTGCTGCTCACCAGACCCGACACCCTCACCGACGCCCAACGTGACCGGCTCGACCAGCTCACCGCCGCCTGCCCCGAGATGACCACCCTCGCCGGCCTGATCCGCGGCTTCGCCGCGCTGCTCGACCCCACCGACGGCAACGACGACCGTCTCACCGCATGGATCACCACCGCGCGGGCCGCCGACCTGCCCCACCTGCATGCCTACACCCGCGGCCTCGACCTCGACCGGGACGCCGTGAACAACGCGCTCACCCTGCCTTACAGCAACGGCGGCACCGAAGGCGTGAACACCAAAACCAAGAAGATCATGCGCCAGATGCACGGCCGAGCCGGCTTCCCGCTCCTCCGCCACCGGATCCTGCTCGGCTAACACACAGTCACCACCGGAAGTGCGGCAGAGCC
>NZ_SJXI01000199.1:0-6381 GCF_004337455.1 Parafrankia sp. BMG5.11 | reverse complement strand
CCCGTGGAGCCGACCGTAAGACTAACGCGCCAGCACCACCGGCGCGGCGGCGGGTGGCTGTGAAGCGGGAACCGGGCACGGCCAAGACCGGTCAGACCCGGGGTGCCTCACCGAAAGGTGAGGCGGCATGAGTGGCGCTATCCGGCGCTCTTGTGCAACGGAGCGGAGTGAGAGGAGCGCCTGCACAGATGGCCGTCGTGGGGATCACCGGGCACCGCGTCCTGTCGCCGGAGGTCGAGACGTTCACGACCGCCGAGATGCGCCGCCTGCTGGGCCGGCACCGGGCCGCTGAGCTGGTCGGTGTGAGCTGCCTCGCCGAGGGCGCCGACAGCGTCTTCGCCGACCTGGTGCTCGGCCTCGGGGGCCGGCTTGTGGCCGTCCTGCCCGCGCGGGACTACCGGGAGTTCCTGCCGCCGGAGCACCGAGCGGACTACGACCGCCTGCGCGCCGCCGCCACGCGCGTGCGCACACTGCCGGGGCCCGAGGTGGACCTGGCGGCGCTGATGGCAGCCAGCGAGGCCCTGGTCGACGAGGTGGACGAGCTGATCGCCGTCTGGGACGGCCAGCCCGCCCGCGACTACGCCGGCACCGCGGACGTCGTCGCGTACGCGCGAAGCCAGCACAAGCCGGTCCACGTCGTGTGGCTCGCGGGCGCCGTCCGGGACTAGTCGCCGCATCAGACATCCGCCCTGGCCACGCCGGCGCGGCGATTCCTGCGGGTCAGCGCGGGGACAGCGGGACCACGCCGATCTGGACGGGGGTGAGACCGCTGGTCGGTGGCGGCGTCGGCGAGGCCGGTGCTGGGCCGGGGCCGTTGGGTGCCGGTCCGGCGGCCGCGGCCGGGGGCATCGGGGCGGCCGGTGGGGTCGAGGCGTGCGGGGTGGTCGCCGACTCCGGGGTAGGTGCGGCAACCGCGAGGCGCGCCGGGGCCGGCCGGCCGGCCGGCCCCGGGGGGCGGGCACGGGCCGGGGACCCGCCTGTTCCGCCGGACGCGGTCGGGCCGCTCGGTGGCTGGCTCAGCGGAGTGCCCGGCTCGGTGACCGCGGGTTGCTCCGCCGCGCCCGGCTCCTCAGGAGGCGGGGCCGGCTCGGCGGGTGGCGGGGCGGGTGCGACCCGAGCCCCTCCGGGTCGCCGCGGGTCGCCGGGCTGATCCGGGACGGGTGTCGGAACAGGCGTGCCCCGCGGGGCACCCGCCAGCGGCACGGTGGCACCGGCGACGACAGCGGTCGGCCCCGACGAGGGACCCGTGGAAGCCGCCACCGCGACCACCGTGACCGCGGTCATCACCCCGGCCGCGACCGGCCGCCAGCGCCCGCGCCCGCGCGCCGCGTCGCCGGACCGGACACCCTCGCTGCCGCTGCCGCTGCCGCCGGCCCGGCGGATCTCGCCGGCGGCGCCGGCACCGACCACCTCGCGGGCCTGGCGAACCGGGGACCGGGATCGTGATCCGGCGCGGCGGCGTCCGCGTACCGGCATGCCGGGTCGGTCGTCGAGACTGGCCCGCAACCTGTCCAGTCGGGCGAGCCCGGCGGCATCCCGCTCCGTGGCGATTCTTGCGCCCGAGCCACTTCCGCTGCTTCCGCCGGCGGTGCGGGCCGGCGTGGGTGCCGGGCGAGGGCTCGTGAGGGCGTCCCTCAGCACGGTGCGGACCTGGCCCCGCGGCATGGCGTTGAGCACCGCGACGGTGGCGGGGTCGTCCATCCCACCGCTGTTCGGCCAGCCAGGCGGGGGAAGGCAGCCGGTGCCGGCAAGCGCGACGACGCGGGCCCAGGCCGCGACCGCCGGGTCCGGCGGGCCGTCGTCGCCACCGGGTCGGGCGGTCGTGCCGAGGCCCAGGTTGACCAGCCGTGGGCCGGTGAGGGAGAGCACGATGTCGTCGGGGGTCGGGACGCACAGGTCCCGGGCCGGGCCGCCGGCCCGACGGGCGGCGCGTAGTCCGTCGAGCAGCGCCGATGCGAGGACGTGCAGTTCGGCGGGGGAGAGCGGCCCGCGTTCGGCGACCTCCCGGGCCAGTGTGGGTCCGTCGACGAACTCGGTGACCAGGTAGGGCAGCCCCGCGAACCGCGACGGTGCCGCTGGCTCGGCGCCGCCGTCGGCGCTTGCGCTGGCCGGGAGATGGACATCGGGGTCGGGGGCGACGACTCCGGAGTCCAGGACCGCGCAGCGGTGCGGGCCGGCGGCGGCCCGGGCGCTGTTGGCAGCGGCGGCGAAGCGTTCACACAGGTGCGCGTGCAGCCGCCGCGCCGCGTCCGGGCCCTGCCCGGTGGCTGTGGGCGGTGGCTCCGAGTCCCGTTCGCTGACAGTGGGAGGTGGTTCCGGAACGCGCAGCGCTACCTGGGCGCCGCCGACGGCGCGGCTCAGGAAGACCAGCCCGCCCGGGCCCTGGGCTATCCGGCCGAGGACGGCGTAGGGGCCGATCGTGGACGGGTCGCCGTCCAGCAGAGGCCGCACCCGCCTGGGCAGGGCTGTGGCCGGCCTGGACGCGGCCGCAGTCATTCCGGACGCGGCCGTGGTCATACGGACTCCCGCCTGGTGGCGGCGTGCTGACCGACGGTGCTCACCCGGTCGAAGGTAGCCGCTCGGGCCGTTTCCGTGAAGACCGGTCCGCGTTCTTCGCTGCTCTTCGCCCCGGTTCGCCCGCCTCGACCCGCGAGCCGCGGGTGGAGGCGAGGGCTTCAGGTTGTGGGGGAATCGGGCCGGTACGTCCGCTCGATGCCGTCGAGTAGCCAGGTCAGCGCCTGCTCGAACCGTTCCGAGGCGAAGGGGGCGTCCCCGGCGAGCATCCGGGCCAGGTGTGGGAACTCCCCGCTGTGGAGCAGCTCCCGCAGGGTGGGCTCGGCGTCGATGCGGCGCCGCAGCCCGCACAACGGGCGCGGGACGTCGGCCTCGATGGCCCGCGCCGCGAGCTCCCGCATCGCGCAGCCGACGACCAGGTCGTCGACCGCGTGCACGATCGTTCGCTGGGCCGCCGGGTCGGTGGTGAGCCCGGACGCGACGGCGAGGGACTGCTCGATGTGCCGCAGCTTGTTCGGCCCGAGAGCGGGGCGCAGGCCGAGCGCCAGCGCCCAGGGATGGCGCAGCAGGCTCTGGCGGGTGAGGCGGGCGATCCGGGTGAGGCCGGTGCGCCAGTCCGGGCCGGTGTCGGCGAGGAGGTGCTCGGCGGTCAGCGCATCGAGCATCAGCTCCAGCAGTGCTTCCTTGTCCTGGACGTGGGTGTAGAGGGTCATCGTGCCGACGCCGAGCATGGCGGCGACGCGCCGCATCGAGACCGCGTCGAGTCCTTCGGCGTCGGCGATCTCCAGGGCCACGGCCACTATCCGCTCACGGGACAGCCCGGCCCGGCTGGCGGCCGGTCGGTCACCGGCTCCGCGGGGCCTGGCCGGGTCGACGGATGTGGTGTTCATCGCACGTTGCTCCCCGGATACGGTTTGGATTCCGTACAGCGTACGACGTAGGGTCGGTCGGACGTCCGTACGGTGTACGGGGACCTGGTCGCGGGCCGGCGCGGCCGCCAGATCGACGACCGGTGCGGCTGTGGGAGGGCGCGATGGCGAAGAGCAGGGGCAAGCCGAGAGCGAGATCCGCGGGATCCAGGGGTGCCGGGGCGCAGGCGCGCAGGCGGACCGGCACGGCGACGCCGGCCGCGGCGAGCGAGGCGGTGACGCCCGAAGCCCCGGCGGATGCCGCCGCGGGCGCTGGCGACCTCGGACCCACCGGCGGCGACGGCGCCGCGGCTGAGGCTGCTGCCGGTGGGGCTGCCGCTGGTGAGGTCGTCGCTGGTGAGGCTGCCTCTGGCGAGAGTGCCGACGGCGAGAGTGCCGACGGCGAGGCTGTCGATGCGGCGGCCGCGGGCGCCGGGGTGGCGCGCGAAGGCGCTGACAGCGAAGCGGCTGACCGCGAACAGGCTGACGTGGTGGCCGGGGCCGGCGAGGCGCCTGCCGAAAAGGCCGAGGTGGCGGCCGGGACGGTGGCTACCGACGAACCGGCGGCTGAGAAGGCCGAGGTGACGGCCGAAGCGGTGGCCGCTGGCGCGGGCGTGGCCGAGGAGAAGGCTGAGGGGCAGAGCCCGCCAGCCGAGCCCGAGCCTGAGGCCAAGCCCGAAGTCGAGGCTGAGTCCGAGATCGCGGCCGAGGCTGCGGTTGTGGCCGAGCCGGCGGAGGCGGTCGAGGTCAAGTCCGAGGCTGCGACCGGGACCGAGGCCGGGGCCGAGACCGAGACCGGATCTGGGACCGAGGCCGGATCCGACGTCGAGGTGCAGGCCGCGGTCGCGGATGGGAGCGCGGTGGAGCCGGAGGCCGGTGCGGAGCCGGTCGAGATCGTCGTTCCTGAGCAGGCGACCGCTGCCACGGTCGCGGTGGTCGCGGTGGCCGCGGTGGCGGCGACCCCGGCCGCCCCGCCGGTCGCGGTGACGTCGGCGGATGCGGTGACGTCCGAGGGCCTGGACTCGCCGGAGGGCACGGCGTCTCCGGAGGGCACGGTCGCGCCGGCCGGAGCCGCGGAGAAGGAGGCGCTCGCGCCGGGCCAGGTCGCCGGGGAGAAGACGGCCGCCCCGGCAGGCCGGGGGCGGCGGGTGCCGGCCTGGGCGGTGCTGGCCGTGTGCTGCTTCGCCCAGTTCATGGTCGTCCTGGACGTCTCGATCGTGAACGTCGCGCTGCCGTCCATGCAGACCGAGCTGGATCTGAGCTCGTCTGGTCTGCAGTGGGTGGTCAACGCCTACACGCTGGCCTTCGCCGGGCTGCTGCTGTTCGGCGGGCGGGCGGCGGACCTGTTCGGGCGGCGCCGGGTGTTCATCTCCGGGCTGGTGCTGTTCACCGCGGCCAGCCTCGCCGGCGGCCTCGCCGAGAACCAGGTCATGCTGATCGTCGCTCGTGCGGTGCAGGGGCTTGGCGGTGCGGTGCTCGCGCCCGCGACGCTGAGCATCCTGATGACCTCGTTCCCGGATCCGCGGGAGCGCGCCCGGGCGCTCGGCATGTGGGGCGCGACCGCCGCCGGCGGCGGCGCGATGGGTGCGCTGGCCGGGGGCGTGCTGACCGAGATCGCCGACTGGCGGTGGGTGCTGTTCGTCAACGTGCCGATCGGGCTGGTGCTGCTTGTCGGAGCGCGGGCGGCGCTGGTCGAGTCCCGTGGTCAGGCTCGCGGAGTGCGCGACCTGGACATCCCCGGCACCGTGACCGTCACGGCCGGGCTCACGGCGCTGGTCTACGGCATCGTGCGGACGGAGTCCAGCAGCTGGGGCTCGCCGGTGACCGTCGGCTGGCTGGTTGCCGCGGCCGTGCTCCTCACGGCGTTCCTGATCATCGAGTCACGTACCGAGAACCCGCTGGTGCCACTGGGCATCTTCCGGCGCAGGGCGCTGCGGTACGCGAACACGATCGGCGTCGTGATGGGCTCGATCATGTTCGGACTGTTCTTCTTCCTGACCCTGTACCTGCAGCAGGTGAAGGGGCAGGGGCCCCTCGAGGCCGGCCTGGCGCTGGTTCCCATGCCGATCATGATCATTGTCGGGTCGCAGGTCAGTTCCCGGACGGTCGGCCGGTTCGGCCCCCGTCCGCTGATCATCGGCGCGTCCGTGATCGTGGCGTCGAGTGTCTGCTGGCTCAGTGCGCTGAGCGCGCACGGCTCGTACTGGAGCGAGGTGTTCGGACCGCTCACCCTGCTGGGATTCGGGATGGGCATCAACATGGTCGCGGTGACGACAGCCGCCACCGCGGGGGTGCCGCCGCAGCTCGCCGGGCTCGCGTCCGGGCTGCTCAACACCGCGCGGCAGATCGGCGCCGCCGTCGGCCTGGCCGTCCTGGCGATCGTCGCGGACACGCACACCGACAGCGAGCTGGCCGCGGGAGCCGACCGGGCCGACGCGCTGACGTCGGGGTATTCGCTGGGATTCCTGGTGTGCGCGGCGCTCATGTTCGGGGCCGCCGCGCTGGCGGTGTTCATGCCGCGCAAGGAGTCACCGGTCGTCCCGGCTGGTGCCGCCCAGGCCCGCCCGGAACCGGAGCGCGTGGAGGCCCTCGCCGAAGCCTGACCCGCCCATCTGCGCGTCCGCCGGTCCGCCGGTCCGCTGGTCCGCCGGTCCGCTGGTCCGCCGGTCCGCCGGTCAGCCGGTCCGCGGTCCGCGCAGACGAACGCCGAGTTCCGCGCCCAGGCCCTCCGGACCCTCCAGGCGCCCGTCCCGGGCTCCGGGTACACCGGGCCCGGAGAATCGAACAGCCAGCGTTGGGGCCCGTCACCACTGGTGACGGGCCCCAACGCTTCTCTGCGGCATCGGATCGAACACAGAGTAGTTTCTCAAACTCCCAAAGTAGCCAAACATCGAGAACGGACCCCGCCTCGCCTGGCTGACCCGCGGCGACGGCGAAGCGTGGCGGGTGAGTGAGTCCA
>NZ_SJXI01000198.1:0-1803 GCF_004337455.1 Parafrankia sp. BMG5.11 | reverse complement strand
CAGCCGGAACAGGTCTTCGAGCTGGGGGCACTGGTGGGCCGCCGGCGAGGTGCCCGCGGGTGCGGGTCCTTTTCCGGCGGCCCCCAGCCCGAACGACGCATGCGACTTTCACCGCACGTCGCTCTCCGGTGACTATGACGTGAGCTGCGGGTTGGGTTTTCCGGCGTGGATGGCGTCGTGGCAGGAACGGCAGACCACGAGGGTCTTGCGTCGCCGTCGTGCCATGTGGGCCGCCCATGCCGGTTGCGATTGTCCGGGACGTTCGAGTTCTGACAGGCGCCGGACGTGGTGCACGGTGATGCCGTCCGTGCTCGTGCAGATCTCGCGGTGGTTCGCCAGGAGCCGGGTGACCAGCTCCGTGTGGCGGACGACGCCCGGGACCAGGACGCGGTCGGAGATGACCGCGTCGCGGCGCCGTCGGAGTGGAATACCGCCGAACCGTGCGACCAGTGGCTTCCTGCCGCTGCGTTCGACCGTGGCCTCGAAGCACTTGCGTCGCCCGTGCGGGGTGTCGACGGTGGCCGCGTATTTACGGGCCATTTTCGACACCGACGAGCGGTGCTTGTTGGCCAGGGTCTTGAGCAACGAGGTCTCCATGACCCAGTGCAGCCGGTAGAGACGGTGAACGTTCCCGGCCTGCAGGTAGTACTGGACGACGCCCCGCCACTCGGCCCCGTAGGTGCTGACGATGGTGTGGTCGTCCTCGTTGATCAGACGGGGCCTGCGCTCGGGTTTGCCGCGCGAGGTGTAGGGGGCTTTCTTGGCTCTGATCACCGATTCGGGTACCCGGAGGCTGACGGTGCCGTTGGCACTGCGTTTGCCGCCGGTGACCTTGCGGTCGTTGTGAAGCACGGTGATCTCGTATCCGAGGAAACGCGCCGCCTGGGTGCGGGCGTGCGTGATCAGTGTCTTGTCGTCCGAGAGTTCCAGGGCGAGATCGTCGCGTAGGAACGCTGTCAGGCGCTGTTTGATCTCCTCGGCTTCGGCCTTGGGTCCGACGAACCCGAGCAGGGTGTCGTCGCAATACCGAACATAGCGCAACCGCCGGTAGCCGGGATCGTAAGGATCCCCGCTGGGCATGGTCCGCATCTGTTGGCGCAGCTTCCGCGCTTGCGTGTGGTTGCCGCGCCGGTATGCCCGGTCCCTGGCGGCGCGCACCCTAGCATAGGCGGTGTCCTGCTCACGGACCCGCCCTCGGGTGTATTCCGGGATCAGAACCGTTTCAACAAAAGAGTCCAACCGGTGCAGGTAAATATTCGAGAGGACGGGTGAGACGACACCGCCTTGCGGTACCCCGCTCAGCGTCGCGTTCCAGACCCAGTCCTCCAGGTATCCGGCTGTAAGCATGTTACGCATCAGCCTCAGGAACCGGCCATCGTGGATCGTCTCGCCCAGCATCGAGAGCATGATCTGGTGATCGAAGCTCCCGAAGCAGTCGGCGACGTCTCCCTCGATAAACCAGGTCGTCCCAGTCCAGGTATCAGCCACGTCCCGTATAGTGCGGTGTGGCATCCCCGGCCAGGACGGAAACCGTAAGACAGATCGGAGAAGGTCGGTTCGTAGTACGCCTCCAACAGCAGGCGGACCACCTCACCGACCAGCTTGTCCGACCACGGCGGCAGCCCCAGAGGCCTGGTCCTGCCGTTCTTCTTCGGAATGTGGATCCGCTTGACCGGGTTCCATCGGTAGCGCTCATGGCGAAGCGCTTCGATAATAGCGTCGATCTTGCGTAGTGACATCCCGTCCACGGTCTCCCCGGTGACCCCAGGCGTCATCGCTCCCTTGTTGGAGTAGAGGCGCCCG
>NZ_SJXI01000197.1:0-8474 GCF_004337455.1 Parafrankia sp. BMG5.11 | reverse complement strand
CAGCTGAACAAGCGGTAACACAACGCAACAGCTGTCGGGCGCGACGCGTCAGGGCGTGTCCGCGGCGCCGGGGGCTGAGGGCACACCGGCGGTGGGTTGACGCCGGTCGAGCAGCCCGGCCAGGACCTCGAGCGCGTCTCTCACCCGCTGGATGTCGGCCGGGTCGGTGCTGCCGATCGCGGCGGCGAGGGTGTCGTCGATGGGCGCCGAGGGCCGGTCCTCGGCACGGCGCAGCGCCTCGGCCGAGGGACGGACGAGTGTCCTGCGACGGTCGTGGGGGTCGCTGACGGTCTCCAGGGCCCCGACCTCGCGCAACCGGGCGACGCACGCCGAGACCTGGCTCTGCGGGAACCTGACCCGCGCGGTGATCTCCGAGATCGAGCTGTCGGGGTTCCCGAAGACGTCGAACACGACCGCGCGCGTCGGACCGGACATCCGGTGGAGCCCCATCTCCGGGATCGCCTGCTCGCCAAGCTTCATCAGCCTGCGACCCAACTGGAAGAGCTCGAATCCGTCCATGGCAACCTTACAGCAACAGCGATGCATCTCTCAGAGATGCATCTACCTTGATGGAAGTGGATCTGTCCGGCTAGTGTTACAGCCGCTCAGTCCGCGTACGGTCCGCGGGCCACCCGACCGCCCCTGTGAGTCTTCGTGCTGATTCGCCTGCTGCTGCGCTATGCGCGTCCGTACCGACGGGCCACAGCTCTGGTGGCCATCCTCCAACTCGTCCAGACCGCGGCGGCGCTCTACCTTCCCGACCTGAGCGCCGACGTGATCGACAAGGGTGTCCTGACCGGCGACACCGGCCACATCTGGCGGGTCGGCGGCGTCATGATCGCGGTGTCCCTGGTGCAGCTCCTGTGCGCGATCGCCGCCGCGGTGCTGGCGGCCCGGGTGGCGACGTACCTGGCGCGTGACATGCGCGCCTCGCTGTTCGGCCACGTGCAGTCCTTCTCCTCGACCGAACTGCACCTCTTCGGCGCTCCGTCGCTGATCGTCCGGACAACCAACGACATCACGCAGATCCAGGTCCTCGTGCAGATCACCCTCGCGTTCATGATCACAGCACCGATCATGTGCGTCGGCGGCGTCGTCTTCGCGCTCGGCCAGGACGTCCCGCTGTCGCTCCTGCTCGTCGTGATCGCCCCGCTGCTGGGCGCGGCGATCCTGGTCATCCTGCGCCGCATGACACCGCTGTCAGCCACGCAGCAGAGCACGACGGACTCGGTGAACCGCATCATGCGTGAGCAGATCACGGGGCTGCGTGTCGTCCGGGCCTTCGTCCAGGAGGACCACGAACACGCGCGCTTCGCCGCGGCCAACACCCTGCTCACCGACGTGTCCGTACGGGCCGGCCAGCTCATGGCTCTGATGTACCCGCTGGCGACCGCGGTCGCGAGCCTCGCCGGCGTCGCCGTCGTGTGGTTCGGCGCATTGCGCATCGACTCCGGGGCGATCGGCGTCGGGACGCTGTCGGCGTTCCTCGGCTACGTCATGCAGATCCTCGGAGCGGCCATCATGGCCACCTACCTGCTGCGCATGCTCCCCCGGGCGGAGGTCTGCGCCGGACGCGTCCGCGAGGTGCTCGGCACCGCGAGCACCGTCGTCCCGCCCGCCACAGCCGTCCCGCCCGCCACAGCGGTGCCGGCTCTCACCCGGCGCACACACGTCGAGCTGCGTGGCGTGGGATTCCGGTATCCGGGCGCGGAGGCGGCCGTGCTCAGTGATGTGAACATCACCGCGGGCCCCGGCGAGACAGTCGCGATCATCGGCAGCACCGGCAGCGGCAAGAGCACCCTGCTCAGCCTGATCCCCCGGCTGGCCGACACGTCCGAGGGCATGGTCCTGGTGGGCGGCGTCGACGTCCGCGCGCTCGACCGGGCGCTGCTGAGCCGGACGATCGGCTATGTCCCGCAGCGGCCCTCCCTGTTCTCCGGAACCGTCGCCACGAATCTGCGTTACGGCGACCCCGAGGCCACCGACGACGAGCTGTGGCGGGCCCTCGACATCGCCCAGGCCCGGGCGTTCGTCGAAGCGCTCCCCGAAGGTCTGGACGCGCCGGTCTCGCAGGGCGGCACGAATCTCTCCGGCGGCCAGCGCCAGCGGCTCGCCATCGCACGCGCCCTGGTCGGGCGGCCGGCGGTGT
Organism: Parafrankia sp. BMG5.11; assembly: GCF_004337455.1. Taxonomy (NCBI): domain Bacteria; kingdom Bacillati; phylum Actinomycetota; class Actinomycetes; order Frankiales; family Frankiaceae; genus Parafrankia; species Parafrankia sp. BMG5.11. The sequence goes on along the minus strand of NZ_SJXI01000197.1, from coordinate 6,325 downwards.
ACCTGTTCGACGACTCCTTCTCCGCCCTCGACAACGCGACCGACGCGCGGCTGCGGGCGGCGCTGGCCCGCGAGACGGCGGAGTCGGTGGTCGTCATCGTGGCCCAGCGGGTGAACACGATCCGCGGTGCCGACCGCATCGTCGTGCTCGACGAGGGACGGGTGGTCGGCGTCGGCACCCACCACGCACTGCTCGCCGGGAACGCGACCTACCGCGAGATCGTGCTGTCACAGATGACCGAGGCGGAGGCCGCATGAGTCGGAATCGCGCCGCCCGGAATCACCCCGCCCAGGGCCTCGGCGCCGCGACGGGCGGCCCGCGCCGGCCCGACAGGTCCGCGGACTCCCGCGGCACCGTGCGCCGGGTGTGGCAGGCGATATCCCGGCAGCGAGGACTGCTCGTGGGCACGGCCGTCTCCGGTGTCGCCAGTGTCGTCCTGACCGCTTCGGGCCCATGGCTGCTCGGCCGCGCCACCAACCTTGTCGTCGAAGGCACGCTGGGCCGCCAGCCCGACGCGGCGCGGTCTCCGGCCGGTGTCACCGACGGCGCCGCGGCAGCCGGTTCCGGCATCGACTTCGACGCGGTCGGACGGGTGCTGCTGTACGCGACCGCGGTGTCCGTGGCCGCCGGGTTGTGCGCCGTGGTCCAGGCGTGGACGGCCAACCTCGCCGTGCAGCGGGTCACCCGGCAACTGCGCGAGGACGTCGCCATCAAGATTTCCCGGGTGCCCGTCTCCTATTTCGACCGCCAGCGCCGCGGCGAGATCCTCAGCCGGGTCACCAACGACATCGACAACCTCGGGCAGAGCCTCCAGCAGGTGTTCGGGCAGTTCGTCATCCCGCTGTTCAGCATCGCGGGAATGCTGGCCGCGATGTTCTGGATCTCATGGCTGCTGGCGCTGATCGCGCTCGTCACCGCCCCGCTGTCCCTCGTCGCCGTGACGGCGCTCGGTAAACGGGCCCAGCCCTTCTTTCTGGAGCAGTGGAAACAGACCGGGCGACTCAACAGCCACATCGAGGAGATGTACACCGGCCACGCCCTGGTCAAGGTTTTCGGGCGCGACCAGCAGGCGATGGACGTCTTCATGGAGAGCAACGACGAGCTGACCGGGGCGACCTACCGGGCGCAGGCGGTGTCGAGCGCCATCCAGCCGGCCATGATGTTCATGAGCAACCTGAACTACGTCCTCATCGCGGTCGTCGGCGGGGTGCGGGTCGCCGCCGGCGCGCTGACGATCGGCGACATCCAGGCGTTCATCCAGTACTCCCGCCAGTACAGCCAGCCGCTGGCGTTCCTCGCCAGCATGGCCGGCACCGTGCAGTCCGGCGCAGCCTCGGCCGAACGGGTCTTCGAGATCCTCGACGCGCCCGAGGAGTCACCGGACCCCATCGAGGCGAACCAGCCGGCATCGACCGTCACGGGTCGGGTCGCGTTCGAGAACGTGTCCTTCCGGTACATCCCGGACAAGCCGCTCATCGAGAACCTGTCGCTGACCGCCGAGCCCGGTCACACCATCGCCATCGTGGGCCCGACCGGCGCGGGCAAGACCACGCTGGTCAACCTGCTCATGCGTTTCTACGACGTCGGCGAGGGTCACATCACCCTGGACGGCGTCGACATCGCCACGATGGCGCGGGCCCGCCTGCGTTCCAGAGTCGGCATGGTCCTGCAGGACACCTGGCTGTTCAGCGGAACCATCGCCGAGAACATCGCCTACGGCGCACGGGGAGCGACCCGCGACGAGATCGTCGCCGCGGCGACGGCCGCCCACGCCGACCGGTTCATCCGGACCCTGCCCGACGGCTACGACACAGTGATCGACGACGAGGACTCCGGGCTCAGCGCCGGCGAGAAACAGCTCCTCACCATCGCCCGGGCGTTCCTCGCCAGACCCGCGATCCTCATCCTCGACGAGGCCACCAGCTCCGTCGACACCCGCACCGAAGTTCTCATCCAGGAAGCCATGGCCCGGCTACGGGAAGGGCGCACGGCCTTCGTCATCGCCCACCGGCTGTCCACCATCCGTGACGCGGACACGATCGTCGTCATGGAGGACGGTGCCATCGTCGAGCAGGGCACGCACGATCGCCTCGTCGACGCCGACGGCGCCTACACCCGCCTGTACGCCGCGCAGTTCGCCGATGCGGCGGCCCGGATCGGCTCGGACTGACCTGGGCCTACCGGCCGCTGGAGCCAGTGGTCCGGGCCAGCAGGCCGCCAGTACGGCACACACCACGCCTGGTTCAGGGCCAGGCGATGAAGCCTTCGTGGCGGATGGTCCAGCTGCCGTCACGGGGGAAGCCCGGGAGGTCGGTGCCGGCGCCCTCCCAGCCAGCGACCATGAGCGACACGGCCGCGAGCAGGCCGCCGTTGGCGGGAAGATAGATGGGGAGGAAGCTGCCCATCTGCGGGCAGTGGCCGGTGGGCAGGTACCGGTTCTTCGGACGGTCCATGAGGAGCGCGTCCACCGCGAGGTCGGGGCGGCCGATGCGCGTCGCCGTCATCGCCATGACCGGGAAGTCCCAGCCCCACGCGGAGTCCCACTGCCAGGTGTCCCGGACGGCGAGGAGCGTCGTCTCCATGGTGGCGGCGTCGATGAGGGGGGTCACGGGCACGACACCGAGAGCGCACAGCATCGAGGGATGGTCGTCGCGCCGCAGATAGGGCTCCGTGGCGATCGCCGAGTAGACGCCCGCCTCCTGGCGGGGCGGCGCCATGCCGTCCTGGATCTGCTGCCACTGTGCGTTTCTTCCCAGGCCGAGGCGTTCGCGCCACCGCTGGGCGATTTCCAGGCCCCACCACCAGTAGGCCAGCTCGAAGGTGGGATCTTCGGTGGTCCTGGCGTCATAGAACTCCTGGGCGGGGACCAGCGGGGCGGGCAGGTGGTAGGTGCCTGAGCGGTCCTCGACGAAGGAGGCCATGAACAGAGCCGTCTCCTCGACGAGCTCGGCGAAACGAGCCACCAGCCGTTCGCGTTCCGGCCCGGTGCGGCTGCGGTGGAGCAGCTCGAGGAGGTAGAGGAGATGAGGCTGCTGCCAGATGAGCAGCGCCCCGATCTCGGAGGGGCTCTCCCTGCCGTCCGGACCTACCTGCTTGGGCCAGCGCGCCCCGGCGTAACTCTGTCGCTGTGCGGTTGCGCGGGCCGAATCCAGGATTGACAGATACCAGTCCAGGCTGCGTTCCAGGAGATCGGGACGGCCCCACGCGGCGAAGTGCGCGGCATGCCACCAGTGCATCTCGAGGTGGAACTTGCCCTGCCAGGAGTTGGTGACCAACCCGGTTTCCTGCGGCGGGACGGTACCGGAGCAGTTGACCGCGGTCAGGTACTGGGACAGCACCACCCGCCGTTCCAGCTCGGCCGCTCTGGGATCGGTGCTGCCGGCGACATCGATCGCCGCCCCCGACGTCCAGAAACGGCGCCACGAATCCGCCGCCGCGCTCCGGACGGGCGCGAACTCCGCGCGCTCGTGCGCCCAGCTGTCGCCGGGAGCGAAACCGGCCACGAGCTCCAGCGCGGCGGACGACGCGGTCAGCACGAACTCGTGCGGCTCACCGGTCGGGCTGATCCGGCCCTCCGACCAGTCCAGGCGCAGCGTGTACGCGGTGTCGTCGAGTGTCCGGTCGAGGCGGCAGGACTGGTCGCCGAGCAGGTGCAGAGCCGTTGTGTGCCGCTCGGGTGCGCTCCAGTCCGAGGTCCGGAAGAAGTCGTCGCTGGCGTAGGGGAACCGGAGGACGACGGCGGCCCGGCCGTCGGCGAGCAGCTCGGATTCGATGCGGAACGCGACGCGGGAGTCGCGCGGATCGGCGACCGTGCTGACCCGCACCTCGTGCCCGGCGTACTCGAAGACACTGGCGAGCTCGCCCGACCACAGGTCGAGGCGCTGACGCGGATTCGTGAGCGCCCCGGGATCGCTCTCGGGAGCGGCGTCGGGATCCGGCCGCAGGACGAGTCCGATGCGGCCCAGATCAAGGCGCTGGGGATTACAGTGCAGCCAGGTTCCGGCGCGGTGCTCCTCGGCGATCTCGCCGGTGAACATCGCCATCATGTCGAACTTGTCGGGGTACTCCACCGGCCCGCGGGCGGTCTGGTAACCGGTCATCGCGTCGGCGAGCACGAACCCCTCGGGGTTGGGCATGGAGTGCCAGCCCCACGTCGACATCGTCGCGGTGTTCACGGCCAGGCGTTTCTCCGGGTGGGCGGCGGCCTGGTCGTGAAAGGCCGGGAAGGTCTGCATGCCGGTGATGTCGGCGGTGAAGGCAAAGTCGCCGTTGCCGACCGTGATCGCCGCCGCCGCGTCGGCCCGCACCAGCTCGACGTTGTGACGGCGGACGACAGCCTCTCGGTCAATCATGCTCAGCCTTTCCGCCCATGCAAACCCAATCGCGGGCCCCAGGCGCACGACCCGTCGATACTAGCTCGCGCTAGTTTCTGGAGGCCACGCTATATTGGTGTCCTAGCGCACGCAAGCTGTCCATAATCCAGTAGGCGGCACGGCACCGCCAGGGACCCTCCTGCCGTCCGCCACGAGAAGCAACCCGTCCGCGCCCGGATCTTCTACTCTGGTACAGGGAGAGCATGAGACGGCCCTCCACAGCAGCCGCATCCGGTGCCGGGGTTGACGTGATCCTCGGCGTCGACGTCGGCACGACCGCCACGAAGGTCGTGGCCTTCGACCCGGACGGTCGCGAGCACGCCAGTGCGAGGGTCGGCTACCCCCTGCTCGAACCCCACCCCGGCGAGGCCGTGCAGGACCCCGACGTCATCAGGGGGGCGGTGACCGAGGCGGTCAGAGGGGCGGCGCGGCAGGCCGGGAACGCCGGTCACCGGGTCAGCGGCCTCTCCTTCTCCGCCGCGATGCACACGCTCATCGGCATCGGCGACGCCGGCCGGCCACTGACCCCGTCACTCACCTGGGCGGATGCCCGGGCGGCGACACAGGCCGAACGGCTGCGCGCCACCCACGGCCTGGAGCTGCACCGCCGGACCGGCACGCCGACGCACCCGATGTCCCCGCTGGCCAAGCTCGTGTGGTTCCGCGAGCAGGACCCGGAGACCTTCGCGGCGGTGCGCCGCTGGGTGGGGATCAAGGAGTACATCCTCGCCGACCTGTGCGGCGAGTGGCTCGTCGACCACTCGGTGGCATCCGCCACCGGGCTGCTCGACCTGGCCGCCCTCGACTGGGACGGCGAGGCGCTGGACGTCGCCGGCATCGACCCGGCCCGACTGTCCCGCCTCGCCGCGACGACCGAGGTCCTCCCCCGCCTCACCCCGGCCGCGGCCGCGGCACTCGGGCTGCCGGCCGCGACGCCGGTGGTCGTCGGCGCGAGCGACGGGGCACTGGCGTCGCTCGGGGTGGGAGCGGTGCACGGCGGGGTCGCGTCCTGCTCGATCGGGACGAGCGCCGCGATCCGGGTGATGGTCGACCGGCCGACCGTCGACCTGTCCGGGCACCTCTTCTGCTACGCCCTCGCGCCGGAGCGCTGGGTGGTCGGCGGGGCCATCAACAACGGCGGGCTGGTGCTGCGGTGGGCACGTGACGCACTGGCGCCCGACCTGGAGGACGAGCCGGCCGTGCTGGACATCGCGGCCCGGGCCCCCGCGGGGTCCGACGGGCTGCTGATGCTACCCTACCTGACCGGGGAGCGGGCGCCGCACTGGGACTCGCTCTCCCGCGGGGCCTACGTCGGGCTGACCCGGGGGCACCGCCGCGAGCACCTCGTCCGGGCGGCACTCGAAGGGGTCTGCCTGCAGCTCGCGCTGGTCGCCGAGTCCATCCGGGCCGCCGGGATCGAGGTGCGCGAGACGCGGGCCACCGGCGGTTTCGCCCGCAGCGCGCTGTGGCGGCAGATCCTCACCGACGCCCTCGGCATGGACGTCGACTTCCCCTCGACCCGTGAGGGCACGAGCTTCGGCGCGGCACTGCTGGGGATGGACGCCCTCGGCATGGTCGAGAACCTCGACGTCGCGGCCGACCTCGTGCAGGCCGGTGAGAGCCACCGCCCCGAGCCGGCGTCCGCTGCCACCTACCGCGCGCTGCTCCCGGTCTTCGAGTCGCTCCATGAGGCCCTCGTCCCGGCGTTCCGCACGCTGCGGGACGTCGCCCAGCGCCCGTCTTCTGCCTCGGCGAGCTCTGCCTCAAAAAGCTCTGTCCCGGAGAACCAGGTCTCGGAGAACTAACGGGGCTTCGCCCCAGCCCGACGAGCATGTTGCTGTGGTCCGGCTGTGATCGTGGGCTCCGGCCGGGCGGTGTGACGGGTTGACGATGAACCCGCCTGTGATGCCGCTACCTGGCGGCGGTTGGCCTGAGTACCTGTCCTGAATCTT
>NZ_SJXI01000196.1:0-17023 GCF_004337455.1 Parafrankia sp. BMG5.11 | reverse complement strand
CACGGCGCCGCATCGTCTGGCAAGGACACACTGCGACAGGTCCGCGGCTGGCTGAGCCCCTGGGCGCGTCTGCAGCTGTACTGGCACCGCTGGTCGACCGCCCCACCCCCACCGGAACTGACAGCCCTGCTTGACCACGTGGGCCACTCCCACCCACTAGTCGCCCCAACCTGACCAACCAGCGACTAGGTCCACGCGTCGAGCGCGGCGTGTCCACGCTCGACCAGCGCGGGAACCACGACGCCCAGCCGCTCGAACCCGTCGCCGACGGTCAGCCCCTGCTGCAGGCGGAAGTGGATGCCCTCGAAGATCGTCGCGATCTTGTAGAAGGCGAAGCCCAGGTACCACGGAAGGTCGGACAGATCCCGGTCGGTCCTTCGGGCGTAGGAATCGACGATCACCTGGCTGTCCGGGAAGCCGGGCACGTCTCCCGGCACCGCCGCGACCGGGCTGTCCAGGCCGCGGATGCCGTCCCACCGGAGCACCGCGGAGGCGAGATCCGTGAGCGGGTCGCCCATCGTCGCCATCTCCCAGTCGAGTACCGCGAGCACGCGCCCATCGGCCGGATCGACGGTGACGTTGTCCAGGCGGTAGTCCCCATGGACGATCGCCGCCGTCTGCGGGGTCGGCAACCGCCGCCCCAGGCGCGTCCCCAGCCGGACGAGCTCGGGCAGGTCGCGGCTGCGCGAGGCCGCGAACTGCGCGGCCCAGCGACGCAGCTGCCGCTCGAGATAGCCGTCCGGGCGGCCGAGGTCGGCGAGCCCCACCGCCACGAAATCCGTGCGGTGCAACCGCGTGAGGACGTCGACGAGGGCTTCCGCCAGGGCCGCCGGCACCCGGCCCGCGAGCGCCTCGAGCTGCCGCCGTTCCCGGAGCACGACACCGTCGCTGAAGTCCATGACGTAGAAGGGCGCTCCGATGATCTCAGCTCCGGCCCGCAGTCGCGGCCTCGGCACCGGGACGTCGGTGTGCTGCAGCGCGTCGAGCATGCGGTACTCGCGGTCCATGTCGTGGGCGGTGGCGAGCACGTGCCCCAGCGGGGGACGGCGCAGGATTCACCGGTCGCGGCCGCCCCTGATCAGGTACGTCAGGTTGGACCGTCCCCCCGAGAGCAGCTCGACGCGCAGCGGACCCCGAGGCGGGTCCGGCAGTAGGGTCGGGGCCCCAGGAGGGCGATCGTCGCACCAGCACGCGAGATGACACCTGAGGACCGGCTCGAACGAGAGGCGCTCGGCGGACGGCTCGGCGCGCCGCCAGCCTCACCCTGCGCGAGACCGCGCAGGCGCTCGGCGTCAGCATCGGCACCTGGAGCGCCGTCGAGAACGGTCACACGAGAATCGGCGACGACCGGCTCAGTGCGGCGGCCCGCCTCTTCGGCGCGGATCCGAAGCAGCTGCGCGCGCCGCACACCGTCGTCCCGACGCAGGCCCCGGCCCGAAGCTGGCGGGACTTCCCGCCACTGGAGCTCGCCCCGCCACTGGCCGGCGCGCTCGACGCCTTCGTCGAGCTCGGCTACCACGGCGCGAGCATCCGGGATATCGCCCAACGCGCCGGGCTCTCGGCCCCCGGGGTCTACCACCACTGGCCGACGAAGCAGCATCTCCTCGTCGCCCTGCTCGACCTGACCATGGACGACCTGCTGGAGCGCAGCCGCGCCGCCAGGGCCGAGGGCGACGGGCCGGTCGAGCGGCTCACCATGCTCGTCGAGTGCCTGAGCCTCTACCACACCCACCGTCGCCAGCTGGGCTTCATCGGCTCAAGCGAGATGCGCAGCCTCGCGGAGCCGGACCGCACCCGCATCGCCGCCGCCGCCCACCAGGACGTACAGCACATGGTCGACGACGAGGTGGTCGAGGGGTGTCGGCGCGGGCTGATGGCGACCCCGCTGCCCCGGGAGGCGGCGCGTGCCGTCGTCACCATGTGTACGGCGCTGCCGCAGTGGTGGTCGCCCGCCGGCCGCTACTCCCCCGAGCTGATCGCCAGTCAGTACGTCGACTTCGCCCTGGACGTCGTTCGCGCCATGCGTTGACATCACGCCAGACGACCTCCAGCGTTCAGGCCGATCTACCGAAGGCCGGACACCGCACTGCCACGCCATGCCGTGGCCGCGTCAGGCCGTGGCCGGGGCGTCCAGGTTGCGGCCGGTGTCGGGGTCGAACAGGTGCAGCTGGTGGACGTCCAGCCACAGCTCGGCCTTCTCGCCCTCCCGGATCCGGCTGGCCGCGTCGAGCCGGGCGACCACCTGTTCCGCCTTGCCGGACAGCTCGACCGTGCCCGCGTCATGGGCCAGCTCCTCCAGGTCGGCGGTCCGGGCCTGCCCACCCGCCAGGGTGAAGTAGGCGAAGCTGTCCGAACCGAGCCGCTCCAGCACGTCCACCGTGACCGTGAACCGCAGTCCCGGGCGGTCCACCGCCTGCTCCAGCGCCGCGTCCTCGAAGTGCTCGGGCCGCGCCCCGACGATCAGCGACCGGCGGTCGGCCGCCGCCCCGGTCCAGCCATCCAGCAGCCGCCGCTGGCGCTCGTCCGGGACGATCGCCCCGAGAGGGGTGCGCAGCTCGCCCTCCTCGACGGTCGCCGGCACGAAGTTCATCGCGGGTGAGCCGATGAAACCGGCCACGAACACCGTCGCCGGCCGGCTGTACAGCTCGGTCGGCGTGCCGACCTGCTGGATCCGCCCGGACCGCAGCACCGCCACCCGGTCGCCCAGCGTCATCGCCTCGGTCTGGTCGTGGGTGACGTACACCATGGTCGTGCCGAGCCGGTTCTGGATGCGGGACACCTCGGTGCGCATCTGCACCCGCAGCTTGGCGTCCAGGTTGGACAGCGGCTCGTCCATCAGGAACGCCTTCGGGGAGCGGACGATCGCGCGGCCCATCGCGACCCGCTGCCGCTGCCCACCGGAGAGCTGGGCCGGCCTGCGGTCCAGGTGCTCGGTGAGGTCGAGCACCCGGGCGGCCTCCTCGACCTTCTGGTCGATCTCCTCCTTCGGCCGTTTCGCCAGCGCCAGGGCGAAGCCCATGTTCTTCCGGACCGACATGTGCGGGTACAGGGCGTAGCTCTGGAACACCATGGCGATGTCGCGGTCCTTCGGCGCCAGGTCGTTGACCACCTTGCCGCCGATCCGCAGCTCGCCGGAGGAGATGTCCTCCAGGCCGGCGATCATGTTCAGGGTGGTCGACTTCCCGCACCCGGACGGGCCGACGAGGATGACGAACTCGCCGTCCGCGATGGAGAGGCTGGCGTCGTCCACCGCGAGCCGGCCGTCCGGGAACCGCTTGGTGACGTGGTCTAGAACGATGTCGGCCATGGGCGGGCCTATCCCTTCACCGCGCCGGAGGTCAGCCCGGCGACGATCCGACGTTGGAACAGCAGCACGAAAACGATGATCGGGATGGTGATGACGACGGCCGCCGCCGCGATCGACCCGATCGGCTGGGCGAACTGCGACGCGCCGGTGAAGAACGCGATGGCGGCCGGAACGGTCCGCGACTGCTCCGTCGACGTCAGCGAGATGGCGAACAGGAAGTCGTTCCAGCAGAAGATGAAGACCAGGATCGCGGTGGTCACCATACCCGGCGCGGCCAGCGGGGCGATGACCCGCAGGAACGCCTGCCGCGGGGTGGCTCCGTCGACCTGCGCGGCCTTCTCCAGGTCCCAGGGGATCTCCCGGAAGAACGCCGACAACGTGTAGATGGCCAGCGGCAGGGAGAACGTCAGGTACGGGATGATCAGCCCGAGCCAGGTGTCGAAGATGCCGATCTGGCGCCACAGGTTGAACAGTGGGCTGACCAGGGAGATCTGCGGGAACATGGCGATCAGCAGGGCCAGGCCGACGAGCAGCCGCTTGCCGGGGAATTCGAGCCGGGCTATCGCGTAGGCGGCCATCGAGCCGAGAACCACCGCGAGCGCGGTGGAGATGAGCGCGATCCCGAGGCTGTTCAGCAGTGCCCGGGTGAACAGGGACTCGCCGAAGATCTCCCGGTAGTTCTCGAAGGTCCACTCCTGCGGGATGAAGCTGCCGTCGGTGATGCTGGCCGGGGTCTTGAACGACAGCGACACCAGCCACAGCAACGGCACCAGCGACATCCCGACGATGACGAGGTTCGCGGCCGACCAGCCGAGCAGCGCGGTGCGGTCCCGCGACGGGCGCCGGGCGCGCGCCGCGGCGGGGCCGGCGGCGGGAGCGGAGGTGACGGTGGTCATCAGCGGTGGCCCTCCCCACCGGGCGCGGCGGCGCCGAACCCCTTGACGAAAACGAACGCCACGAGCGCCACGACGAGGAAGATGAGCACCGACAACGAGGAGCCGACACCCAGGTTCAGCGCCGTGAACAGGTTGTCGTAACCCAGGATCGACACCGACCGGGTGTCGTACGCCCCGGCGGTCAGCACGTAGATGCTGTCGAAGATGCGGAACGCGTCCAGCACCCGGAACAGCAGCGCGACCAGGATCGCCGGCTTCATCAACGGCAGGATCACCCGGGTCAGCCGCTGCCAGGCGGTCGCCCCGTCGACCTTCGCCGCCCGCAGCAGGTCCTCCGGAACCAGCGCCAGCCCGGCGAGCAGCAGCAGCGCCATGAACGGCGTCGTCTTCCACACCTCGGCCAGGACGATCACGGCGATGCCGTGGACCTGCGAGGTCAGCGGGGCGGCGTCACCGAACAGGCCGGACAGATAGCCGGTGTCCGGTGTCCACGCGTACCGCCAGCCGAACGCGGCCACCACGGTCACGATCCCGTACGGAATGAGGATCACCGTCCGGATCAGCCCGCGGCCGATCAGTGCCCGGTGCATCGCCAGCGCGAGCGCCAGCCCGAGCACGAACTGAATCGCCACCGAGATGACCGCGATGATCACGGTCACCGCGAGTGCCTGCCACCACAGCGGCGAGGTCAGCACAGTCGCGTAGTTCGTCAGCCCGACGAACTCGGAGTCGGCGGGGAACCGCAGGTCATAGCGGTGCAGCGACAGATAGACCGCGTACCCGACGGGATAGCCGGTCACGGCCAGGATGACGACGACCGCCGGCGCGCACAGCGCCCAGCCGAGCCGGCGTTCGGCTCGTGCCCGCGCCGAAAGCGGAGCTTTCCGCCGCGTCCCCGGCTCGCTCGGACTGCGCACGTCGCCGCGCTCCTGCCCTCGCCGCTCGGACAGGCGCCGCGCGCCAGGCTCCGCTCCGTTCGCGGTCACGGCACCAGTCCCTTCGACTCGAGGGCGTCGGCGATCGCCCCGCGCAGCTGCCCGAGCCTGCCGAGACTCGCCGAGGACGGCGGTGAGAGGGTGTGCGCGATCTGCAGCGACACGCTCTGGTAGGCCGGCGTCCGCGGCCGCACGCTGGCGTTCTGCAGCGCCGTGTAGATGGCCGACGCGAACGGGTAGCCGCCGTCGATGAACTCCTGGTCGGTGTAGAGGTCCTCGAGGGTCGGCGGGAGCCCGCCGTCGATCGCGTCGCGGATCTGGTTGTCCCGGCCGGTCAGGCACGCGATCGCGGCGGCCGCGGCGGCCCGGTGCGGGCTGTAGGCGCCGATCGCGAGGTTGTACCCGCCGATCGTGCTGTGCGACGGCTGACCGGGCACCAGCGTCGGCCACTGTGCCCAGCCGATCTGCTCGGCCAGCCGCGGGTTGTTCTGCCGGGCCGACGGATAGATGAACGGGTAGTTCAGCTGGAAGGCGGCCGAACCCGTCTCGAACGCGAGCCTGTTGTCGTCCTCCCGCTGGTTCGACCAGGACGGGTCGGCGGCCGGTGAGTGCGCCAGCGCCCGGATCGCCTCGACGGCCCGCTGCGCCGGCGTGCCGAGCACCACCTGGGTGCCGTCCTCGTTGAGGATCTGGCCGCCGGCCGAGGCCACCAGCGAGTTGAACAGCACGGTGTAGCCCTCGTACTGGGCACCCTGTACCTCGACGTGGTGCGGCTTGCCCTGCTCGGCCAGCCGCCGGGCGTCCGCCAGCATCTCGTCCCAGGTCCGCGGCGGCCGCGGCACCAGATCCTTGCGGTACCACAGGAGCTGGACGTTGGTGTTCAGCGGCACGGCGTGGAGCTGGTTCTCCCAGGTGCCGGTCCGCACCGCGGCCGGCAGCATCCCGTCGGTGAGCCGCCTGGCCTCCGCCGCCGGGAACGGCACGATCCAGCCGGCTTCGGCGAACTCGGCGGTCCAGGTCACGTCCAGCGCGAGGATGTCCATCGAGGAGTCCTCGGCGGCGAGCCGCCGCACCAGCTGCTGGCGCTGCCCGTCCGAATCGTTCGGCAGCATGTTGACGCCGATCGTGTACCGGCCGTTCGACGCGGCCGAGCAGTCCGCGGCCGCCTTCGCGAACGAACCGGACGACTCGTTGTAGACGTACCAGGTCAGCCGCACCGGGCCGCGGCCAGCTCCGTCACCGGAACCGCCGCAGGCGCCCAGGGCCAGCACCGCGGCCAGTACCAGCGCTCCCATGGCGGCCGCCGTGGACCGGCCGCCCCGGCCTCTCGGAGTGCCGCGGCTCGGCGTGTCACGGCTCGGCGTACCGCGGGCGGATCCGGGCGTACCGCGGGCGGATCCAGGCGTTTCCGGATCGTGGCCGAGATGCCGGCCGACTCCGTGAGGTTCACGGGGTCGACGGGCTTGTCGGATTCCCATAGGCCGTGCTCACCACCCCACATCGCGCCACCGGAAGCGACGCGCGGACAGCAGACGTTCAAAGCCGGAGGGTGTCCGGCGGCTACCGCGCTGACAGTCGCACCACGTCGTCCCCGGGCCGTGCATCCTACGGTCGGCCGACCGTAGGTGGCTCCGCCATTCCCGGGCGCATGACGACGTAAACGTGCTGTCACGGGAGCATTTCGTAAGGCACACATCCCGCTGCCTTGTGTAAATCGCGCGGCAGCTTCATCTCGGTCTCGATGCTCTCGACCCGTGGGGCTCGCCGGCATCTGGACCGACATCTGGACGCCCTCGCGGATCTCGAGACCGGGTGGGCGGACGCGGCGAACGGGCGGACATGCCTGTCAGCGGTCGGACATCGACCCGATCGACCACCGTGCACCAGAGCTGGGACGCATGTTCACATCATTCCAGCACGGGCTCCGGTACCCGGCTCTCCGCACGTTGATCGTTCGGGACGGTCTGTCGATCTGGGTCACGGCCTGCCACACCTGGGCTTAACCTGGTATCAACCGGAATAAACGGGGAAGGAGATCTCTCTATGACCAGGTGTCCGCACGCATACTGTCGACGGTCCCGATGAGTGCGCCGGTGGTCGTCGCGGTGGTGGGTGGCGGGGCGAGCGGTTGCCTCGCGACCACCCAACTGGCAAGGTCCGTGGCGGTTACCGGCCGTAGGTTCACGATATTGCTCGTCGAGCCGGACGACGTCGGTGAGGGCCTGGCTTATCGGACGCGAGATCCGCGGCACCGGCTCAATGTCCCGGCCGCGAAGATGAGCGCGTTCGACGATGACCCGCAGCACTTCCTGCGCTGGCTTCGCCGGCACGTCGCGGTCGACTTTCCTTCCGGTGGCTTCGCGCCCCGCCAGTTCTACGCCGACTACCTCCGCCACACGCTGGAGGAGACGCTGCGCGCCGCGACCGGGGTGCGCTGCGAGCGGGTGTGCGCCCGCGCGACGGACGTCCGCCGGCACGGCCGCCGGCTGCGGCTGACGCTCGACGACGGGACCAGCCATCCGGTCGACGCCGTCGTCCTCGCGCTCGGGCACGGTGCTCCGACGACGTCGTGGGCTCCGCCGGCGCTGGCCCGGTCGCCGCGGTTCGTCAGTGATCCGTGGCGGGCCGATTCCCAGCCTCGCGTCCCGGCCGGCAGCGACGTGCTCCTTGTCGGCTCGGGCCTGACCATGGCCGACATGGCCCAGCGCTGGAGCCGGGCCGGCGTGCGCCTGCACGTGACCTCGCGTCATGGGCTGCTTCCGCTCCCCCACGCGCTGGACCCGGCGCCGCCGCTCGCCGCCCCGGAGCTGCCCGACGGTCCGGTGAGCCTCGCCCGGGCCCGCCACCTTGTCTTCGATCACATCCGCGCGGCCGGTGGCGACTGGCGGCGAGCCGTGGACGGGCTGCGCCCGGTGACGGCCGAGCTGTGGTCACGGCTGGACGCGGCTGCCCGGTCGAGCTTCGTCGCCACGACGATGCGGCGCTGGGACCAGGTCCGGCACCGCGTCGACCCCGCGGTCCACGCCTGGCTGGAGCAGCGCCGCGCCGAGGGATCGCTGGTCGTGCACGCCGCGCGGGTCGTCGACGCCCGGGAGACCGCGGCCGGCGTCGAGGTCTCGCTGAGTGACGGCTCCCGGGTGCTCGCCGCGGCCGTGGTCAACTGCACCGGTGCGGGCGCCGGCGTGCGGACCAGTCATGATCCCCTGGTCATGAACCTGCTCGCCTCCGGCCTGGCTACCCCGGACAGCCTGGACCTGGGCTTCGCCACCGAGGGGTCCGGGCGGCTGGTCGCGGCCGACGGACCCCGGCCGGCGATCTGGGCCATCGGGCCGTTGCGGCGGGGGGAGCTGTGGGAGAGCACGGCGATCCCCGAGATCCGCGGCCAGGCGGCCGCGCTCGCCCGCCCCGTCGTGGCCGCCCTGCCCGGGCCACGGGTCGTCCGGCGGGTGCGCGACCCCTATGGTTTGCCCCTCACCGCCAGCCCGGAGGCGGCCGACCGCTATGTCGCCGGGCTCGGACAGATCCTGCGAGTGCGGTCCGGAGCCGGGACGCTGGTCGCCGAGGCGGTCGCGGCCGACCCCCAGTTCGCCCTCGGGCAGGCGGTACTGGCCCTGCTCGGTGCCGAATGGGGCGCCGACGTCGACGTGGAGACGGCCCTGCGGGACGCACAACGCCACGCCGCCCGGGCCGACGAGCGTGAGCGGCGCTTCATCGAGGTGGTCGCCGCCCGTATCCGCGAGCCGGGGGCCGGTTCGGCCGCGGCCCTGCTGAGCTACATCCACGCTTACCCGGAAGACGCGCTGGCCGTCAGCATCGCCGTGCCGACGATCGCGTTCAGCGGCGCGACGGAGATCCCTGCCGAGGCCTGGGCCCTGGTCGAAGGACTGGCGGCCGTCTACCGCGACGACTGGTGGTACCGGGGGCTGCTCGCCTTCACCCGCCAGGAGCAGGAGAACTGGGACGAGGCGGCCGAGCTCGCCGCACTGGCGCTGGCCGTCGAACCGACCGCCGGCCACGCCGTCCACGCGAAGACCCACGTCCACTACGAGACCGGCGACCACGAGGCCGGGCTGGCCTGGTTGGACGCCTGGATCTCGACCTGCGGGTCGGATTCGTCGCACCGGGCGCACTTCGCCTGGCACGCGGCCCTGCACGAACTCGCGCTCGGTGACGACAGCGCGGCCCGGGCTCGTTTCTCGACCCAGCTCTCGCCGCCGGCCGTCTCCGGCGTCCGGGCGCTGATCGACTCCGCGTCGCTGCTGTGGCGCGGCTTCGCGGCCGGCGCCTGGACGTCGGTGGAACTCGGACCGGTGCTGGAGACCGTCCCCGGCACGTTGCTCGTCGATCCGCCGACACCCTTCGTCGGGCTGCACTCGGCGGTCGCCCTCGCCGCCGCGGGCGACTGCCGCCGACTCGCGCAACTGCGCCGGTCCGCGGCCGCCCGGACCAGCCAGGTGTTCACCGAAACCGTCGCGCCACTGGCCGACGCCCTGATGCACCTCCTGCACGGTGATCCCGACCGGGCCACCGACGCGCTGATCGCCCTGCCCGGCGTCGAGCGGCTCGGGGGCAGCGCCGCCCAGCGCGAGATCGTCGAGGACACCACGATCTACTGCGCCATCCAGGCCAACCGACCCAACATCGCCCGGTCACTTCTGCAGAACCGACTCGAGCGCCGCTGCTCCCCCCGCGACGTCCACCGCCGTGCGCAGCTCCTCACCGGCCAGCAGACCGCGCGCTCGTCACCGAGCGAATGACCGGTGGTTCGACCCGGGCCGGTGGGTGGTGGACGGAGCCTGGAGGCTGTCCGTGCGACCGCTCCTCGTGACCGACCAGCCCTCAGGGTCCGCCCGAGGTGGTCGCGCGCACCCCGGGCTACATGGCCTGGTTCGGCCAGTTCGTGCAGGTAGACGGCGCCGCCCGGCTGCTGACAGACGACGAACGCGATGCCCTGCTTGCCGCGGCGGACAAGACGGGTCGGTCCGGCCCGTGACACTCGCCGAAGCCCGCGGGGTGTCGACGAGGCCGGGGCAGGCGGCACTGACGTGGATCCCTCGTGCCGCAAGGGCCGGACAGCGTACGGACCAGGCCCTCTGTGGCGTCGAACCGGAAGTCGACACTCACCGGATGCGGGACCTCGCGGGGATACGGCGTGAACGTGCGGGCATGTACGGCGGACGCGCTCGGGGCGGGTGCGGCGACGTCGAGAGGCTGGGGCATCGGTGAAGGCGCTGCGCCACGGAGATCCTGCATCCGTCGGTCCGTTCCAGCTCGCCGCGCGGCTGGGCCGCGGCGGGATGGGTGTGGTCTACCTGGGAGTGGACGCCGCGGGCCGGCAGGCCGCCGTGAAGGTCCTGCGGGACGAGTACGCCGACGATCCGGACTTCGTCCGACGCTTCAGCAGGGAGGTGGCCGCGGCAGCGGCGATCGACAGCCCGCGGGTGGCGCGGCTACTCGATGCCGACCCCCAAGCGGAGCAGCCATGGCTGGCCGCGGAGTACGTCCCGGGATCCGACCTGCTGACGGCGGTCGCCAGGCACGGCCCACTGCCGGCGGACCGTCTGCGGAGACTGGCGATCGAGCTGGCCTCGGCGCTGGTCGCCATCCATCAGGCCGGAGTGGTGCACCGCGACCTGAAACCGGGCAACGTCATGCTGGCCCCCGACGGCGCGAAGGTCATCGACTTCGGCATTGCCGCCGGGCTCCCCGGCACCGTCACCGCGACCGGGGTGGTTCTCGGCAGCGTTGGATACATGGCCCCGGAGCTTCTCGACACAGCCGACCGCCCCGGGCCCGCCGCGGACGTCTTCGCCCTGGGGCTCACCCTCGCCTACGCGGCCGCCGGGAGGGCTCCGTTCGGCGACGGTCCGCTTAGTTCCCTCCTCTACCGGACGGTCCATGCCGAGCCCGACCTGACGGCTCTCCCGCGACACCTGCGAACGGTGGTCGCCGCGACAGTGCGCAAGCAGCCCGACCGCCGTCCGAGCGCGAGCCGCCTCCTCGGCGAATTGTCCACCGCCTCGCCCGCAGGCGGACCCCCGACAGCGCCGATCGCAGAGCCCGCAGAGCCACCCGCAGAGCGTCTGGCCCAGGCTCCGCCGCCCCGGCGGTCCTCCCCCGCCCCCGCTGGTTCCTCGGCAGCATCCTCGCCCCTGCCGTCCGCACGGTTCTCGATCGTGGACCTGGACACCGTTCCCGACGGACTCACCGCCTCCCCACCAGCCGAGCCGGCCACCGCGCACACCGCTGCGGATGCGGGCGGCCGTAGGCGTCGCCGTGCGCTGGTACCCGTCGCCGGGATGCTCGTCGCCCTCGCCGCTGCGGCCAGCCTGCTGGCGGCATCCGACCCTGAAACGGCGGTCCAGCCCCCCGCGGCCGCCCACGGCACCACTCCAAAGGCCATGCACTCCTCGCCGCCGACCTCCCGCCCATCGGCCGACACAACCGCCCCGCCCGACGGCGAGTCCACGGTTGGGCAGGATGCCGGCTCCTCCGGCGGGGCTGCGTCCACGCACACCACCGGGAGCGCCGCGACCAGCGCGCAAGGTGCCCCGGCCGTGACAGGTCAGCCAGTAGCCGCCGCCCCGGCGTCGGACTGCGCCGCGTCCGGAACCGACGGGGCGGCCTCGGATGGCGCTTGTGAGTCGAACGAGGACGGCGGCGGCTCGCAGACCGCCGCCCGAAACAGGGGCCACGGGCCTCCGCCCTGGGCCGGTCAGTCAGGAAGGCCGGAGGCGCTGCTCTCCCGCTGATCCCAGCCCTCAGGGTGTGCCTGCCAGGGGGATATCGTCCGCGAACTCGCCGCCACCGTCTGACCGCCGGTCGCCGGGATGCGAGCATGCGCTGCTTCCTCATACCGCAACAACGCCCGACAGACCCACTCGGACCGTGCCGCGCAGGAAGTCCACCGGTGTGGGTCAAGGCGCGGCACCGGGCCGCGCCGCATGTATCACCCGAGCAGACGGGCTGGCAGTCAGTTGCGGAGTACGTGTGGTCGACCGCCCAATCTGTACGGTTGCGTCCGCTGTGAACCAAACGTCGCCGCTTCTTTGGAGGTCGGGAGCGGCGCCAGCGCCGACCGGCGGCAGGATTTGCTATCGGGAGCTGACCGCCGCGGCTACGGCGACGACATCATCGATCATTGTCCGGCAGACAGCCGCGGTGGCGGACTGCGCCAATACGTCAGTGTCGGCGCATTCCGTCCTGCGGTTCTACCGTTGGGAGGTCAGATATCCGATGGTGCGTCGTCGAGGTGGTAGCGGGTGGGAGAGCCGAGGATCGACTATGAGGCCGTTTTTCGGGTTCTCCCCAGCCCGACCTTGCTACTGACCCCTGAATTAATCATACTTGCCGCCAACGAGGCATATCTTTCTGTATCAGGGCGTACGCGCGAGAACCTGCTGGGACGCTACCTGTTCGACGCTTTCCCGGACAATCCGGAGTACCCGTCCGCGTCAGCGGTGCGCGCACTTGGCGCGTCGCTACGGCGAGTGCTGGCCACCGGGAAGCGCGACACCATGGCGGTCCAGCGTTACGACGTGGAGGCGCCAGGGCGTCCAGCTGTGTTCGAGGAGCGGTACTGGAGCACGGTCAACACTCCGGTGCTTGATCCTGACGGGCAGGTGGCGCTGGTGGTGCACCGGGTGGAGGAGGCGACCGACCTCGTCCGCATGTGCGCCGGAGAAATGGGAGACGACCGGCAGCACACGCTGGAGACGGAACTGCTGGCCCGTGCTCGGGAGCTACACGAAGGCAACGAGCAGCTGCGTCGAACTCACGCTCGGGAACGCGAGGTGGCCCTGGCCCTCCAGGAAGCAATGCTGCCCACGCCCGCACCGACCGGGCGCGTCAAGGCGGCAGTGCGGTACCGGCCCGCCGCCAGCACGATGAACGTGTGCGGCGACTGGTACGAACTGGTGGAGCTATCCGAGGACCGCGTCGCGGTGGCCGTGGGCGACGTCGTCGGCCACGGACTGTCGGCCACGGGCACGATGGGCCAACTGCGCAGCGCACTGAGCGCCATGGTCCGAGTGGCCGACGGGCCCGCAGCCGCCCTGGACGTGCTGGACCTGTACGCACGGTCGGTAGAAGGCGCCGAGTCGACCACCGTCGTGCAGGCGGTCGCCGACTACGACACGCTCACCGTCACCTACAGCCGGGCAGGTCATCCGCCGCCGGCACTGGCGCACGTCGGCGGCGCCATCGAGTTCCTCGACCAGACCGTCGACCCGCCGCTGGGCGCGAGCCCGGAACACCTGCCCCGGTCCCAGGCCACCGCGACGTTCGCGGTCGGCGCCACGCTGACGCTGTATACCGACGGCCTGATCGAACGCCGCGGGGAGAACATCGACGTCGGGTTGTCCCGTCTTGCCGCCAGCCTCCGCCGCAACCCGGGACTCGATCCGGAGGCACTGGCCGATGCGCTGCTGGCCGAGGTGGGCGCGGACAGCGAGCCAGCCGACGACACCGCCGTCGTCGTCATCCGGCTCTGATTGAACCGCCGGCGTGTCCGGGGTGCATCAGAATCTCCGGACACACCGAGGGGATTCAACCGAGCGCTGGATCAGGTCACGCCCATGGGCGTGGTGCACGGAGAGTGACTCCGCGTGATCCTGGTTCAGGTTATGCAGGGGAGGGCTTCGGGTGTCACGCTGATCTCGGGTGTGTCGGCGGTTTTCTGAGCGGGGTCGGTTCTGGCGAGAATTTCCAGGCCGATGTAACGGTGGGTTTCGATCCACTCATCGTGTTGTTCGGCGAGTACGGCGCCGACGAGCCGTATGATGGCCTCACGGCTGGGGAAGATACCCACGACGTCGGTGCGGCGGCGGATTTCCCTTTTCAGGCGCTCCTGCGGGTTCGAGGACCAGATCTTCCGCCAGACCTCCCGCGGGTAGGCGGTGAACGCGAGGAGATCCGCTTTCGCGTCGGAGAGATGGTCGGCAACCTTCGGGAGTTTCTCGGTGAGTGCATCGACGACCCGGTAGAACTGCACGCTGACCTCAGCCGCGGCGGGGTCGTGGAGCGCCGCGAGGATCCCAACGACCGGCGGCGGCGAATCGTGAGCATCGCCGACGTCGGCCGCCCGGCGATCGAGGCATGGCTCGGTCCGGGGGCCGCCGCCTGGCGGGAGGCCCTCCAACCGCTGGCCCCAGCCGAGCGCCGCCTGGTCGTCGACACCCTGCGTGCCTATGAACGCGCCGCCGGCAAGCGAGCCCCACCCGCGAGCTGAGCCGGTCGCGGTCAAGCGCGACATGCGTTCATGAACGGTCGAGGGTGCCATGCGCTCCCAAGCGGTCGCCGAGGCGGCCGGCGGTGGCGCGACTGGAGGATCACCGGCGGACCAGGTCCGCGCGACTCCGTGAGGTGAACCCGTCCCGGCCGATCGCCGGGGCAGGCTCCCCCGGGCGTCATCACGGGGGCAGCTGGGCGCGAATCGTCGCGGCGACGTGCTCGGCGTCGGGGGTGCCGACGACGAGCCGGCGGAAACCGCGACCTGGCCGGAGCGTGACGATCACGGCGGGCTGGCGGAAGCGGCGGAGCGCGACGAAGTCCTTGCCGCCTCGGTAACGCCAGGTGCCGAGGGCGCCGATGCCAGGTGCCGCGGTTCCGGGCGCCCGCCAGCCCCGGACTTCTCGGAGGGGTTTCGCGACGGCGTTCACGTCGAGCACGTCGTCCACGGCCACCGAGACGTTGCCGTGGAGAGCCGCGACCCGTTCAAGCAACGACAGGGCGACGTCGATCCGCCCGTCAGCGATCACAAGCCGGGCCATCCCGCGGACCTTCCTCGATCAGGCGGCGGGGAGCCGCAGGACGATCTCGACCCGCCGGTTGAACGCCTGGCCTTCGGGGTCGGGCGTGCCGTCCGGGTTGGAGTTCTCGGCGATCGGCTGGCCGCTGCCCAGCCCGATGGCGGTCACTGTGGTGGCGTTGACGTCGTGGCCGGTCAGGTACTGGCGGACCACGGCGGCCCGGCGTTCGGACAGCTGCTGGTTCGCGCCGGCGGTGCCGGTGGAGTCGGTGTGGCCGCGTACCTGGATCTCGCCGCCGGCGAACGTAGAGTTGATCAGCCGGATGGTGTTGTCCACGGTGTCGGTGCTGCCGATCTGGTCGCTGCCGGTGGCGAAGAGGTTGTCGCTGTTGAAGACGACGATGACGACCTTCGCGCCGGCGTCGTCGCGGGCCAGGAGCAGGCTTCCCGAGATGCCGTCGAGGTTGACGTCGATCGACCCGGGAAGTCGGTAGAGGGAGCCCTCGACGAGGCGGCTGCCGTCTTCCGGCTCGTTGGGAGTCGTGATCTCGCACGGGATGCGCAGCACCAGCCCGCCACCGAAGTCCTGGGTGCCGCAGGTCGGGTCGAGCTGCCCGTCGCCGCCGTAGTCGTCCAGGCCGGGCTGCGCTCCCGGCGGGAGCGGAGTCGCCGACTCTTCCGGCGCGGCCTCTGTCGTCGGCGTGGCCGTCGCCGCGACCGGCGGGCTCGAACTGCTGGCCGCCCTGGTCTCCGGCGTCTCGTCCGAACCGCCGCAGCCGGCGCCGACCGCCATGATCAGCACCGCCGACGCGAGCAGACGCCGCCTGTGGTGTCGATTCATCTGTCCCCCACCCCCCGAGTTGGAGGGGAGCATACGGGCGAAAGGCCTGCTGGACGTACCAGCTGCCGCACACGCGACAGGAAGTGGCTCCCGCGGAGACCACCGGGAAGAGACGATCGATCAGGACCGGGACGGCGTTGGGCGTGCTGCGTGCGCGGCTGGTCGACGGCCTGCTCTCGGGTGGGTGAACCCGGAGGGCAGAGGTCGAGGCGGCGTTCCGGGCGGTGCCACGGCACCCGCCGTCGACGGCAGCCACCAGGCCCGGCCCCGCCCGCGGGGCGATCACACACCGGCCGCCGGAGCCGGCTCACCCGGGTGGCGGGATGGTGTCGACCCGTCAGCGTGAGTATCCCGGTGGTCGCGCGCGGGCGGCTGCCGCGCAGTTCGTCACCGCTGAGCGTGACCTCGCCGCGCAGGCCAGCGACGGCAACGCGGATGAGCGCGTTCCCCGCGTCGGGCAATGGGCTCACCCGGTACTCGACCTGCACCCGCCCATAGCTCGTGGCCCAGCCGGGTGACCATACCCGCGCTTCCCGGACCGTGCTCCGGGCCATGGTGACGTCACATTCGACCACCTCGACGATCGAGTCCGGATCGGGCCGCACGAAATTCATCCATTCACGGAGTTCTCCCCCGGAACGCAGCCGTTCGATCTCGTTCGGCGTCGAGGCGAGGACGGCCTCGACCCGAACAGGAGCAGCCGGAACTCGTAGCTCCGCGGCCACACCCGCAATCCATCCAGGACGACGGCGATGCCGGGCCCTCGGCGAGCACGGTGTAGCGCCGCACTCCGCCCGGAATCAGGACCTGGCCGGCCCCCGGGCGTTGGAGGCGGCCGAACGCGCCCGGGTCCTGGCCGTGCTGCACGACCCGCGGTTCGCTGACGCCAGCCCGGCGCAGGTCTGGGCAACCCTGCTCGACAAGGGCGTCTACCTGTGTTCGCAGCGCACCATGTACCGGCTGCTCGCCGAACGCGGCGAGACCGGCGACCGCCGCGCCCAGGCCCTCCACCCGCCCAAGGTCAAACCCGAGCTCCTCGCCGCCGGGCCGAACGAGGTCTGGACCTGGGACATCACCAAACTCCCCGGCCCGCAGAAATGGACCTCCTACTATCTGTACGTCATCCTGGACGTCTACAGCCGGTATGTGGTCGGCTGGACGCTTGCCGACAAAGAATCAGCCGCTCTCGCCGAGAACCTGATCGCCGCCACCTGCGACAAACAGAACATCTCTCCCGGGCGGCTCACCGTGCACGCCGACCACGGCAGCTCCATGACCCAATGCCGTGAAGCGTAG
>NZ_SJXI01000195.1:0-3550 GCF_004337455.1 Parafrankia sp. BMG5.11 | reverse complement strand
GTTCCGAATCTGCGATATCTCACAGGACTCCCTCAGCGAGCTGGCCACGTGCCGGCCGCGCCTTCATGGCATCGGATGATCGGTAGGTCGGATGATCGGTGGGGATGAATCTGTACGGGCCTATACGACGATCGGGAGCTTCTCGTAGCCGCGGACGGTGCTGGTGTGCAGCCGTGCCGCGTTGTCCCGGTCGACCTCCCAGGTCGGGAAGCGGCGCAGGGTCTCCTCCAGCGCGATACGCCCCTCCATCCGGGCGAGCGCCGCACCCAGGCAGAAGTGCGCGCCGCGGCCGAACGCGACATGACTGTCGACCCGCCGCCTGATGTCGTAGCGGTCGGGGTCGGCGTACCTGCGTTCGTCACGCCCGGCGGACGCGGTCAGCAGGATGATCTTCGACCGGGCCGGGATGGTGGTGCCGTGCAGTTCGACGTCCCGGGTGGTGACGCGGCCCTGGACGGGGGACGGCGACTCGTAGCGCAGCGTCTCCTCGACCGCGTTCCCCAGCAGCGACGGGTCGGCGGCCAGCTCCGCGCGCTGGTCGGGGTGCGTCTCGAGCACGTCGCACGCCCAGCCGAGCAGCCGGGCCACGGTCTCGGTACCGGCGGCCACGAGCAGCGCGGTGAAGTCGGCCGCCTCGGAGGTGGTGAGGCGACGGGTCCCCTCGTCGGTGGCGATCTCCGCCTGCACGAGCGCCGTCATCATGTCGTCCCTGGGCTCGGCCCGCCGCGACTCCAGCTGTTCGGACAGATAGGCGTGGAACTTGGCGGACGCCGCCATCGAGATGTCGTTGACCATCCCCTTCTCCGGATCAAGGTGGAAGGTCTGGTCGATCGTGTGGCGGATCTCCTCGCGGTCGGCCGGGTCCACCCCGATCAGCTGGGAGATCACCATCGACGGGAGCAGTGCGGCGAAGTCCTGGATGTAGTCGAACCCGCCACCGCCGACCTGCCGGTCCAGCAGCTCCGCGCAGATCTCGCGGATGTGGCCTTCGAGCCCACCGACCCGACGCGGCGTGAACGCCCTGGAGACCAGCACCCGCATCGTCGTGTGGATCGGCGGGTCCATGAAGATTATCTGCCCGGTCTTCAGCGGCTCGGGCGCCATGAGTTCAAGAACCGTGCCGTACGCCGAGCTGTACGTGGCGCTGTCCAGATGGGCCGCGTCGACGTCCGCGAACCGGGACAGGGCGTAGAAGTCCATTTTCTCGTTGCGGTACACGGGTGCCTCGTCCCGCATCCGGTGCCAGATCGGATGCGGGTCGACGTGGAACTCCCGGTCGAACGGGTCCCAGTACAGATCTTCTGTCACGGGTGACGGGCCTTTCTTCGTAGGACCCGGATTCGGCGGGAAGCACCGCTCGGGCGGGTGGCGCGGCTTCTCGTTGTCTCGCCGGCCGCGTGGCGGTGGATCAGGTGGTCTGTCGCTGCGCGTAGAGGCGGGCCCATTCCTTGCGGGACCGGATGGTGGTGTCGACGTCGGTCGCGATCGCGCGACGGGCGCCGACGGTCGCGCGCTCCTTGGGGATCTCGGAGAACGGGTCCCAGTTGAAGAACCGGCAGGCGTTCTGCCAGGTGATCTTGTCGATCTCCTCGTCGGTCGCACCGGCGTTGTTCAGCTCGTTGAGCACGAACTCCGGCGCGTCCGGCCAGATCGAGTCGGCGTGCGGGTAGTCGCACTCCCAGGCGATGATGTCGATCCCGATCTCACGGCGCAGCTTCAGCGACGTCGGGTCGGTGACGTAGCAGGCGAGTGAGTGGTCGCGGAACACCTCGCTGGGCAGCTTGCCGCCGAAGTCGCGGCGCAGCCAGCGCTGGTTGGTGTAGTGCCGGTCGCAGCGGTCCAGGTAGAACGGGATCCAGCCGATGCCGCCCTCGGAGAAGGCGAACTTCAGGTCCGGGTAGGTCCGCATCGCCGGGCCCCACAGCAGGTCCTGCACAGCCAGCGAGGAGATCTGGCACGCCAGGATGATCAGGTTGTCGATCGGCGCGTCCGGGGCGAGCTTGAGCGCGCCGAAACCGGTGCCGATGTGCAGGCACATCACCATCCCGGTGTCGGACAGCGCCTCGAACACCGGCCCCCAGTAGGTGATGTCGTGGTAGCTGGGCAGGCCTTCCAGGTGCGGCAGCTCGGGCATCGTGACCGCCCGGCAGCCCTTCGCCGCCACCCGGCGGATCTCGTTCACCATCAGCTGCGGGTCCCAGGTCGGAAGCAGCGCCAGCGGGATGAACCGGCCCGGGTAGGTGCCGGCCCACTCGTCGATGTGCCAGTCGTTGTACGCCTGGATCATGATGACGGTGAGGGGATCCTTGAAATGGTTGAGATGCCCGGCGCTGAACCCGGCGAACGTCGGGAAGCACATCGACGCCAGGATCCCGTTACGGTCCATGTCCCGGACCCGGTCGTGGATGTCGTAGACGGCGGGGCGCATCTCGGCGAAGCCGGCCGGGTCCTTGGCCCATTCCTCCGGCGGCCAGGTGATCACGGCGTTGAGGCCGCTGACCCCGGTGACCCGGCCCTGGTAGATCCACCGGTCCACCCCGGACTCGTCGGTCTCGACGTGCGGCGCCTGGTCGGCCAGGTTCGCCGGCAGGTGGTTCTTGAACATGTCCGCTGGTTCGACCACGTGGTCGTCGATGCTCACCAGAATCAAGTCGTCGACGTTCATGACCCTCCTCCGTGGGTGCTGGCCTGACAGGCGTATCCGGTCAGATATCTGTGCTCCGGTCCCGGCCGTGCCGGGGGTTCTCACATTTTTCGGAAGTCCCAGCTGGTCATTTTCTCCGGGGTGAGGCGCAGCCAGGCGTGACGGCCGTCGTAGTGCATTTCGTCGCGACCGGTGTATTTCTGGGCGAAGAGCTTTTCCGGTGTTTCGAGGTCCGGGTCGGGGGTGCCGGTCCGGGGAGCTTCTCCGACGCTTTCGAGCTTCCCGCGGAGCTCGACCCCGTGTAGCTCGTTGAAGGCGTGGCCGCCATCGATGAGCACGGCCACTCGCGGGTCGCGGGCGATGTCGGTCCAGCGCTGGCTCTTCACGACCGAGTTGAGCCACAGAGCGGAGCCGTCCCACACGAACCACAGCGGAGTCAGATGTGGTCCGCTCGGGCTGGACGTCGCCACCCGGCAGGTTCGCTCCTCGGTGAGGAAGGCATCGATCTCGTCCCGACTCATGGCGATCTTGCGGCCCCGGCGCTGCTCTTTCATCGTGTTTCGTCCTTAATGGATGTCGAGTGCCTGCTGCGTGGTGGTGTGCCGAAGTAGGGACGGACGGGCCCGACGGCGAGCGCCGCCAGGCAGCCGGGTCACCGACCGAGCAGGAATTTCACGATGGGTGTGGCCGGGGGGAAGGAGTCGGAGATGCCGGCGGTGAAGTAGCCCGAGTCGGCCGTGAGGGTGATGCCGCTGATGGCGGAGGCGGCGTCGCTGCAGAGGAACAGCAGCGGGTAGGCCTGTTCCAGGGGGGTCGCGGCCTCGATGCCCAGCTCGGCCCGGTAGTCGGTACCGAAGCCGAGCCACCTCTCCTCGTTCGCCCGCGCCAGCGGGGTGTCGGTGGGGC
>NZ_SJXI01000194.1:0-1667 GCF_004337455.1 Parafrankia sp. BMG5.11 | reverse complement strand
TTCCCAGTTGGCCGGAATCTGTAGTCAGCTGATCACGCCGCCTGCGGCGGGGTGGTTGACGGTGTGTAGCCAGGTGGGGCGGGTCGCGCGGGAGGCGAAGTAGCGGGCGCGGAGCTGCTGGTTGGTGACGTTGCGCAGGCCGAACGCGGTCCGGTAGACGAGCTTGACGAGCCGGTTGACGCCCTCCGTGGCCGCGTTGGACAGGGAGTGGAGGACCGCGTTGGCGATCTCGGCACGCCACTTGGAGATCGTCTCAGCGAGAACGGTGATCTCGGGGACGGTCTCGCCGACGGTGGCGCAGTAGGTGAAGAACCTGGTCAGGGCGTTGGAGACGTCGGAGCGGGTGATCGGGTGGCCGGAGCGGTGCGCGGCGAGCGCGAGCACGGCGCGCAGGAGCTCCTTGGCGCGCCAGGCGGCGGTGATCTGCCGGCCGCGGTCGCCAAGGTCGGACAGGGTACACAGCAGCCGGCCGCGGGCGGCCGGGGAGAGGGCCTCCTCCCGGCGCACGAGCAGTCCCTTGATCTTGTATTCGGGGTCGTCGGCGCGGCCGCGGCGACCGTGGTGCTCCTGGGTGACCCGGCGGCGGACGTCGCCGATCACCTTGTTCGCGAGCTGGGTCACGTGGAAGGGGTCGACCGCGAGCATGGCGTCGGGCAGCGCGGCCCGGGCCGCCGCCTTGTAGACCGTCGACATGTCGATCGTGACGGCCCAGATCCCGGCCCGCCAGGCAGCGGGCTGGGACAGGACCCAGGCGGCGGTGCCGGCGACGGTCCGGCCCTCGACCTGGCCGAGCAGGCCGTGGCCGGCGTGGTCGACGAACACCGTGAGCCAACGGTCGGCGTCCTCGACCCACCGGCCGCTGTCGGGGTCGCGGTGATACCGCGGGCGGCCCCGGCGGTGCTCGTCGAGCCCGAGCACCCCGACCGGCGGCAACGGCCCGGACACCGACCGCCTCACCGGCCCGCCGCCCTCCCCTTCGGCCGCGTCGGCGCCGGCTTCCGTGACCCCGTCCTCGGCGCCGGGAACGACCGTGTCCTCGCCGACGGGGCCAAAGGCCACGACCCCCGCCGCGTCGGCGACCACGGCGAACGCGTCCTGGGCCGTGCACCAGGCCACCCCGACCGCACCAGCGACCCTGCTGACCGGCACCCCCCAGTCCCCGACCAGGTGGCCGACCGCCTTCCGCCCCACCGTCGACACCCGCGCGCCCCGCGCCGCCAGCGGCCCGCTCTCGACGAAACTGCCCTGCTCGCAGCCGGACTGGTCACAGAACAACCGCGGCTTGTGGACGGTCACCCGCGCCGGCGCGACGACGAGGTGCGCCAGCCGCTGCCCGACGAACTCCTTGATCCGCCCCGACGGCTCGCCGCAGCGCGGGCAGCAGGCCACCACCGGGCCGGCCACATGCAGCGACCAGGAACCGTCCCTCTCCCGCTCCACCGCCGTAACCACCACCCCGGCCAACCCCAGGAACTCCGCCAACGCCAGCCCGCTACCCTCGAACACGCGCACCCGTCCACTCGGCGATCACTTCCTTCAGCAAGAGCGATCATGCCGAATGGCGGGTGCGTCCTACTTCCCGGAATCACCGGCGCTACGCACAGTCACAACCGGCCATCGCCGGCAGTCACCGGACAGACACGATCTCCGGCGAACTGGGAAGAGCC
>NZ_SJXI01000193.1:0-4130 GCF_004337455.1 Parafrankia sp. BMG5.11 | reverse complement strand
GGCCATCACCAGCCTCCCTCACACCGAGGCTTCACACACCCCCTGCCCTACCCATCCTGACCCTTTTCAGACACCCTCTATCAATCTTGAAGGGTCAGGGTCTGACTATGGTGCGTCCGGAACGAGGGTGGAGCGAAGCGCGAGGAATCCGTGAACGCCGTGCCGGAGAGGGAAAATGGCATGCCCAATCTCGGCACGCGCGGAGAGGTTCCGGTAGTCTTGCCGAGAAAACAGCGAGGGTTTCTATCTATGCGTGGTGGGCTTGGCGGAGCCTCGAATCGTTAAGGTTGGTATCGCCGGGACCCCGTCCACGTCCTTGAATACCCCTTCGTGCGTTGCGCGAGTTCGGAGAAGCCGGCGTCGACAGCACGGGTGGCCGAATGCAGCGACAGACGAGGCAAGGCGCATACTCTGCTCTACAGAGTAGCGAAATGGATACTTCCGGTCGCTGCTCTTCGCCATTCCATGGAGAAGCGATGATTTTCGGTAGATTGTCGATACGATGGATAGTGTCGGTTGCAATTGTCGTTGTTGTGGCTGGCTGTACTTTGCCGGGCAGTGGGAAGCGGCGACCGGTGGCGGTTGGCTGTGACAGCCCGGGAGTCACCTCCGACCAGGTGAAACTGGGGTTGGTGTTCTCTGACTCGGGTATTGGTAGCACTGCACTTTCCTCGGCCCGGTCCGGGGTGGATGCTCGGATCAACCTGGCCAACGCTCAAGGTGGCATCCACGGTCGTAGGATTTTTTACCAGTGGCGCGATGACGCGAGTTCCTCGTCGCAGAACGCGCTGGCCACTCAGGATCTTGTGCAGGAATCCGTGTTCGGTCTCGTGGCAGCTACGGCCTCGCTCGAAGGTTCACTGGCTCGTCTCGACGCGCAGGGCATCCCCGTGGTAGGTATCGCGCTTCCGTCTTGGAACAGGTATCGTAACCTTTTTTCCCACCTCTACATGCCCTCTCCGGGAACGGTCGCCCGATATATCCAGGCCCACGGTGGGACGAGAATCGCTGTTGTTACCACTGGCACTGTAGCCTTAACCATGGAGACCATCACTCAGTACAAAAACGCCTTCAGTGCTCTCGGACTCGCCGCGACCGATCCCATCCCGTACACGAGCAGTAGTGACAGCCCGCAGCGCATAGTCCACCAGCTCGCTGCTATTCGCGCCGATGCCCTGATCGGCTTCACCGCGCCAGAGGATCTTGCTGACATCGTGCAGGCAGCTCGTGCCGCGAGCCTACGCCTGAACGTCGGTGTTTCCCTGACCGGCTATGACAAAGCCCTTCTTCCCGCGTTCGGTCAAGCGCTGGCTGGTGTGTCGATCCCCGTGTATTTTCGTCCGTTCGAGGCGGGAGGCCCAGCCATCGACCGCTACCGCGATGCAATGACACTCTACGCGCCTGAAAGTATCGAACCCGACCAGCAGTTCGCCATGCTCGCCTACATATACACCGACCTGTTCCTACGCGGACTTGACCTGGCCGGCACCTGCCCAACCCGTGAAGGGTTCATCAAAGCTCTACGGAGTGTCACTGACTATGATGCGGACGGTCTGATCTCGCCTGTCGACCTAAGTACCAACTCTACCCACCCCCTCGATTGCTTCGCGTTCGTCCGTGTCAACCCCACCGGCACCGCGTTCGATGTCGTAAATCAAAGACTCTGCTCCGACGGCTCGGAATCCCTGCCGCCGGGAAATGAATCAACGCCAACCGGCCGTAGTCGGTAAGAAGACAGAGAAGTGAGCCTTTCCCGCGTGACTTTCAGCCAGCGCGTGTGAGCGCCACGGGGTGTGGTTGGTTACGGGTGAAGCTGAGGGCCGCGGCAAGGGGCTCTGTTCCCCCCGGCTGGTGTCGTGATCAGACTGCCATGGCAAGTTCGGTGAAGGTAAGATCTTGAATGGGTGGTGCGTGCACGTGCTGCTTGTCGCCGGGCTACCCCACTCTCAGATCGCCGGGCGACTCTGGCTCGACGGCAAGACCGTGCGTCGCTTCGCCCGTGCGACCACCTCTGACGAGCCGATCAACGGTGCTCCTACGAGACGACGCGGCACCTCGGACCGCCATGCCGTCTATCTGACCGCACGGTGGAACGCCGGTGTCACCAGCACCCGCCAGCTCCACCAGGAGCTGTGCGACGGCTGCCCCGACCTCGGCTCTTCGCCCGCGAACGGGTCGCTTCCTTCTCCGCACCTGTGAGCTCGCCGACCAATAAAGATCCAAACCACAATCACGGAACTTGCGCCAGAGCCCAGTTCCAGGCGTCGTCGGCGGCTAGGCCGCAGCGGGTGCCGGTCGTAGCGGATCGGACCCGTGGCGCGGGTCAATTACGAGGTGAAATATATGACTATGTCCAAAAACTTCGAGCAGGTAGACGGTGTGGGGCCGGTTGTCGGTGGGACACAGGGCAATCCGCCTTCCGTCGGTGGGTCGCTGGTGCGGTGGGTGCAATACCAGGCGCCAGTGTTCGTACGGGTGCAGTCGGACGTGGACGGTCAAGGTGGCAGGGTCACCAAGGTGATCGTGGTTGCTGACCCCGGTGACCTACACCTCGCTCGTGACGGCCATGGTCGTTTCCTGGTTTACGACAACGGCTTCGACCCGCTTCGACAGGATGACTCCCAGGCCGGCCTTAATCTCGTCCAGACGGTTTCGATCGCAGAGGACCGCCACCGCTGGCCCGATGGGCACCTCATCGCCCTCGGGAACGGCTGGGACAGCGGACCCGACCCACGTATTGACCCCGCCTACTACCCCGACCGCAACTGCCTGCCATCACCGGTTGAGCCCGCCGAGGGTGGCACAGGTCTAGCCTGGGATGGGTGGTGACCGGTGACGGAGCAGCGCTGCTGCACCGGGGCTTATGGCGGCGGCGCTGGTGAGCTCGTCTAGTGCTGGGTTCCTCAAAGGCAGTACACAAACCGCTGGCGGAGTTTGCGGGTGGGTGGTGCCGGTCGTCCCCAGATCCATGATTTGGCGCGGGTGTTGAGGTGGGTGGTGGCCAGGTCGACGGCGTGGGTGATCTCGTCGGTGTCGGCGAAGGTCTGTCCGGCGAACGCGGCCCTGCGTAGCAGCCGCCACCAGCCTTCCTGCAGGTTCAGCCAGCAGGCTTTCTTCGGGATGAACACCTGCTGGATACGCGGGTGGCGGGCCAGCCACTGGCGGACCTTCCGGCTGGTGTGGGTGCCCGGGTTGTCGGTGATCACCCGGATCGGGCCGCGGGGATTTGCTCGGGCGAGGTGGGTCAGCAACTGGATCCAGCCGTCGCTGTTGCGCGACGGGGCGCAGCAGGTGACCTCGGTGCCGTCGCGGATGCGCAGGCCGCCGAAGACCCAGGTCTTCTCGCTGCCCCGGGAGTACTCCAGGGGTGCCTTGAGGCGGTGGCCGTCGGGTGACCAGCCCGGCGCCGGCGGGAACGTGCGTGGGATCACCGGGCCGAGCTCGTCGGCGCAGATCACCGTGGTGCCGGCGGGCGGGTGGGTGTAGAGCTCGACGACCACCGCCCTTTTGGGACGAAGTCGGGGTCGGCGCTGTCGGCCCAGGAACGGGTGTGCCGCCAGCGCACCTTCTCGCGTACGAGAATGCGCCGGACCTGGCTGCGCTGGATCTGGATGCCCTCGGCCTGGGCGGCCTCGGTCAGGGTGTCCAATGTCCATTGCGCGCACCCGTCCGGGTCGGCGGCGTCCAGTTCACCGGCGGGGGTGCGTTCCAGCCGGCCCGGTGGGATGGAGCGGGCCAGCTCGATGATCTGGGAGCGTTCGGTCTCGGTGATCCGCCGGGGGCGTCCGGGTATCGGCTGGTCGGCCAGCCCGTCCAGGCCGTCGGTGTTGAACCGGTGCAGCCACTGCCGCACCGTCTTGGGGTGACAGCGCAGGGCGGCGGCGATCTGGGGGACGTGGTGGCCGGTCCAGCTGGCCGTGACGATCTGGGCGCGTAGGATCCAGTCGGCCGGAGCGTGCCGGGCACCCGCCAGCCGGCGGATCTTCTGCTCCTCGACCGGGTCCCGGGGCTCCCGCGCATACAAGAACTTCGGCATGACGTACTCCCTGTCAAAACAGGGCGATACCCGGGCTCAGCCGATCTACCCCAGCCTTTGAGGAACGTTGCACTAGGAACTCGACGTTCCGGAC
>NZ_SJXI01000020.1:0-83611 GCF_004337455.1 Parafrankia sp. BMG5.11 | reverse complement strand
TCACTCACCCGCCACACATCTCCATGGGGCGTGGTCCAAGGGGGGCTGGCTGGTCAATAGATCTTGTTTTGGGGGGCTTTTCCTGGGGGGGGGGGGGGGGGGGGGGGTGGGGCGGCGGCCGGGGGGCGATGCCGCCTCGGGTCGAGTCCCGGCTCCGGCTCCGCGTCCTGAGTGCCGGTCCTGGGCCCTGGGTCTGGTCCTCGGTGCCTGGCTTCCCGGTCTCGGGGCCTTGGGCGGAGGAATTGATGGATGCCTTTCGGCAGGGCGTTCGTGGAGGCCGGAGGGGTCGGCGGTAGGGTTCGCAGTGGCTGTTTTCCCGGTGGGAGGACGGCTGTGTCGGTACCGGTCCGGCGGGTTGGCGGATACCGGTCCGTCCGTGGAGCGCGCAACGGCCAGGCGCAGGCAGGACGTCCGTCGTCCGGTCGCGCCTGTCGTGGTCGTCGGGTGATACCCCGTTCGACACTTGACGTGGGCGTGGAGTAGTGTTGGCGCCTGTGGCCGGAGTCCACGTGGCTCTGGCGTGTGTCCTGCGCCCAGACGTGGCGCCGTGGCGCCGAGAACCGACCGCTCAGGTCAGGTACTCAGGCCGCCGTCGGTGACAGTCGGGTTCGGTCCGGCAGAGTCGGGCGGGTAGGCGCGCTCCTTCTGGGACGTATCGGACTTCCGGTACTTACAGAGGGCGCGACACGCCCGACCGCGTGGGTCGGGAACGGATACTCCGGCGCTCACGCTCCGTGCCATCCAGGCGAGGAGCGGCACCGCGACACAGCAGGCAGACAGGCCGGCCATCCGGGATGGCTGCCGGCGAGTACGACGAGGCACGAAGGAACGGGAGCGGCGTTGCCCACGATCCAGCAGCTGGTCCGCAAGGGCCGGCAGGACAAGGTCGAGAAGACCAAGACCCCGGCACTCAAGGGGAGCCCGCAGCGTCGTGGCGTGTGCACCCGCGTCTACACGACCACCCCCAAGAAGCCGAACTCGGCGCTGCGCAAGGTGGCACGCGTCCGGCTGAACAGCGGGATCGAGGTCACGGCCTACATCCCCGGGGTCGGTCACAACCTGCAGGAGCACTCGATCGTCCTGGTGCGTGGTGGCCGTGTGAAGGACCTCCCGGGCGTTCGCTACAAGATTGTCCGGGGCGCTCTCGACACGCAGGGCGTCCGTAACCGGAAGCAGGCTCGCAGCCGCTACGGCGCGAAGAAGGAGAAGGGCTAATGCCGCGCAAGGGGCCCGCGCCCAAGCACCCCGTCGTCGTCGACCCGGTCTACGGCTCGCCGCTGGTGACCGCCCTGGTCAACAAGGTGCTGCTGAGCGGCAAGAAGTCGGTCGCGGAGCGCATCGTGTACGGCGCGCTCGAGGGCGCCAAGAACAAGACCGGCAACGACCCGGTCGTCACGCTCAAGCGTGCGCTGGACAACGTCAAGCCCACGCTGGAGGTGCGCAGCCGCCGAGTAGGTGGCGCCACCTACCAGGTGCCGGTCGAGGTCCGCGCGGGCCGCAGCACCACGCTCGCGCTGCGCTGGATCGTCGGGTACTCCCGCGGCCGTCGTGAGAAGACGATGACCGAGCGCCTGATGAACGAGCTGATCGACGCGAGCAACGGCCTCGGCGCGAGCGTGAAGCGCCGGGAGGACACCCACAAGATGGCGGAGTCCAACAAGGCCTTCGCCCACTACCGCTGGTAACTCATCATGGCTGCTGACGCACGTGCCGCACTGGCCGCGACCCGGAACATCGGGATCATGGCCCACATCGACGCAGGCAAGACCACGACCACCGAGCGCATCCTCTTCTACACCGGTGTGAACTACAAGATCGGTGAAGTCCACGAGGGTGGCGCCACGATGGACTGGATGGAGCAGGAGCAGGAGCGGGGGATCACCATCACCTCCGCCGCCACCACCTGCTCGTGGCGTGACCACACCATCAACATCATCGACACCCCGGGCCACGTCGACTTCACCGTCGAGGTGGAGCGGTCCCTGCGCGTCCTCGACGGAGCGGTCGCGGTGTTCGACGCCGTCGCCGGCGTCGAGCCGCAGAGCGAGACGGTGTGGAAGCAGGCCGACCGCTACGACGTCCCGCGGATCGCGTTCGTCAACAAGATGGACCGGGTCGGCGCCGAGTTCCACCGCTGCGTCGACATGATGGTCGACCGGCTGGACGCGACGCCCGCCGTCATCCAGCTGCCCTGGGGTGTCGAGGCGGACTTCCGTGGCGTGATCGACCTGATCCGCATGAAGGGCCTGCTCTGGCACACCGAGGACAAGGGCGCCTCGTTCGAGACCGTCGACATCCCGACCGACCACGCCGAAGCCGCGCAGGAATGGCGGGAGAAGCTGGTCGAGACCGTCGCCGAGAACGACGACGAGCTCATGGAGCTCTACCTCGAGGGCGTCGAGCCCACCGAGGAGCAGCTCATGGCGGCGCTGCGGCGGTCCACGGTGGCCAGCAAGGTCAACCCGGTGCTCTGTGGTTCCGCGTTCAAGAACAAGGGCGTGCAGCCCATGCTCGACGCGGTTGTCGACTTCCTCCCCTCGCCGACGGACATCGGCTCGGTCACCGGCCACGCGGTCGGCAAGGAAGAAACCGAGATCGTCCGCGAGGCTGACGACGACGCGCCGTTCTCGGCGCTGGCCTTCAAGATCATGTCGGACCCGTACGTCGGCAAGCTGACCTACATCCGGGTGTACTCCGGCAAGATCACCAGCGGTACCGCGGTGCTCAACTCGACCAAGGACCGCAAGGAGCGCATCGGCCGCATCCTGCAGATGCACGCCAACCACCGGGAGGACCGGGACGGTGTGGGCGCGGGTCAGATCGTGGCCGTGGTGGGCCTGAAGAACACCACCACCGGCGACACGCTGTGTGACCCGAACTCGCCGGTCATCCTCGAGTCGATGATCTTCCCTGCCCCGGTCATCGACGTCGCCATCGAGCCGAAGACGAAGGCTGACCAGCAGAAGCTGGGCACCGCGATCCAGCGGCTCACCGAAGAGGACCCGACCTTCCAGGTCCGCACCGACGAGGAGACCGGTCAGACGGTCATCGCCGGTATGGGTGAGCTGCATCTCGAGGTCTTCGTCGACCGGATGCGCCGCGAGTACGGCGTCGAGGCGAACGTCGGCAAGCCGCAGGTGGCCTACCGCGAGACCATCCGCCGCAAGGTGGAGAAGGTCGACTACACCCACAAGAAGCAGACGGGTGGGTCCGGGCAGTACGCCCGCGTGATCATCGACCTGGAGCCCTCCGGCGGCGACGGCGGCGGCTACGAGTTCGAGAACAAGGTGACCGGCGGACGCATCCCGCGGGAGTTCATCCCGTCGGTGGACGCCGGCTGCCAGGAGGCCATGGAGTTCGGCGTCCTGGCCGGTTACCCGCTCGTCGACGTCAAGGTCACGCTACGGGACGGCCAGTTCCACGAGGTCGACTCCTCCGAGCTCGCCTTCAAGATCGCCGGTTCCATGGCCTTCAAGGACGCGGCCCGGAAGGCCGACCCGGTCATCCTCGAGCCGATGATGTCGGTCGAGGTCACGACGCCCGAGGACCACATGGGCGACGTGATCGGCGACCTCAACTCGCGGCGTGGGCAGATCCAGGCCATGGACGAGCGGGGCGGTTCCCGGATCGTCAAGGCCCTGGTGCCGCTCTCGGAGATGTTCGGGTACGTCGGCGACCTGCGGTCGAAGACCTCCGGGCGGGCGAGCTACTCGATGCAGTTCGACTCCTACGCCGAAGTCCCGCAGAACGTCGCCAAGGACATCATCGCGAAGGCGAGGGGCGAGTAGCAGGCCCGCCGGGCCGGGCTGCCGGCACCACTGACGACAACACAGCACGACACCACCCGTCCTTGGAGGGACACCAGTGGCGAAGCAGAAGTTCGAGCGGACCAAGCCGCACGTCAACATCGGGACCATCGGTCACATCGACCATGGCAAGACGACGCTGACGGCCGCGATCACGAAGGTCCTGCACGACGCGCACCCGGACCTCAACCCGTTCACGCCGTTCGACCAGATCGACAAGGCGCCGGAGGAGAAGGCCCGCGGGATCACGATCTCGATCGCGCACGTCGAGTACCAGACCGACGCGCGGCACTACGCGCACGTCGACTGCCCCGGGCACGCCGACTACATCAAGAACATGATCACGGGTGCCGCGCAGATGGACGGCGCGATCCTGGTGGTCTCGGCGACCGACGGCCCCATGCCGCAGACGAAGGAGCACGTGCTCCTGGCCCGCCAGGTCGGCGTGCCGTACATCGTCGTGGCGCTGAACAAGGCCGACATGGTCGACGACGAGGAGATCCTCGAGCTCGTCGAGCTCGAGGTCCGGGAGCTCCTGAACACCTACGAGTTCCCCGGCGACGACGTCCCGGTCATCCGCGTCTCCGCGCTCAAGGCGCTGGAGGGCGACAAGGAGTGGGGCGAGAAGCTCCTCGAGCTCATGGCGGCGGTGGACGCGTCCATCCCCGAGCCCGAGCGTGACATCGACCGGCCGTTCCTCATGCCGATCGAGGACGTGTTCACGATCACGGGTCGTGGCACGGTCGTCACGGGTCGTATCGAGCGTGGAATCGTCAAGGTCAACGAGACCGTGGAGATCGTCGGCATCAAGCCGGAGACCACCACGACGACCGTGACCGGCGTCGAGATGTTCCGCAAGCTGCTCGACGAGGGCCAGGCCGGTGACAACGTCGGCCTCCTCCTCCGTGGCATCAAGCGCGAGGACGTCGAGCGCGGCCAGGTCATCGTGAAGCCGAAGTCGATCACCCCCCACACGGTGTTCGAGGCGCGCGTCTACATCCTCAACAAGGACGAGGGTGGCCGGCACACGCCGTTCTTCAAGAACTACCGGCCGCAGTTCTACTTCCGCACCACCGACGTGACCGGCGTCGTGACCCTCCCCGAGGGCACCGAGATGGTCATGCCGGGCGACAACACCGAGATGACGGTCGAGCTCATCCAGCCGATCGCCATGGAGGAGGGCCTGCGGTTCGCCATCCGTGAGGGTGGCCGGACCGTCGGTGCGGGTCAGGTTCTGAAGGTCATCAAGTAGTGGCGGCGGGCGGCGGGTGCCCCAAGGGGTCCCGCCGCCCGCTGTTGCTGGCCGGCCACGCCGGGGCGTAACGCTCCGCGTCGCGACCAGGATCGCAAGCCGCCCGCGAGGGCCGCGCACGCGCGGCCGACGGGGCACCAGACAAGGCGGTACACCCGGCACGAACCCGGACCCGCCGGGCCGCCCGCCCTTTCCGGCGGCGGCCCGCGCCGCGGAGCGGGAAGAGGTCGACGGGGACCCGGTAGTGATACCGGCCGGACGAGACAGACAGGACAGGCGAAGCCCACCATGGCGGCACAGAAGATCCGCATCCGGCTCAAGGCCTATGACCACGAGGTCATCGACAGCTCGGCGCGGAAGATCGTCGAGACCGTGACGCGTACCGGTGCGCAGGTCGCGGGTCCGGTGCCGCTGCCGACGGAGAAGAACGTCTACTGCGTCATCCGGTCGCCGCACAAGTACAAGGACAGCCGCGAGCACTTCGAGATGCGGACGCACAAGCGGCTGATCGACATTCTTGACCCGACGCCGAAGACGGTCGACTCGCTGATGCGCCTCGACCTGCCCGCCGGCGTGGACATCGAGATCAAGCTGTAAGAGGGGCCGGCGCCAGTCATGCTCAACCGCAATTACAGAGGGCTCCTGGGCACCAAGCTCGGGATGACCCAGGTATGGGACGCGAACAACCGCGTCGTGCCGGTCACCGTCATCCAGGCCGGCCCCAACGTCGTGACCCAGGTCAAGACACCCGACTCCGACGGCTACTCGGCCGTCCAGCTCGGCTACGGCGAGATCGACCCGCGCCGGATCAACAAGCCGATGCGCGGCCACTTCGAGACCTCCGGTGCCACTCCCCGGCGGCACCTCGTCGAGCTGCGCACCGCGGACGCCGGCAACTACCGGCCCGGCCAGCAGCTGACCGGTGAGGTGTTCGACGCCGGCCAGGTGGTCGACGTCACCGGCACCTCCAAGGGCAAGGGCTTCGCCGGTGTCATGAAGCGGCACGGCTTCAAGGGCCTGGGCGCCGGTCACGGCGTCGAGCGCAAGCACCGCTCGCCGGGTTCCGTCGGCGGCTGTGCCACTCCGGGGCGGGTCTTCAAGGGCCTGCGGATGGCCGGCCGGATGGGGCACGACCGTGTGACCGTGGCCGGGCTGACCATCCACGCCGTCGACACCGAGCGCGGCTTCCTGCTGATCAAGGGTGCGATTCCCGGCCCCGACGGCGGTCTGGTCTTCGTTCGCAGCGCGGCCAAGCGCCCCGCTCCGGAGCCGGCCGCTCCGGTGGCGGCCGCGGCCGCCGGCACCGGTGAGGAGGCCTCGGCATGAGCCCGACGGCAACGATGACGAAGGAAGCCCCCGCCGAGGCGGACGCGCCGGTGGACCGCACGGTCCCGGTGCACGCCCCCGCGGGCGGCGACGCCGGCAGCGTCGAGCTGCCCGGCGCGGTGTTCGACGTGCCGGTGAACGTGCCGCTGATCCACCAGGTCGTCGTGGCGCAGCTCGCCGCGGCCCGGCAGGGCACGCACTCCACGAAGACCCGCGGCGAGGTCCGTGGCGGTGGGCGCAAGCCGTACCGCCAGAAGGGCACCGGCCGGGCACGGCAGGGCTCGCTGCGCGCGCCGCAGTTCACCGGCGGTGGCATCGTCCACGGCCCGACGCCGCGCAACTACGACCAGCGGACACCCAAGAAGATGAAGGCCGCCGCGCTGCGCGGGGCCCTGTCGGACCGGGCCCGCAACAACCGGCTGCACGTGGTCTCGTCGCTGGTCGCCGGTGACACCCCGTCGACCAAGTCGGCTGTGGCCGCGCTGACCAGCCTGGTGGACGCGCGCCGCGTCCTGGTCGTGGCCCTCCGCTCGGACGAGCTGACCTGGCTCAGCCTGCGCAACGTGGCCGAGGTCCACCTGCTCGACCCGGGCCAGCTCAACACCTACGACGTGCTGGTGAGTGACGACGTGGTGTTCACCGAGGGCGCGCTCACCGCGTACCTCGGTCGCGCCTCCCGTCCGGCGACCTCAGCCGGCGAGGAGGAGGACAAGTGATCCCCGACCCGCGAGACATCATTCTCCGGCCGGTCGTCTCCGAGAAGAGCTACGGCCTGCTCGACGAGAACGTCTACACGTTCATCGTCCGCCCCGACGCGAACAAGACCCAGATCAAGCTCGCCGTGCAGAAGATCTTCAACGTGCGGGTCACCCGGGTCAACACGATCAACCGGGCGGGCAAGCGCAAGCGGACCAAGCACGGCTGGGGACACCGCTCGGCCACCAAGCGGGCGCTCGTCAGCCTCGCGCCCGGTGACAGCATTGAGATCTTCGGAGGCCCCGGTGCCTGACACCCGCGTGGGGCGTACCCGGGTGCCGCTCGGCCCGGCGTCGGATCGGAAGTAGAGCATGGGTATTCGCAGGTACAAGCCGACGACGCCGGGGCGTCGTGGGTCGAGCGTCGCCGACTTCGTCGAGATCACCCGTGATCACCCCGAGAAGTCGCTCGTTCGCCCGCTGCACTCCAAGGGCGGCCGCAACGTCCACGGGCGGATCACGACCCGCCACCAGGGCGGCGGCCACAAGCGGGCCTACCGGATCATCGACTTCCGGCGGGACAAGGACGGCGTGCCGGCCAAGGTCGCGCACATCGAGTACGACCCGAACCGCACCGCGCGGATCGCCCTGCTGCACTACGTCGACGGCGAGAAGCGCTACATCCTCGCCCCGGTGAAGCTGCACCAGGGCGACATGGTCAGCTCGGGTGTCGGCGCGGACATCAAGCCGGGCAACGCCCTGCCGCTGCGCAACATCCCGACCGGCACCGTGGTCCACGCCATCGAGCTGCGTCCCGGCGGCGGCGCCAAGATCGCTCGCAGCGCCGGCACCAGTGTGCAGCTCGTCGCGAAGGACGGGCCGTACGCCCAGCTCCGGATGCCCTCCGGTGAGATCCGCAACGTCGACGTGCGCTGCCGCGCCACCGTCGGCGAGGTCGGCAACGCCGAGCAGAGCAACATCAACTGGGGCAAGGCCGGCCGCATGCGCTGGAAGGGCCGTCGGCCCACCGTGCGTGGTGTCGCGATGAACCCGGTCGACCACCCGCACGGTGGTGGTGAGGGCAAGACCTCCGGTGGCCGCCACCCGGTCAACCCGAAGGGCCGTCCGGAGGGCCGCACCCGCCGCACCAAGAAGTCCAGCGACGCGCTGATCGTCCGGCGCCGCAAGCAGAACAGGCGGCGGTAGTCATGACTCTGCTCGCCCGGCCGCCGGCCAGCTCGATCCGCACCCACCACTGAGCAGGAAGGAGGAGACACAGCCATGCCACGCAGTCTGAAAAAGGGCCCGTTCGTCGACGACCACCTGCTCAAGAAGGTGGACGCGCAGAACGCCAAGGGCACCAAGCACGTCATCCGGACCTGGTCGCGTCGTTCGACCGTGATCCCCGACATGCTGGGCCACACCATCGCCGTGCACGACGGGCGCAAGCACGTCCCCGTGTTCATCACCGAGGGAATGGTCGGGCACAAGCTCGGCGAGTTCGCGCCCACGCGCACCTTCCGCGGGCACGTCAAGGAGGACCGGAGGTCACGCCGTGGCTGACGACCTCGTCGACGGCCTGACCCGCGCCGGCCTGCCCGGCGCGAAGGCGACCGCTCGATACGTGCACACCTCGCCGACCAAGGCCCGTCGGGTCGTCGACCTGGTC
Organism: Parafrankia sp. BMG5.11; assembly: GCF_004337455.1. Taxonomy (NCBI): domain Bacteria; kingdom Bacillati; phylum Actinomycetota; class Actinomycetes; order Frankiales; family Frankiaceae; genus Parafrankia; species Parafrankia sp. BMG5.11. The sequence goes on along the minus strand of NZ_SJXI01000020.1, from coordinate 74,863 downwards.
CGCGGCCGGTCCGCGAGCGAGGCGCTCGACATCCTCCGGTTCGCGCCCCAGGCGGCGAGCACGGATGTCTACAAGGTCGTGGCGAGCGCGGTGGCGAACGCGGAGAACAACCACAACCTCGACCCGGCGACGCTGTGGATCGGCGCCGCCTATGTGGACGAGGGGCCGACGCTCAAGCGCATCCGGCCGCGCGCGCAGGGCCGGGCCTACCGGATCCGCAAGCGCACCAGCCACATCACGGTCGTGGTGGAGAGCCGGGAACCGGTGTCCACTGGCGCCGGCGCCAGGACTACAAGGAGGGCCCGGTAGTGGGGCAGAAGGTAAACCCGCACGGGTTCCGACTTGGCATCACGTCGGAGTTCACCTCCCGTTGGTACGCCGACAAGCAGTACAAGGCGTACGTCGGTGAGGACGTCAAGATTCGCAAGATGATGTCCAAGGGCATGGAGCGGGCCGGCATCAGCCGGGTCGACATCGAGCGCACCCAGGGTCGGCTGCGGGTGGACATCCACACCGCCCGCCCGGGCATCGTGATCGGCCGGCGTGGCGCCGAGGCCGACCGCATCCGCGGTGACCTCGAGAAGCTGACCGGCAAGCAGGTGCAGCTCAACATCCTCGAGGTGAAGAACCCCGAGGTCGACGCGCAGCTCGTGGCGCAGGGCGTCGCCGAGCAGCTCTCCAGCCGGGTCAGCTTCCGCCGCGCGATGCGTAAGGCGATGCAGTCCGCGATGAAGAGCGGCGCCAAGGGAATCCGGGTCCAGTGCTCGGGCCGCCTCGGCGGCGCCGAGATGAGCCGGTCGGAGTTCTACCGCGAGGGCCGGGTGCCGCTGCACACGCTGCGCGCGGACATCGACTACGGCTTCTACGAGGCCCGGACGAACTTCGGCCGGATCGGCGTGAAGGTCTGGATCTACAAGGGCGACATCGTCCAGAGCCGCGCGGAGCGGGAGGCCCAGGAGGCCCTGCTGCGTCAGCAGCGCCGGGAGCGCCCGCGCCGCGGGCCGCGCTCGGGCTCGTCCGGCACCACGCAGGGCGGGACGGACGCCGGTCGGGCCGCGGCCCGCGCCGGCGACCGCCGCGGTCGTGGTGGCAGCGGTGGCGGTGGCGGCTCGGCGGAGAAGGCTTCCGCCGCCGAGAAGGCCCCGGCGGAGAAGCCGGCGACCGAGTCGGCCGCGGTCGAGGGCACGCCGGTGGAGACCCCGGCGGTCACGCCCGAGACCACCGCGGCCCCGGCCGCAGTGACGACCGCCGAGGCCCAGGGCGCGCCGGAGAAGGCGGAGGGTTAGGAAAACATGCTTATTCCCCGGAAGGTCGCGCACCGCAAGCAGCACCACCCGAAGCGGACGGGCGCGGCCAAGGGCGGCACCAGGATCGCCTTCGGTGAGTACGCGATCCAGTCGCTGGAGTCGGCCTACGTGACGAACCGGCAGATCGAGTCGGCGCGTATCGCGATGACCCGGCACATCCGGCGTGGTGGAAAGGTCTGGATCAACATCTATCCGGACCGCCCGCTGACGAAGAAGCCCGCCGAGACCCGGATGGGTTCCGGCAAGGGCTCGCCGGAGTGGTGGGTCGCGAACGTGAAGCCCGGACGCATCATGTTCGAGCTTTCCGGCGTGGCCGAGCCGGTCGCCCGTGAGGCGATGCGGCGCGCCATCCACAAGCTGCCGATGAAGTGCCGTTTCGTGACCCGTGAGGGTGGTGCCTGATGGCCGTCACGACAACGGACGACCTGCGCAGCCTGCCCGCCACCGAGTTGGTCGACAAGCTGCGCGAGGCCAAGGAGGAGCTGTTCAACCTCCGCTTCCAGGCCGCGACCGGGCAGCTTCGCAACAACCGCCGGCTGCGTGACGTCCGCCGGGACATCGCCCGGATCTACACGGTCATGCGTGAGCGCGAGCTCGGGATGAGCGGCGATCCGGCCGTCGCGGTGGACGCCGCCGAGTCGGATCGGGCGTGAGCGCAGTGAGCGGAGAAGACGTGAGCGAAGTCAGCACGGACAGCACCCCCACCCCCAGCACCGAGGAGGCGCCTTCCGAGCGCGGCTTCCGCAAGGTGCGTGAGGGTCTGGTGATCAGCGGCAAGATGCAGAAGACGGTGGTCGTCGCTGTCGAGGACCGGGTCCAGCACCCGCTCTACGGCAAGACGATCCGCCGTACCAAGAGGGTCAAGGCGCACGACGAGAACGGCACCGTCGGTGTCGGCGACCGCGTCCTGCTGATGGAGACGCGGCCGCTGTCGGCCACCAAGCGCTGGCGGGTCGTCCAGATCCTCGAGAAGGCGAAGTAGGTCCCTCTGGGGATCGCGGTGGATCGGCCGGTGGCAGGGCTCGCGTGAGGCGGGCCCGCCGCCGGCCGGACACGCAGACCTCGCGGTCGTCACCGGTGGCAGTGAGTAGAGCCGGTCGGCGGCGGTCGGGCGGCAACGGGTGATCAGGAGCGGAAAGTGATTCAGCAGGAGTCGCGACTTCGGGTCGCCGACAACACCGGAGCCAGGGAAATTCTGTGCATCCGGGTGCTCGGCGGCTCTGGGCGTCGTTACGCGGGGATCGGCGACATCATCGTCGGCACGGTGAAGGACGCCCTGCCCGGCGCCGGCGTGAAGCGCGGCGACGTGGTCAAGGCGGTCGTGGTGCGCACCAAGAAGGAACGGCGGCGCCCGGACGGCTCCTACATCCGTTTCGACGAGAACGCCGCGGTGCTCATCCGGGACGGGGGAGACCCCCGTGGTACCCGCATCTTCGGGCCGGTCGGCCGCGAGCTGCGGGACAAGCGTTTCATGAAGATTATTTCGCTGGCGCCGGAGGTGCTGTAGACCGTGGCCGGTATGAAGATCAAGAAGGGCGACACGGTCCAGATCGTCACGGGCAAGGACCGCGGCCTGAAGGGCAAGGTCATCCGGGCCATCCCCGACCAGAACAAGGTCGTGGTCGAGGGCGCCAACCGGGTCACCCGGCACACCCGCGTCCAGCAGAGCTCGCGTGGCTCGCAGTCCGGCGGGATCGTCACCCAGGAGGCGCCGATCCACGTCAGCAACGTGATGATCGTCGACCCGTCCGACGGCCGTCCGACCCGCGTCGGTTACCGCTTCAACGACGACGGCACCAAGGTCCGGATCTCGCGCCGCACCGGTGCCGAGCTCTAGGCCCCCGGCGCAAGGCTAGGAAACGAGACATGAGTGTGACCACGGAAGCCCGGCCGGTCCCGCGGCTGAAGCAGCGGTACCGCGAGGAGATCGCCCCGGCGCTGCGGGAGGAGTTCTCCTACGGCAACGTCATGCAGATCCCCGGCGTGGTGAAGGTCGTCGTCAACATGGGCGTCGGCGACGCGGCCCGGGACGCGAAGCTGATCGACGGCGCGACCAGGGACCTTGCGGCCATCACCGGCCAGAAGCCGGCGGTGCGCCGGGCGAAGAAGTCCATCGCCCAGTTCAAGCTGCGCGAGGGCCAGCCCATCGGGGCGAAGGTGACCCTGCGCGGTGACCGGATGTGGGAGTTCCTGGACCGTCTGGTCACGATCGCGCTTCCCCGCATCCGCGACTTCCGCGGGCTCTCGCCGAAGCAGTTCGACGGCGCCGGGAACTACACGTTCGGCGTCATCGAGCAGTCGATCTTCCACGAGATCGACATCGACCGGATCGACCGGGTCCGGGGCATGGACATCACGGTCGTGACCACCGCGACCAACGACGACGAGGGCCGGGCGCTGCTGAGGGCGCTGGGCTTCCCGTTCCGGGAGAGCTGAGAAATGGCGAAGAAGGCGCTGGTCGAAAAGGCCGCCCGCAAGCCCAAGTACGCCGTCCGCGGCTACACCCGCTGCCAGCGGTGTGGCCGTCCGCGCTCTGTCTACCGGGTGTTCGGCCTGTGCCGGGTGTGCCTGCGGCAGATGGCCCACCGCGGCGAGCTGCCCGGCGTGACCAAGAGCTCCTGGTAGTTCAACACACGATCGCGGTAGGCCCGCGCACCTCGTGCGCGAGCGGCGGGAACCCCCGTGAGAAAGGCGTCAAGCCATGACGATGACCGATCCGATCGCGGACATGCTCACCCGTGTCCGCAACGCCAACCGGGCTTATCACGACCGGGTGGTGATGCCGCACAGCAAGATCAAGACGCACATCGCCGAGATCCTCCAGCAGGAGGGCTACATCCTCGGCTGGCACGTCGAGGACCCCGCCGAAGGCGCGGTCGGCCGCACGCTGATCGTCGACCTGAAGTACGGCCCCAACCGGGAGCGGTCGATCGCGGGTGTGAAGCGGATCAGCAAGCCGGGTCTGCGTGTGTACGCGAAGTCGACGAACCTGCCGAAGGTCCTCGGTGGCCTGGGCGTCGCGATCATCTCCACCTCGTCGGGTCTTCTGACCGACAGGCAGGCCGGCAAGCGGCGCGTGGGCGGGGAAGTCCTCGCCTACGTCTGGTAAGGAAGGCGAACGATGTCACGGATCGGGCGCCAGCCCATCAGTGTTCCCACCGGCGTGGAGATCTCTCTCGACGGCCCCAAGGTCACGATCAAGGGCCCCAAGGGCTCGCTGAGCCACACGGTCGCGGAGCCGATCGAGGTCGTCCGCGAGGACGGTCAGCTCATCGTCAACCGGCCGAACGACGAGCGGCGTAGCCGCGCGCTGCACGGCCTCACCCGCACCCTGGTGTCCAACATGGTCGTCGGGGTCACCGCCGGGTACTCGAAGACTCTGGAGATCGTCGGAGTCGGATACCGGGTCCAGGCCCGCGGCTCGGACCTCGAGTTCGCCCTCGGCTACAGCCACCCGGTACCGGTGAAGGCCCCTGAGGGGATCCGGTTCGAGGTGCAGACCCCCACCCGCTTCGTCGTGCACGGCATCGACAAGCAGCAGGTGGGCGAGGTCGCCGCCAAGATCCGCGGACTGCGCAAGCCCGACCCCTACAAGGGCAAGGGTGTGCGGTACCAGGGCGAGGTCGTTCGCCGCAAGGTCGGGAAGACCGGGAAGTAGGTAGACAGACATGGCAGTGAGCCTCAGCGCCAGTGCGCGCCGGCGGACGGCCAAGCTCCGCCGCCACGTCCGCGTGCGCAAGAAGGTGTCGGGCACCCCGATCCGGCCGCGTCTCGTCGTCACCCGGTCCTCGCGGCACATCTACGCCCAGGTCATCGACGACGTCGCCGGGCACACGCTGGCCTCTGCGTCCACGTTGGAGGACGGGCTGCGCGCCTCCGACGGGGACAAGAGCGCCAAGGCCCGCGAGGTCGGTCGGCTCGTCGCCGAGCGCGCCCGCGCCGCCGGGATCGACGCCGTGGTGTTCGACCGGGGCGGTCGTACGTACCACGGGCGGATCGCCGCGCTGGCGGACGCGGCCCGCGAGGGCGGGCTGAACTTCTGATGATCACATCCACTAGGGAGATGTTCTAGATGCCAGGCCAGCAGCGCCGCGGAGGCGGCTCCGGCGGTTCCGACCGCCGCGAGCGCCGCGACCGTTCGGGCGGTGGCCCGGCGCAGGAGAAGACCGCTTATGTCGAGCGGGTCGTCGCCATCAACCGCGTGGCGAAGGTCGTGAAGGGCGGGCGTCGGTTCAGCTTCACGGCGCTCGTCGTGGTGGGCGACGCGGACGGCACCGTCGGCGTCGGCTACGGAAAGGCCAAGGAGGTCCCCGCGGCGATCGCCAAGGGGGTCGAGGAGGCCAAGAAGCACTTCTTCAAGGTCCCGCGCATCGGCTCCACCATCCCGCACCCGGTGCAGGGTGAGGAGGCCGCCGGGGTCGTGCTGCTCAAGCCCGCCTCGCCCGGTACCGGTGTCATCGCCGGTGGTCCGGTGCGCGCCGTGCTGGAGTGCGCCGGGGTGCACGACGTACTGTCGAAGTCGCTCGGGTCGTCCAACCCGATCAACATCGTGCATGCGACCGTCGCCGCGCTGCGCGGGTTGATGCGTCCCGAGGAGATCGCCGCCCGCCGTGGGCTGCCGCTGGAGGATGTCGCTCCGCCGGCGATGCTGCGTGCGCGGGCGGCCGGGGTCGGTGCGTAATGGCCAAGCTGCGCATCACCCAGATCCGCTCCGGGATCGGCGGCACCCGCAACCAGCGCGAGACGCTGCGCACGCTGGGGCTGCGCAAGATCAACGCGAGCACCGTCCGTGACGACCGTCCCGAGGTTCTCGGGATGATCGCGACCGTGACCCATCTCGTCCGGGTCGAGGAGGTGGACTCCTGATGGCCGAGAAGACGCTGGAGAAGTCGGACTCCGCCACCGCGCAGGAGCGCGGCCGCGGGCTGAAGGTCCACCACCTTCGCCCGGCGCCGGGTGCCCACAAGAAGAAGCAGCGGGTGGGCCGCGGTGAGGGTTCCAAGGGCAAGACGGCCGGCCGTGGTACCAAGGGCTCGAAGGCACGCAAGCAGGTGCCGGCGCGCTTCGAGGGCGGCCAGATGCCCCTGCACATGCGGGTTCCCAAGCTCAAGGGCTTCCGTAACCGGTTCCGCACCGAGTACCAGGTGGTGAACGTCGCCACCCTGGAGGAGCTGTTCCCCGACGGCGGCACGATCGGCGTCGACGAGCTGGTCGCAGCCGGCGCGGTTCGGGGCAAGTCGCTGGTGAAGGTGCTCGGTGACGGTGAGATCGGCGTGGCCGTCCAGGTGACGGCGCATGCCTTCTCCGGTTCGGCGAAGCAGAAGATCGAAGCCGCCGGGGGCAGTGTCACCCAGGCGTGAGAATGCCTCGGGACGGGTGGGGTGACCTACCCGTCCCGAGGCGTTCGTGCGTTCTCCGGCCAGCGCACCGCAGTCGGTCGCCGGTGTCACCGCGAGCCTGGTGGCCGTCGGATGACCCGAGTACGGGGCCCTGAATCGTGACGCCGCGTAGTGGCCGCTGTGGGGTGCGGAGGAGGCCGGCAGGCGGTGTAAGGGCTCGCCGGTAACGCTGCAACAGGTGCCTCCTCGCTCTGAGTCTCGAGTACACCGGTGCCTACCGCGAGTGATGTCCGGACGAGTGGGCCTCGGGTGCTGTTAGAGTCGCCTCACCGCGTACGGTCGGCTTCGGCGGCCAGCGGCGATCCGTACCGGACATCGAGTCCGTCCCGTCAGCCGTAAGGATCAGCAGGAGGAGTCGTGCTCACCGCCTTCACGCGGGCCTTCCGCACGCCCGACCTGCGGAAGAAACTGCTCTTCACCCTCGGCATCGTCGTCCTGTTCCGGTTCGGCAGCGTCATGCCGTCGCCCGGCGTCTCCACGGCGGCGGTGAACGCGTGTCTGGACTCGGCCAGCGCCGAAAGCAACAACGTGTACTCGCTGATCAACCTCTTCAGCGGTGGCGCTCTCCTTCAGCTCTCGGTGTTCGCGCTCGGCATCATGCCGTACATCACCTCCAGCATCATCATCCAGCTTCTGGTGGTGGTGATTCCGCGGCTCGAGCAGCTCAAGAAGGAAGGCAGCTCGGGTGAGCAGAAGCTCACCCAGTACACCCGTTACCTGACGGTCGCCCTGGGCGTCCTCCAGGCCACCGGCATCGTGGCGCTCGCCCGCAGCGGCCGGCTCTTCCCTGGCTGCAGCGCCCAGATCATCCCGGACACGAGCCTCTTCCGCATCGTCACCATCGTGATCACTATGACCGCTGGAACCGCGGTCATCATGTGGATGGGTGAGCTGATCACCGCCCGCGGCGTGGGCAACGGCATGTCCCTGCTGATCTTCACCTCGATCGCGGCGGCCCTGCCCTCCCAGGGCGGACGGATCCTCCAGGTCGCCGGTGGCGTCGTGTTCAGTCTCGTGATCCTGCTCGGTCTGGCCATCGTGGTGTTCGTGGTGTTCGTCGAGCAGTCGCAGCGCCGCATCCCGGTGCAGTACGCGAAGCGGCTGATCGGGCGCCGGATGTACGGCGGGACGTCGACCTACCTCCCGATCAAGGTGAACCAGGCCGGCATCATCCCGGTCATCTTCGCCTCCTCGCTGCTCCAGCTCCCGCAGCTCGTGGGCCAGATGTGGAGCAACCAGACCTTCCAGGACTTCGAGCAGCGCTACCTGTCCCGCGGGGACCACCCGCTCTACCTCGTGGCCTACGGTGCGCTGATCATCTTCTTCACGTACTTCTATGTCGCGATCACCTTCAACCCGACGGAGGTCGCCGACAACATGAGAAAGTACGGCGGGTTCATCCCCGGGATCCGACCCGGCCGGCCCACGGCCGAATACCTGGATCACGTGCTGTCCCGCATCACCCTCCCTGGCTCGCTGTTCCTGGGGGTCATCACGGTGTTGCCGTTGGCGCTTCTCAACCTGACGAAGGACCAGCCCTTCCCGTTTGCTGGTACCTCGGTTCTGATCATGGTGGGAGTGGGGCTGGAGACCGTGAAACAGATTGAAAGCCAGCTCATGCTGCGCAACTACGAAGGATTCCTCCGGTAGTGCGCCTCGTACTGGTCGGACCGCCAGGCGCCGGCAAGGGGACGCAGGCTGCCTTCATCGCGCAGGCGAGATCCATTCCGAAGATCTCGACCGGCGACATCTTCCGGGCGAACGTCCGCGAGGGAACCGAACTTGGTGTCCAGGCGAAGGCGTTCATGGACTCCGGCGACCTCGTCCCCGACGAGATCACCATTGGCATGGTGCGCAACCGTCTCGCCGAGGACGACGCGGTCAAGGGCTTCCTCCTGGACGGCTTCCCGCGCAACGTCCCGCAGGCCGAGGTGCTCGGCGGAATGCTGGACGCGATGGGTACGCGTCTCGATGTGGTCCTCGAGTTGGTCGTCGACGACGACGAGGTGGTGCGGCGGCTCTCCGGCCGGCGGACCTGCCGGAACTGCGGGCACATCTGGCACCTCGACTTCGACCCGTCCCGGGTCGAGGGAATCTGTGACCGGTGCTCGGGGGAGCTGTTCCAGCGCGATGACGACCGTCCTGAGACGGTGCGCCACCGCCTCGAGGTGTATGCGGAGCAGACCTCCCCGCTTGTCGCCTACTACGCGGCCAAGGGCGTGCTCATCGGCATCGACGCGACCGGCCCGGTCGACAACGTGACCGATCGTGCCCTGGACGCGCTGCGCCACTACGGCGACTGACCGAGGCCGCCCCGCTCGCCGCGCCGTGACTCCGCCATACCTCGCGTCTCCTGCGTTTCCCGCACGGAACGCGGGCTCGGCGGCCCGAGGCCCGGCGTTCCGGAGCGCGGCGGTCCCGGGCATGGACACGGCTGCGGTGGTCCGAGGCCGGGCGGCGGGGGGCTGCCCGTGGCCTGGCGCCGTGCGGCCCCTGAGGGCCTCGCCGGCAGGTCGGCGGGCCCCGGCCTACGGGGGCCCCGGGCAGTTGAGGTCCTGCGGCTCGCAGGCGCCATGCGCGCACGTTTTTCGCCGGGGACATCCGCTCTTGACGAACGAGCCCTCATCTCGGTCACCGCGGACGGTTATCGTCGGTAGGGGAACGGACGCGGGAGCGCGCCCACGGGGGATATGGGCGCGGCAGGCCCGTGCCGGGGCGGCAGCGCCGGCGGGGTTCGGACCCCGGCCGGGCTCAGACGAGGCGACGGGCACCTGTACGTCGCGAACACTACTGAGGGACGGGACCGGGTAGAGCGTGGCACGACGAGAGCACGTCCAGATCAAGACGGCATCCGAGATCGCCAAGATGCGGGTGGCCGGGCTGCTCGTCGCGAAGACCCTGGCGGCCTTGCGCGCGGCGGTGGCTCCGGGCATCACCACGGAGGATCTCGACGCCCTCGCGGAGAAGACGATCCGTGCCGACGGGGGCATCCCGTCCTTCAAGGGCTACGCGCACCCTCCGTACCCGGCCTCGATCTGTAGCTCGGTGAACAACGAGGTGGTCCACGCGATCCCCAGCCGGCGCCGGGTGCTGCGCGAGGGGGACATCATCTCCATCGACTGCGGCGCGATCGTCGACGGCTGGCACGGCGACGCCGCGATCACCGTCCCGGTCGGCGAGGTGCCCTCCGAGGTCCTGGACATGCTCCGGGTCTGCGACGAGGCCCTGTGGCGCGGTCTTGCCGCCGCGCAGCTCGGCGGCCGGCTGACGGACATCAGCAACGCGGTCGAACGGCACATCCTCCCTCACGGCTACGGCATCGTCGACCACTACGGCGGTCACGGCATCGGGTCGGAGATGCACCAGCCGCCGCATGTGCTGAACTACGGCCGGGCCGGCCGGGGGATGAAGCTGGTCGAGGGCGTCGCGCTCGCGATCGAGCCGATGATCACTTTTGGCTCGCCGGACACCGTCATCCTCGAGGACGAGTGGACGGTCGCGACCAAGGACGGCTCGCTCGCCGCCCACACCGAGCACTCCGTCGCTGTCACCCCGCGTGGTCCGTGGGTGCTCACCGAGCCCGACGGCGGCGTGGCGAGGTTCGCGGAGCTGGGTGTGGTCTGCGGGCAGCCCGCCGACGCACCCACAGGCTGAGCGATCAGCCCCGCCCGTCGGTCCGATCGGGGTCGTGTGGGGCCCGTGTTGGCCCTTGACGGATGCGGCACGTACACTCATGAGTCGACGGTCTACAGCGTTGTCGGTGTCCATCGTTTCGTACGGTGACCCCGCGCGGTGACCCCGCGTGAGCGCACTCTCGGGTGCTCGATCGCTCGCCCCATGCGCGTCCGGGCCGTCATCCCAGCGTCGACGTCAGGACAGCGGAGGACATGCCGAAGAAGGACGGGGCCATCGAGATCGAAGGCCGAGTGGTGGAGCCGCTCCCGAACGCCATGTTCCGGGTGGAGCTCCAGAACGGTCATCGTGTTCTCGCCCACATCAGTGGCAAGATGCGTCAGCACTACATCCGGATCCTTCCCGAGGACCGGGTGGTGGTGGAGCTCTCGCCATACGACCTGTCCCGCGGTCGCATCGTCTACCGCTACAAGTAGTCGTCATCTCACCAGCGAGCGCGGCCCACGGCTGCGTGTGGAGGTTCGTGCGGCCGTGAAGGTCAAGCCGAGCGTGAAGAAGATCTGCGACAAGTGCAAGGTGATCCGCCGTCACGGGCGTGTCATGGTCATCTGCGACAACCTGCGCCACAAGCAGCGCCAGGGCTGATGACGGTCGGCGGGCCACTGGCCCGCCGACCATCACCGGCGGGCCCTGGGGCCCGCCGGTGACATCTGGCGGGCAGCAGGCCCGCCGCCAGAAGCGACACCAGGCCGCGTCACGCGGTTCCCACCCCCGGTCGGAGGCCGGGGCCTCGTCGGTTTCACGGACCGGTGCCACCCGTCAGGGCGGCGTCGGCGTCCGGGCCGAGGCGGGGGCGGTGTCGCCCGAGACCTCCGGGTTCAGGAAGGAACCACCGCGTCATGGCACGCCTTTCCGGCGTCGACCTTCCCCGCGAGAAGCGGGTTGAGATCGCGCTGACCTACATCTTCGGGATCGGTCGCAGCCGCTCCCGGGACACCCTCGCCGCAACCGGGGTCAACCCGGACACCCGGGTCCGTGACCTCACCGACGACGAGGTCCAGAAGCTTCGGGAGTGGATCGACGCGAACTACCGCGTCGAGGGCGATCTCAACCGTGAGATCAAGCAGGACATTCGCCGCAAGATGGAGATCGGCTGCTACCAGGGTCTCCGTCACCGCCGCAACCTTCCCGTCCACGGCCAGCGCACGCACACCAACGCGCGTACCCGCAAGGGCCCGCGCCGCGCCATCGCCGGGAAGAAGAAGGCCGGCAAGAAGTAGTCACCGGTCACTCCCGGGCCTCGGTGCCCGGGCTCCACGACCGCTGATCGACGACCTCGTAGACGGAGACCACGGGTTATGCCTCCCAAGACACGCGCCGCCGGCGTCAAGAAGGTCCGGCGGAAAGAAAAGAAGAACGTCGCCCACGGGCACGCTCACATCAAGAGCACGTTCAACAACACGATCGTCTCGATCACGGACCCCAGCGGGAACGTGATCTCGTGGGCGTCGGCCGGCCACGTCGGCTTCAAGGGCTCCCGCAAGTCGACCCCGTTCGCCGCGCAGATGGCCGCCGAGAACGCGGCCCGCAAGGCGCAGGAGCACGGGATGCGCAAGGTCGACGTCTTCGTGAAGGGTCCCGGTTCCGGCCGGGAGACGGCGATCCGCTCGCTGCAGGCCGCCGGCCTGGAGGTCGGGGCGATCCAGGACGTCACCCCCACCCCGCACAACGGCTGCCGCCCGCCGAAGCGTCGCCGGGTCTGAAGTCCGCGCCAGGGATACGAGAGAGAAGGACAAGCATGGCCCGTTACACCGGCGCGGACTGCAAGCGTTGCCGCCGCGAGAAGACGAAGCTGTTCCTCAAGGGCAGCAAGTGCGAGACCCCGAAGTGCCCGATCGAGATCCGGCCGTACCCGCCGGGCGAGCACGGCCGTGGCCGCACGAAGGACTCCGAGTACCTGCTGCAGAAGCGCGAGAAGCAGAAGTGCGCGCGCATCTACGGCATTCTGGAGAAGCAGTTCCGGGGCTACTACGACGAGGCGAACCGCCGCGCCGGCAAGACCGGTGACGAGCTGCTGAAGATCCTCGAGTCGCGCCTGGACAACGTGGTCTACCGGGGTGGCTTCGCGCCGTCCCGTGACGCCGCCCGCCAGGCCGTCCGGCACGGTCACGTGCAGGTCAACGGCCGCAAGGTCGACATCCCGAGCTACCGGGTCACCGAGAACGACATCGTGGAGATCGCGCCGAAGTCGCGCGAGCTCACCCCGTTCATCGTGGCCCGCGAGACCGCGGGGACCGGCCGCACCGTCCCGCCGTGGATCGAGGCCATCCCCAGCCAGATGCGCCTGCTCGTCCACTCGCTGCCCGCGCGCCAGGTGATCGACACCCAGGTGCAGGAGCAGCTGATCGTCGAGCTCTACTCGAAGTAGTCGCCGCCGTCCGGCGCCGGTCTCGTGCCGGCGCCGGGTCCGCGTCGGCCCCCGGTCTCGTGCCGGGGCCGGGCGGCGACCGGGCCACGGATCATTCCCGCTCGGCCCGGGGCCCGGGCATGGTGGCGGCGCACGGGGATCCAAGGGGATCACGGTGGGCCGCGGAGGCCCGGGCGTACTGTTGTGTGGTGCGGGGGCGGACCGATGCCCCCGTGCCGGCTCCTCTTCAGGGGCATCCACGGCGTCATATGGCGGTCGCCGTGTTCGGAAGGAAGTTCTCTCATGCTGATCGCTCAGCGTCCCTCGCTCGCCGAGGACCCGATCTCCGAGTTCCGGTCGCGCTTCGTGATCGAGCCGCTCGAGCCGGGCTTCGGCTACACCCTCGGCAACTCGCTGCGCCGCACCCTGCTGTCCTCCATCCCGGGCGCGGCCGTGACGAGCATCCGGGTGGACGGCGTCCTCCACGAGTTCTCCACCGTTCCCGGGGTCAAGGAGGACGTGACCGACCTGATCCTGAACCTCAAGGAACTGGTCGTCAGCTCCGACAACGACGAGCCGACCGTGATGTACCTGCGCAAGCAGGGCCCCGGTGAGGTCACCGCGGCCGACATCGCCCCCCCGGCCGGCGTCGAGGTGCACAACCCCGACCTGCACCTGGCCACCCTCAACGACAAGGGCAAGCTCGAGATCGAGCTGACCGTCGAGCGGGGCCGTGGCTACGTCAGCGCTGCCCAGAACAAGCAGCCGGGCCAGGAGATCGGTCGCATTCCGATCGACTCCATCTACTCCCCGGTGCTGAAGGTCACCTACAAGGTCGAGGCGACCCGTGTGGAGCAGCGCACGGACTTCGACCGGCTCATCGTCGACGTGGAGACGAAGCAGTCGATCTCCCCGCGGGACGCGATGGCCAGCGCCGGCAAGACCCTCGTCGGCCTGTTCGGGCTGGCCCAGGAGCTCAACGCCGAGGCGGAGGGCGTCGACATCGGCCCGTCCGCGGCGGACGCCGCCCTGGCCGCCGACCTGGCGCTGCCGATCGAGGAGATGGACCTGACCGTCCGCTCGTACAACTGCCTCAAGCGCGAGGGCATCCACACCATCGGTGAGCTGGTGTCCCGCAGCGAGGCGGACCTGCTCGACATCCGCAACTTCGGGCAGAAGTCGATCGACGAGGTCAAGACCAAGCTGGGTGCCATGGGCCTGCAGCTCAAGGACTCCCCGCCCGGGTTCGACCCGCGCCAGGCCGTCGACACGTACGGCACCGACACGTACAACCCGTCGTTCTCCGACCCGTCCGACGACGGTCGCGAGTTCGTCGAGACCGAACAGTACTGATCTGACCGTGTCCCCGGGCGCCCGGTTCCAGCCGGGCGCCGGGGCACACGTCCACCGGGGGCCTAGCCGTGCTTCCCGGCGGCGCCTGGAGAGCAGCGAAAGGAACGAGGAGCACCCATCATGCCCACGCCAACCAAGGGCGCCCGGCTCGGCGGCAGCCCCGCACATGAGCGGCTGCTGCTGGCCAACCTCGCCACCGCGCTGTTCGAGCACGGCGGCATCACGACCACCGAGGCCAAGGCGCGCCGGCTGCGCCCCTACGCCGAGCGCCTGGTCACCCACGCGAAGCGAGGTGACCTGCACGCGCGGCGCCGGGTCATGCGGGTCGTCCGGAACAACTCGGTCGTCCACACGCTCTTCACCGAGATCGGCCCGCGCTACGCCGACCGTCCCGGCGGCTACACGCGGATCGTGAAGCTCGGCCCGCGCCGGGGCGACGCGGCGCCGATGGCCCGCATCGAGCTGGTCGAGGCGCTGACCGTCGCACAGACGGCCGTCTCCGAGGCCGAGCGTGCCCGCGGCACCCGGTTCGCGGCCCGCAAGGCTCCGACCGGGGCGACGGCGGAGGCCGCCGACGACCTCAAGAACGAGTCGCCGACCGCCGCCGCGGTGGCGGCCGAGGCCCAGGCGGAGCAGCCCACCGCCGAGGCCGGCGCCGCGGACGACGCGGCGACGACCGAGGCCAAGGACACCAAGCCGGAGAGCTGACCATGTCGGTCGGCCGCCGCACGGTCCGACCGCTCGTGTCGATCTCTGGTCCGGGCAGGAGCCCGCCGCCCATGATGGGCGGCGGGCTCCTGCCCTGTGGCGTCCCGCCGGGCGTCGTGTCGCTCACGGCGGTCCGGGCCGGAGTGACCCGTGACGACCGTGTCGTGGTGTGGGAGAGCGCGATGGGGCCGCAGGCCACCGGTGAGGCGCCGGAACCGGGGGACGGCGACCCCGGGATCCCCACCGGCCCTGGAAGCCAGACCGGCCCCGGAGGTCAGGCCGGCTCCGGGAACCAGGTCGGCCATGGGAGCCAGGGTGGCTTCGGGAAGGCCGTGCGCCGGGTTGATCGGCCGGCGCAGCTTCGACACGAGGGACGCGCGCTCATGAGACCGGCCGAGGGACTGATCCGGCTGCGCCTGGACCTCGCCTACGACGGCACGGCCTTCGCCGGCTGGGCCCGCCAGCCCGGCCAGCGGACGGTCCAGGGTGACGTCGAGGACGCGCTGATGCGGGTCGCGCGGCTGCCGGCCGTCCGGCTCACCGTCGCCGGGCGCACCGACTCCGGCGTGCACGCCGCCGGCCAGGTGGCCCACGTCGACATCCCAGACGACACGCCGGTCGGTGGGCTCGCCCGCAGGCTGAACGGCGTGCTCGACCGCGCCGTCCGGGTGAAGGGCCTCGCGCCCGCCCCGGACGGGTTTGACGCCCGCTTCTCCGCGCTGTCCCGCAGATACGTCTACCGGATCACCGACGCCCCGTACGGGGCGGACCCGCTGCGCCGTTTCGACACCCTGGTGTCGCCGCGGCCGCTGGACGTCCCGGCGATGGCCGAGGCGGCGCTGCTGCTGCTCGGCGAGCATGACTTCGCCGCCTTCTGCCGGCGGCGCGAGGGCGCCACGACCGTCCGCACCCTGCTGCGCCTGGACGTCTCCCGCTCCCGCGACGTCATCCTCGCCGACGTCGAGGCGGACGCGTTCTGCCACTCCATGGTGCGTGCCCTGGTCGGCGCGCTGGTGGCGGTGGGGGAGGGCCGGCGCCGGCCGGAGTGGGTGGCCGCCGTCCTGGGCCGGGGCATGCGAGATCCCGCGGTGACCGTGCTCCCGGCCCACGGGCTGACCCTGGTGGAGGTCCGCTACCCGCCGGACGCCGCCCTCGCCGCGCGGGCCCAGGTGACCCGCGCGGTCCGCGTGCCGACGACGCCGTCCGGCTAGCGTCTGGCAACGGTCCGCCAGACGGTCGCTTCGGCCGTCCGGCCAGCAGCGCCTCCGGCCGGACAGCCGGAGGCGTGCGTGTCTTTCGCGTGGCTGACCCGGTCGTCGGGCTGAAAGGTCTGGTCAGCGGGTGCTGGAAGTCGGGCTCGGGGCGGTGCCGGTCCCGCCGACGATCATGCGCTGGGCGATCGGTTCGGTGGCGATCAGTCCGAGATCCGTGATCACGTTCCGGAGGGCCGGGTCGTTGGCCGAGCCCTGGCTTCCGTCCACGTAGGCGAGCTGGGTGAGGATCATGTAGTGCCCGCGAGCGATCGCGGCGCGCCAGGAGTTGTCCCCGCCCGGGCCGAGGACCCGCGGGTTCTGGATGGAGCCCGCCGGGATCGGCGGCGCAGCCACCCCGCCCCGGCCCTCCGCCGCGATCTTCGCCGCCGCCGTCGCGGTCGCCTGCTCGTCAACGACGAAGACCGAGATGCCGGCGAGCACCTGCGGCTGACCGGCGACCGGAGAGCTGACATACAGGGCACGGACGAGTTGGCGGCACACAGCGCCCTTGAGCGTGGTGACGAGCTCCCCGCTCAGCTCCGGACATCCTGAGACGAGGCTGCTGGCGATGCGGGTGTAGTTGTGTCCCTGGATGGTGACCCGCTCGTCGGCGAAGAACTCGTTCGGCCGCACCGGGGTGGAGTCGGACCGCGCGCTGTTGATGAAGTTCGGGTCGACCGTCGGGGGACTCGGCCTGGCACCGGCCGCGGTGGATCCACCGTCGCCGCCGCGCAGCACTGTGATCACCGCGCCCGCGGCGAGTACGACGAGGACGAGGCCGACGGCCACCGCGAGGACACCCCGTGAGCGGATGGCCCGCCGCCAGCCCGGCGCCGGTGAGTCGCCCTCCTCCGGCAGCTGGAAGCGTCTCGCCTGGAAGGCGGCGAACCGCCCGGGGACGGGTTCGTCCTCGGGATAGGGATCGTCGTGCGCGGGGCCGAGCCTGGGCCCACCCGGCAGGTTCGCCCGGCGGGCGTCGCCGCGGCCGTCGGTGCGTTCACCTGGCGCGCCGAGGCGCGCATCGCGCTGAGCCGGGTCGGCGGCGGGCGTTCCCGCGGCCCCGGGCTCCGCCGGCCTCGTGAGGACGGGAAGCGGACTCGTGGCGGTCCGGACCTGAAAGGAGTAGCCGTCCGTTCGGGGACCGGTCGACGGGCCACCCGCCGGCCCGGCCGCGCCGCCGATGCCGCCGGCCGTGTCAGCGTTCCCCCGGACCGCGCCGCTCGGGACGGTGCCGCCCGGGACGGTGCCGCCCGCCGCCGTATCGGCGGTGGGTGCGCCGGTGAACGGTTGCCCGAACGGCGGCGTTCTGTCGGTGGGCAGCTCGTCGGCGGGGTGTCCGCCGATGGGATGCCCGCCGGTCGGATAGCCGCCCGGCGCGCGGCCGGCGAGGGGATAGGCGCCGGTCGCGTAGGTGGGCATCGGGCCGAAGAGCGGGTCCTCGACCGGTGGCGTCCAGCTGCCCGTGTCCGGGGCGTCCCAGTCCCCGGCATCTGGTGCCGGCGTGGTCCAGCCCCCGGCGTCCGCCGACCCCATGCCCGCCGAGTCGGCGTCCACCGGGCTCTCGTCCGGATGGGACGGGGTCGGACCGCCCCACTGCGGCGTGGGCTCGCCAGGGGCGGCGTCCACCGGGCCGGGGAGACCGCCCGGGGCCCCGTACCAGGGGGGCGCGGCGGCGGCGAGTGGATCCAGGGCCCACTGGAGGTCGTCGTGGGGCGATGGGCCGCCGTGCGGCCCGGTCGCGCCGGTGGGCGGTCCGCCGCTGCCGGGTTCGGGTGGCATGCGCTCCTCCTCGCTCATCCCCCCGACGGCCTGCCGCCTGCTGCCTGTTCCCAGCTCCGCGCGGCGCTCGGCCGGCGGAGGGCGGCGCGGCTCCCGTGGGAAGCCGACGCGCCCGGCCGGTGGGCGAAAGAATATCGGAACTAGTCATATGGGCCTGTCGGGGCTGTTCGGTCGCCCGCCGCGGCCCCCCGAAGGGGCGGGTCAACGGTCCGAACCGCGCATATGACGCCTGTGGACGGCGGGATAACCCCGGGTGTTCGGGGTGATCTCAACGGGCGTCCGCCCCGCGGCCGGGAGCCGTCGGTCCTGCTCCGCCGATCGCCTGGTAACCTCAAAGACTGCTGCGGTCATACAGCCCCGGGACTCAACGACTTCCGTGGGCTCAAGCCCCGCGTGCTGGGGGACCGCGCCCAAACTTCTGGTAACGCGACTCTTGGCAATGCATCTGGCACACCTCGCCTTGCAACGCACCTCGCCTTGCAGGGCACCTCGCTAGCGACACCGACGAGGCTCCCCGCGAGTTCGTCCGAACGAGAAGGCAGACCTGTGCGCACGTACCAGCCCAAGCCCGCGGACGTACAGCGCGCGTGGCACATCATCGATGCCACCGACGTCGTGCTCGGTCGGCTGGCCAGCCAGGCGGCCCAGCTCCTGCGCGGCAAGAACAAGCCGTACTTCGCCCCGCACATCGACACGGGCGACTTCGTGGTGATCATCAACGCCGGCAAGGTCGCCATGACCGGTAACAAGCGCGAGCAGGCCAAGTACCACCGGCACTCGGGCTTCCCGGGCGGTCTGCGCAGCACGTCCTACGGCGAGCTGCTCGACACGCGTCCCCACGTGATCCTCGAGCGGGCGATCCGTGGGATGCTGCCTCACAACCGGCTCGGCCGCGCGCAGGGCAGCAAGCTGAAGGTGTACGCGGGTCCGACTCACCCGCACCAGGCGCAGCAGCCCGTCCCGTACGAGATCAAGCAGGTCGCGCAGTAGTCGCGGCTCGATGGGCATCCCGAATAACGCGGGCGGCGTTCAGCGTCCGTCCGACTAACGGCCCGACATGACCGATCGGGCCGTTTCGGGTGGCCTCGAGCGATCTGGTTACAAACAAGGAAGGAACGCGACGTGGCTGTCGTGACCGACGCCCAGGGCAACCCCCGTGCTACCGGGCGGCGCAAGGAGGCGGTCGTCCGGGTGCGCCTGATCCCGGGCACCGGCAACTGGAACCTCAACGGGCGCAAGCTCGAGGAGTACTTCCCCAACAAGGTGCATCAGCAGCTCGTGAACGAGCCGCTGAAGACCCTGGAGCGGGCCGAGTCCTACGACGTGGTGGCCCGTCTGCACGGCGGCGGCGTCTCGGGTCAGGCTGGCGCGCTGCGCCTGGCCATCGCCCGGGCGTTGATCGTCGTCGACGAGGAGGCGCGCCCCACCCTGAAGAAGGCGGGCTTCCTCACCCGGGACGCACGGGTGAAGGAGCGGAAGAAGTACGGCCTGAAGAAGGCCCGTAAGGCGCCTCAGTACAGCAAGCGCTGACCCGCTGCCCACTGCGTGCGGTGGTCGAGCCCGGCAGGCACGTCCTGCCGGGCTCACAGGCGCGCGGTGGTTTCGTTCCATCCAGTGGTCTCGTTCCGATGTCCGCGCGGCGTGCCGGTGGCGCGTGGCGGTGCTGCTCCGATCCCTTGGGAGGCCTCAGTGGCGAGGCTTTTCGGCACCGACGGCGTCCGCGGTGTCGCGAACGCCGACCTGACGGCGGAGCTGGCGCTCGCGCTGGCGTCCGCCGCGGTGGAGGAGGTCGCGGACCGCGGCACGCCACCGCCCGGTCCGGTGGACGGCGTGCCCGTCGCGCGGTCCGCCCACGGCATCGACCACCGGCCGCTCGTCGTCGTGGGGCGGGACACCCGCCCGTCCGGTGAGTTCCTCGAAGCCGCGGTCGTCGCCGGTCTGGCCCGCGCGGGCGCGGACGTCACCCGGATCGGGGTCGTGCCGACCCCCGCCGTGTCCTACGTGGTCGCGGCGACCGGCGCCGACCTGGGCGTCATGCTCTCCGCGAGCCACAACCCGATGCCCGACAACGGGATCAAGCTCTTCGCCGCGGGCGGGCTGAAGCTGCCGGACGACGTCGAGGACGCCATCGAGCGCCGCATCGCCGGCCCGGCGGCACGCCGCCCGGTGGCGGCCGCGGTCGGGCGGGTCCGCGACGACAGCACGCTCGTCGACGGGTACGTCGACCACCTGCTCGCGACCCTGCCCGGCGGCCCCGGGGGCCTGCGTGGCCTGCGGGTCGTCGTGGACTGCGCCCAGGGCGCCGCCTCCGATCTCGCCCCGCGGGTCCTGCGCGCCGCCGGCGCCGACGTGATCGCGCTGCACGCCGACGGCGACGGGCTGCGCATCAACGACCGTTCCGGGGCGACCCACCTCGACAGCCTGCGCGACGCCGTCGTGGCGCACGGCGCCGACGCCGGCATCGCCCACGACGGCGACGCCGACCGGTGCCTGGCCGTGGACTCCGCCGGGGAGATCGTCGACGGCGACCAGATCCTCGCTCTGTGCGCGCTGGCGCTCGCCGAGCGCGGCGAGCTCGAGCGCGGCACCGTGGTCGTCACCGTGATGTCGAATCTCGGGTTCCACCACGCCATGCGCGACGCCGGCATCGACGTCGTCACCACCCCGGTCGGGGACCGCTACGTCCTGGAGGCCATGCGCTCCGGCGCCTACTCGCTCGGCGGAGAGCAGAGCGGGCACGTGGTCTTCCTCCGCCATGCCGGCACTGGCGACGGGCTGCTCACCGCCCTGCAGATCCTCGGCCGGATGGCGGAGACCAGCCAGCCGCTGCACGAGCTGGCGAAGGCGATGACCCGGCTGCCACAGGTCCTGGTGAACGTCCGCGGTGTCGACCGGGCGCGGGCGGAGACCTCCGACGAGCTGCGCGCCGCGGTGGCCGACGCCGAGGCGGAGCTGGCCGGGGCCGGCCGGGTGCTGCTGCGGCCGTCCGGCACCGAGCCGCTGGTGCGCGTGATGGTCGAGGCACCGACGGACGAGCTCGCCCGGGACGTCGCCGGCCGGCTCGCCGACGTCGTGCAGCGCACCCTGCGCTGACCAACGCGCCCTGCGCTGAACCCGCGTTCGCACCCGTCACCCGCGGGCCCGTTCCGCGGGCCCGATTTCCGCGGGCGGGGAACGTCGGGCACGTGCCGGTGGATTCGGCCGACGCCGACGGGACATCTCCGGCAACCGAGTGGTCCGTGCCTGGCGCTCGGACCGGACTGCGTACGCTGAGCAACATGTGCGGGATCATTGGTTACGTCGGTGATCAATCAGCCTTGGACGTCGCGCTGAGCGGGCTGCGTCGGCTGGAGTACCGCGGCTACGACTCCGCGGGTGTCGCCGTCGTCGGCGCGGGTGCGCTGAGAACCGCGCGCCGCGCCGGGCGGCTGGCGAACCTGGAGAAGATCCTCGGCGAGGACAACGACCCCATGCCCGGCACAACCGGGATGGGGCACACCCGCTGGGCGACGCACGGCGGCCCGACCGACGTCAACGCCCACCCGCACACCGACTGCACCGGCACCGTCGCGGTGATCCACAACGGCATCATCGAGAACTTCGCGGAGCTGCGCGCCGAGCTGGAGGCCGCCGGTCACGAGCTGGCCAGCGAGACCGACACCGAGGTCGTCGCCCACCTGCTCGAGATCGAGATGGCCCGCGATCCCGGCTCCCGCCCGGCGGGGGGTGCGGCGGGGTCGGCGCTCCCGCACCCGCTCAGCGAGGCGTTGCGCATCGTGTGCCGCCGGCTGGAGGGTGCGTTCACGCTCGTCGTCCTGCACCGGGACCATCCCGAGGTCGTCGTGGGCGCGCGGCGCAACAGCCCGCTCGTCGTCGGCCTCGGCGTGGGCGAGACCTTCCTGGCCAGCGACGTCTCCGCGTTCATCGCGCACACCCGTGAGGCGCTCGAGATCGGCCAGGACCAGCTCGTCGAGGCCCGGCGCGACGGTGTGACCGTCTACGACTTCGCCGGCGCCGTCGTCGAGGGGCGCCGCTACCACGTCGACTGGGACGCGAGCGCCGCCGAGAAGGGCGGCTACCCCTACTTCATGCTGAAGGAGATCAGCGAGCAGCCCACGGCGCTCGCCGACACGCTGCGCGGGCGGCTCTCCGCGGAGGGCACCATCGTCCTGGACGAGGAGCGCCTCTCCGACCAGGACTTCCGCGACATCGACAAGGTCTTCATCGTGGCCTGCGGGACGGCCTACCATGCCGGCCTGATCGCCAAGTACGCGATCGAGCACTGGACGCGGCTGCCCTGCGAGGTCGAGATGGCCTCGGAGTTCCGCTACCGCGACCCGGTGCTGGACCGCTCGACGTTGGTCGTCGCGATCAGCCAGAGCGGCGAGACGCTCGACACCCTGATGGCGGTCAAGCACGCCCGTGAGCAGAAGGCCCGCGTGCTGGCGATCTGCAACACGAACGGCTCGACGATCCCGCGCGAGTCGGACGCCGTTCTGTACACCCGGTGTGGTCCCGAGGTGGGCGTGGCGGCGACGAAGACGTTCCTCGGGCAGGTGGCGGCCTGCCTGCTCGTCGGCCTGTTCCTGGCGCAGACCCGGGGCGTCCTCTACGGCGACGAGGTCGCCGCCTACGTGGACCGGCTACAGCGCGTCCCGGAGCTCGTCCGGCGCACGCTCGCCACCGTCGAGCCGGTGCGGGAGCTCGCCCGCGGCCTGGTCGACGCCAAGGCGGTGCTGTTCCTCGGCCGCCACGTCGGCTACCCGGTGGCACTGGAGGGCGCGCTGAAGCTGAAGGAACTGGCCTACATGCACGCCGAGGGCTTCCCGGCCGGGGAGCTGAAGCACGGCCCGATCGCGCTGATCGAGCCCGGCCTGCCGGTGGTCGTGGTCGTGCCGTCGCCGCGCGGGCGGGCGAGTCTGCACGGGAAGATCGTCTCCAACATCCAGGAGGTCCGTGCCCGCGGCGCCCGCACGATCGTGATCGCGGAGGAGGGCGACACCGCCGTCGAGCCCTACGCGGACCACCTGATCCGGGTTCCCGCCACGTCATCGCTGTTCGCACCGCTGGTCACGACCCTGCCGCTGCAGGTCTTCGCCTGCGAGCTCGCGCTCGCGCGCGGGCTGGACGTCGACCAGCCGCGCAACCTGGCCAAGTCCGTCACGGTCGAGTAGCACCAGCGCGGCCCGGGCCGAGGGCCGTCAGGTGTGTCGCCTCGGCACCGCGGCGGAGGGGCGCGCCGGCGTGGTGGCCGGCACGCCCCCGTCTGGCGTCAGCCCAGGTCCTTCGGCTGTCCGCCGGGTGCGCTCGCGCCGCCAGCGGCCGGGCCAGGATCGGTGGCACCGGCCGTGCCGGCGGGCCCGGATGCGCCGCCGTCCTCGGCCGGGCCGGCCGCCGGTGAATCCGTCAGGTCGCCGGCGAGGATGCGGTACAGGCCGCGCCGGGTCTCGGTGAGGAGGTCCCGGGCCGCGGCGATCTGGTCGGCGTCGCCGGCCTGCGCGACCTGGACGACCGCCGCGCCGACCCCGAAGGCCAGGGTCCGCAGCGCGGTTGTCTCGTCGTCCGCGCTCGCCGCCGCGGTCTCCCACGGCTTGGCCGTTCCGGCGCGGGCCTCCACGTGGGCGCGGCCCGCGTCGGTGAGGTGGAAGACGCGGCGCCCGTCGCGCTCCTCGGCGCGGACCAGCCCCTCGTCGGCGAGCAGCGACAGCACGGGGTAGACGGAGCCGGGACTCGGCCGCCAGACCCCGCCGCTGCGGGAGGCCAGCTCGCCGATCATCTGGTAGCCGTGCATCGGCTCCTCGGCGAGCAACGCGAGCAGTGCCTCGCGGACGTCGCCGCGGGCGACCCGTGCCCCGCGCCCGAAACCGGGCCCCGGCGGGAAGCCGCGGCCGAACGGCCAGCCGCCCGGCCCGAACCCGCCCGGCCCGAAGGGCCCGCCCGGCCGGCCGCCCCGCCCACCGCGCCCGCGCGGGCCGGGGCCGTGGTCGCCACCGTGTTCGCCGGGCCCGTGGTCACCGTGCATGTGGCTGCGGTGCTCACCGTGCGCATGGCCGCGGTGCTCGCCGTGCACGTGGCTGTGCTCGCCCGGCCGGCACGAGCCTCGGGCCGCCTCGGCGAGTGCCAGAAGTCGGGCGGGATCCAGGAGCCGGGTGGGGTCGAACGGTAGGTACCGGCCCCAGGTGTCCCAGCGGGCATCCCATCCCGGCATGGCGTGTGAACTCATTGTGATCTCCTTAGCAAGTGGGTCGCGTTGCTTCGCGTACGTTCACGATATATCGCGATGGAGCGGATGGCTACCCTTCCTCTCCACCTAGCGGGCAGACCAGTCCCGTCGTTCCGTAGGATTGGTGAATGATCATTTCGGCGTCGGAGGGCGACGGGCACGGTGAGGGGGCGGTCATCCCCCTCGAGGCCGCCTTCGAGGAGCGCGCGTGTGCCCAGCGCGCGGGCACTGCCGTCTTCATGGAGGGCGTCAGCCTTGCTTTGCTCGGCCGGGTGGAGCAGCTGCGGATCCGGCCGACCAACGCGTCGGGAACCGTCGACGACGACGGGCACCAGCAGGTCCGCCTGGAGGCTGGCGACGATGGTCCCGGCTCCACGTGCACCTGCTCCGACAGCTCGGGCGGGGTCTTCTGCCGCCATGCCGTGGCGGTGGCGCTGGTCGCCACGGGCTCGGCCGGGATGGCGGAGGACGACGACGAGGAGGACGGCCACACCGAGGACCTCTTCGCCGACGATCCCGTGCACGCGGCGATCAGGGTGTTCCTGAGCCGCGTCCCGCGGGCGGAGCTGGTCGAGACGCTCCTCGACGCCGCCGACGAGAACGAGGTCGTGGCGGACGTGCTCTGGGAGGCCACGGTGGCCTGGCACGGCCGCCAGCACGGAGCCGTCTGACCGACGGGCCGCCGCGGTACGCGCGGCGCGGGGCCGTCCGGCATCGCGCCGCGCCTGGGGTCGATCTGCGCGACCGGGGGCACTCCCGGCGGGAGCATGACCGCATGCTCGAAGCACACACTGTTGCCGAGGTACGGGACGCCGAGGCGCCCCTGCTCGCGTCCCTGCCCTCCGGCGGGCTCATGCAGCGCGCCGTGTCCGGTCTCGTCTCGCACGCGGTCCGCCGCGTCGACCGGGTGTACGGCGCCCGGATCGTCGTCCTCGCCGGTTCCGGTGACAACGGCGGTGACGCGCTGTGGGCCGGTGCCCGGCTGGCCGCCCGCGGCGCCCGTGTCCACGCCCTCGCTCCCGGCCGGACCCATCCCGAGGGCACGGCCGCCCTCCTCGCGGCCGGCGGGCGGCTGCACCGCACCGGCCCGGTCGACCCGCCCGCACCGGAGGGGATGGGCGCCGACGCGGCCGCCGACCTCCTCGACTCCGCCGACCTCGTCCTGGACGGGCTGCTCGGCATCGGCGGCCGCGGCGAGCTGCGCGAGCCGTACGCCCGGCTCACCACGCTCGCGCCGGCCCGGCGGACGGTGGCCGTGGACGTGCCCAGCGGGGTCGACGCGGACACCGGCGCGGTGGCGGAGGGGGCCGTGCGGGCGGCCGGCACCGTCACCTTCGGCACGTACAAGCGCGGCCTGCTGGTCGGACCCGGAGCTGTCCACGCCGGGCGGGTCGAGCTGGTCGACATCGGGCTGACCCTGCCCGAGCCCGACCTACGAGCCCTGCAGGACGTCGACGTGGCCCGGCTGTTGCCCGTCCCGGTCGCGGCCGACTCGAAGTACTCCCGCGGCGTGCTCGGGCTCGTCGGCGGCAGCGACCGGTACCCGGGAGCCGCGGTGCTGGCGGTCGGCGGCGCGCTGCGCGGCGGCGCGGGCTACCTGCGGGTGGTCGCCGAGGCCGGCGCCGCCGATTACGTCCGCCGGGCCCACCCGGAATCCGTGCTGACGGTGATCGAGGCGGGGGACGCGGAGGCGATGCTCGGGGTGGGCCGGGTCCAGGCGTGGGCGATCGGCCCCGGCCTCGTACCGGACGAGGCCACCCGGCGCCTCGTCGACGCGCTGCTCGAGCAGACCGAGAGCGGCCTGCTAGTGGACGCCGGCGCGTTGGACGCGCTCGCGTCCGCCGTCGCCGCCCGCCCGGCGGTGCTGCGGGACCGCGCGGGCGCCGTCGTCCTGACCCCGCACGAGGGCGAGTTCATCCGGCTGACCGGCACGGCACTCGGCTGGGACCAGGCCGGCACATCTGAGCGCCTGCGGGCCGACCGTCTCGGCACCGTCCGCCAGGCGGCGCGGGACCTCGGCGCCGTCGTCCTGCTGAAGGGCAACCGGACGATCATCGCCGCCCCCGGCGGGGAGGCCCTCGTCAACCTCACCGGGACGCCATGGCTGGGAACGGCCGGATCCGGTGACGTTCTCACCGGACTCGCCGGTTCCCTGCTGGCCGCGGGCCTGCCGGCGCCGCAGGCGGCCGCCGTGGGCGCGTTCCTGCATGGCCGGGCGGGGGAGCGCGGGCCCGTGCCGCTCGCCGCCGCAGACCTGCCCGCGCTCCTGCCCGGGGTCGTCGAGGACCTGCTTGCTAGCGTCGAGGGGTGAGCCCGCAGCCCCCATCGCACCCGCCGCGTGCCTACGCGGCCATCGAGCTCGACGCCGTGCGCGACTCGGTCGCGGCCCTGGTCGCCCGCGCCGGCGCCGCCGCGACCATGGCCGTGGTCAAGGCGGACGGGTACGGGCACGGAATGCTGCCCTGCGCCCGGGCCGCCCTGGACGCCGGCGCGAGCTGGCTCGGGACGGCCTTCCTGGAGGAGGCGCTGGCGCTGCGGGCCGCCGGGATCACCGTCCCGGTGCTCTCCTGGCTGGCGGCGCCGGGTGAGCGCCTCGCCGCGGGCATCGCGGCGGATGTCGACCTCTCCGCGTCCGCCGGCTGGGCGCTCGACGACCTCGCCGCCGCGGCCCGCACCGCCGGCCGGGCCGCCCGGGTGCACCTCAAGATCGACACCGGCCTCGGGCGGGCCGGGGCCACCGGCGAGGACTGGCCCGGCCTGTGCGACAGCGCCGCGGCGCTCGAGGCGGACGGGCTCATCGAGGTCGTGGGCGTGTGGAGCCACTTCGCCTTCGCCGACGCGCCCGGCCACCCGACCGTCCAGGCGCAGATCAGCCGGTTCGGCGACGCGGTGGACGTCGCCCGCAAGGCCGGGCTGCGCCCGCAGGTGCGCCACCTCGCGAACTCGGCCGCGACGCTGGTCAGCCCGGAGGCGCACTTCGACATGGTCCGGCCGGGCGTGTCGGTGTACGGGCTGTCGCCGGGGCCCGAGGTCGGGCCGCCGTCCGCGTTCGGGCTGCGGCCCGCGATGACGCTGCGCGCCAGCACCGCGCTGGTGAAGCGGGTGCCGGCGGGCACCGGAGTGTCCTACGCGCACCGCTACCGGACGTCGGCGGAGACCGGCCTCGCCGTCGTCCCGCTCGGCTACGCCGACGGCATCCCCCGCTCGGCCACGAACACGGCCGAGGTGCTCGTGGGCGGGCGCCGGCGGCGCATCGCCGGCACCGTCTGCATGGACCAGTTCGTCGTGGATGTCGGTGCCGACCCGGTGCGCGTAGGCGACGAGGTGATCCTCTTCGGCCCCGGCGACCGGGGCGAGCCGACCGCGGACGACTGGGCGCGCGCGCTCGGCACCATCAACTACGAGATCGTCACCCGGATCGGCCCGCGGGTACCGCGCGTCTACATCTGACCGCCGGATACGCCTGATCGGCCGGGACGTCTGGTCAGCGGCAGCCGCCGGTGCCGCACGCGCCGCCGCCGTGCTCGTGGCCGGCTGTGGCGCCCCCGAACATGCCGCGTTCCATCCGGCGGCGGACCGGCTGCGGGTTCGCCGCGCGCTCGGCGGCCTTCTCGATCTCGTCGCGCGTGGTCAGTGTCAGCATCACCGGCCCGCTCTGGGCGGGAGCGGCCGGCTGGGCACCGGCCTCGGCGAGGTCGTCATCGATCTCGTCGAGATCCTCGTCGAGATCGACAGCGCCGCCATACGTGGGCGACGTGGTCAGATTGCTCTTCCGCCACCGCAGTTTCACGACGCCTCCCCTGGTCGCAACCACACGGCTCGACCAGGTCCACGCTAGCGGAGGATCGCGGAGCGGACCCGGTGGATCTCTGTGATCCCCTGTCGGGTATCCGCCTGCGCCGAGACGTGTACTCCCGGGTCTGCTCATGACATCGCTTTCGGGCATCGGGCACCATCGGGCATCATCGGGGTGTCGTGCGTTCTATGGCCGGAAGGTGGGCAGACGGTGGCAGGCGCCCCAACCGATCGTGGTTCCACCGGCGGTTCGGTCCGCTCGGCTGGCGCTGCCCGTGCCGCCCTTTCGGTCGGCTCGGCGGGGGCTGCCGGCGCCCTGACCGCGACCGCCGGCGCGGCGCGGGCGGTGGCCCGGGCAACGGGATCCGCCGCGGGCTCCCGGGCCGCGCGCCGTGGTGGCACGGTGGGCCTGGTCGGAGCCGCGATCGCGGCCGGCCTGATCGCCGAGCGCCGGGCCGTGCGGCGCCACCGGGCCGTACCCGACCTGCCGGACCGGGAACGGGTCGGCCCGATCGGCGGCCGGGCCGACATGGTGGTCGCCGTGGCGGACGGTGTCCCGCTGTATGTGGAGGAGACCGCGCAGGACCCCCCGCCCCGATCCGGAGCGGGCTCCGCCGCGCCGACGCTGGTCTTCGTGCACGGCTTCTGTGTGAACAGCGACTCGTGGGTGTTCCAGTACCGCGCCCTGCGCGACCTGGGTCCGATGGTCTTCTACGACCAGCGCGCGCACGGCCGCTCCGGCCCGTCCGAGGCGGCGAACTGCACGATCGACCAGCTCGCGGCAGACCTCTACCAGGTCCTCACCGAGCGGGTCCCCGAAGGTCCGATCGTCCTGATCGGCCACTCGATGGGCGGCATGACGATCCTCGCGCTGGCGGGGGAGCATCCGGAGCTCTTCGGTGACCGCGTCATCGGGGTGGCGCTCATCTCGACCAGCGCGGGTGATCTCCCCCGGGTGACCTTCGGCCTACCAGCACTGATCACGGGCGGCGTGCGCCGGGTGTTACCCGGGCTCGCGATCGGCATGCGCAGCGCCCCGTCGCTGTTCGAGCGCGCCCGCCGGCGGGGCAGCGACTTCTCCTGGGAGATCACCCGGCGGATCGGTTTCGGCTCGACCGATGTGCCCCCGTCCGTTGTCTCGTTCCTGGAGACGATGGTGGGGGACACGCCGATCACCGTCATGGCCTCCTTCATGTCCACCCTGCTCGACCATGACAAGCTGGACGCCGCCGTCAACCTCCGCGGCTCTCCCACCATCCTGCTGGTCGGGGACGGCGACCTCATGACGCCGCTCGCGCACAGCCTGACCCTCGCCGAGCTGCTGCCCGACGCCGAGCTGCGGGTCGAGGAGGGCGCGGGGCACGCGGTCATGCTGGAACGACCGGCCGCGGTGAACGCCGCCATCCGCGACCTGGTCGAACGGGTCCGCCCGCCGCGCCGGGCACCGCTGCGGGCGCCCGACCCCGTCGGGCCGTGACGGCGGGCCCGCGGGGAGCGGTACGTGACGTCGGCCCGGTACCGCGCCGGCGTCGGACCCGGCTCCGCGACGCCCGACGGCGGGCCGGGTGACGACGGCGCGCCGGCGACATACGAAGAACCACGGACGAGGACGGATACGCACCGATGACCACGCCCGCCGTCCCCGAGATCGCGGTCGAGGATCCCGACCAGATGCGTGCGCTCGGTGCGCGCCTCGCGCCGCTGCTGCGCGCCGGTGACCTGATCATCCTGGACGGTCCGCTGGGCGCCGGCAAGACCGTTTTCGTCCAGGGGCTCGCGGCCGGCCTCGGGGTGTGCTCCCCGGTGACGTCGCCGACGTTCGTCCTCGCCCGGGTGCACACCGACGGCCGCCTGCCGCTGGTCCACGTGGACGCCTACCGGCTCGGTGGCGCCGCCGAGGTCGACGATCTCGATCTGGACGCCGATCTCGGGCGGTCGGTGTGCGCGGTCGAGTGGGGTTCCGGGCTGGTGGAGCAGATGGCCGCGGCCCATCTGCGGGTGGAGATCAGCCGTCCGTCCGGCGACGAGACCGGCGATGTGCGGCGGGTGCGGCTGCGGCCCGAGGGGGCCGACTGGGCCGCCCGGCTGACCGCGCTGGCCACTCCGGACCGCACACCGCACCCGCAGGGGCCCGCGGCGCGTTAGCCGAGTCGTGCCATCGGTGCACCCGGCCCGTCGGCGTCCGCCGGTGTGTGCCGGCCTCTTACCGGGCCGGGCGGCGGGTCGGGTGCTGTCGAGCTCGGGCCGGATCGCGTCGACCTGTTGGTGCCGGCCTGTTGGTGGTGGCCGGGCGTGCCGCCGGGATCGTGGCACGCACGACGCGCTACCCGCGCCCGGACCCGTGCCGGCCGCGATGCCGCGATGTCCTGAGGGCGGGAACCGTCTCGGTGCGGCGGGCGCCCGTGGCGCGGGAACCAGCCCCCGTCGGTGGAATTCCCGGGACGGCCAGGCAGGCCGCCGGGCTCCGCGCCGTCCTAGCACCTATTCGGGTGGGCATGTTCGGGTAACCCGGTGAAGTGATTCCAGGAACACGGGGGCTCACCGGCGGTGAATTTTCGCTGCCGTTCCGGAATGGCGTTGGCGGTCGGACGTGAGCCGTCGCATAGCAGCGGGCGACCTAGATCATGTTAAGGTCAGATGTCCCAGTGTTAATGTTCGCCCCCGACCCCGTTCCTATACCGCGTCTCGGGTGGGCGTGTCGTGGCAAGTAGCGCTTGAGGACAAATAGTCAACGTTCCGTAGTTGATGAGTTGTTCCGCTATATTGGCGGCGTAGGCGCGAAGTTCATGCATGTAGCGGCCTGACTGCTTCATGTAAGGGCCGCGGAGAACCGGGATGGCCCGTTGTGGCCGGGAGAGGGGGGCGAGTGCGCAGCAGCACCGCTGCCGACCTTGTGGACGCTCCGGTGGAGCGGTCGACCCGGTCCCGCCGTACACGCAGCGACTTCCTCGCGAGCCGGCGTGATCTGCTCGACGCCGTGGGCCGGCTCCTCGCCCGCAACGGGCGCCGCTTCAGCCTCGTCGACCTCGCCGCGGAGGCGGGCGTCTCGACGGCGACCGCGTACCGCCACTTCGTCGACGTCCACGACGCCCTCGACGTGTACTACCTCCAGCTCATCGACGTACTGGTAACCGACATCCGCGCCCTGGCGGTCGGTGAGGACCACCTGGGCAACTTCGAGGTCGTCTGCGAGGTGTGGGTCCGCTCGGCCGCGCGGTGGGGGCGGGCGGCGGTGCACGTGCGCTCCGCCCATGGGTACCTCGCCCGGCTGCAGGCCCGTGACGACCTCGTCTCCAAGCTGCACCAGGTGCTCGCGCCGGTCGTGCTCGGCCTGGTGGACAACGGCGTGCTGCCGCCTCAGGAGCCCGAGTACGCGGTGCTGTTGTGGGCCTCGGTCTTCGACGAGCGGGTGATCGTCGACCTGCTCGACACCCTCGGCTGGTCGGTCGAGCAGGTCGCGCAGAAGCTCACCGCCTCGG
The DNA here is from genome assembly GCF_004337455.1 of Parafrankia sp. BMG5.11. Lineage (NCBI taxonomy): Bacteria > Bacillati > Actinomycetota > Actinomycetes > Frankiales > Frankiaceae > Parafrankia > Parafrankia sp. BMG5.11. Next base: position 43,527 of record NZ_SJXI01000020.1, on the reverse strand, counting down.
CGCTGCGGATGCTCGGCTACACCGGCTGGACCCCCCTACGGCCGGCCTTCCCGCCGGCGGGCTCCGGTGCGCAGGCGCCCGCCGCCGGCCCGGTTCCCCCGGCCCCCGTGCCCGCCTCGCCCCCGCGCCGCCACGGAGCCGCTGGTCCAGGCGGGATCGCGACGCGCGGTGCGGGCGGCCTCGGCGCCGGGCCGGTGCTGGCTCGCGCCGGCGCGCCGGCGGGCGGCGTCGACCCCCGGATCAGGCTCCGCTCCGGCGGCGCCGGCCGGCTGACCCACTAGCGTTTTCTCCCGGACCGGTCCCGGCGTACATGTCGGGACCGGTCTGACGCGTCCGGCCGCCGTCCGGCGACCGCCACGCCCTGACGGACGCCCTGACGGGCCCGCCCGGTACGCCGCACCACCGATGACGGCCCCCGACCGGCCCGCGGGCCACTCGACGCCGGCCCGCCCGGCCACCGCGCCACTCGATGCGTTTGGTTCCCGTTGTTTTTCTGGGCGGCGTTGGTGGTCGCGCCGGTCGGGTCCGGGTCCGCCGGTCCGACCCGCTCCGGTCGGCCCGCGTGGTTCCGGTAGTTCTTCTGTTGTGATTTTTTGGCGGCTCGGCCCGGCGGTCCGGGGGGTGTGGCCCGGCGCTCGTGTTACCTCTTGTTACCGGCCGCCGATGTCGAGGAATGCACTTCTTTCGCCCTGCTGCCTTTCCGGTCCGATATTCCTCCCGGGCATACGGTGAATTCTCTTGTCGTTGATGCGCTCGCGGGAGCGTTCACCGTCGGGACGCCGTCCCGGCGAGTTTTCTGCGGATTTTCTCGGAGTCGGGGGTCCGGGACTCCTTCCGGAGGCCCGCGCAACTGCGCTGCCCAATCATCTGGGCGGATGCTCGGCATACGGATCGATCAGTCCCCCGCACCCGGTGCCGCGCGCCGGGTGCAGGCCCGACAGCGGGGGTCCGTAGGCTGGACGGGTGCTCGTCCTGGCGCTCGACACCTCGACGGCGGCCTGCGCGGTCGCGCTGGTCGAGCTCGGCGCGCCGCCCGCCGGGCCGTTGGTCCGTGCCTCCCGGGTGGTCTGGGACGCCCGCCGCCACGGTGAGCTGCTGGCGCCGATGATGCGCGACGTGCTCGCCGCGGCCGGCGTCCGCCCGCCCGAGGTGCGCGCCGTCGTCGTCGGGGCCGGCCCGGGCCCGTTCACCAGCCTGCGGGTGGGCATGGTCACCGGGGCCGCGTTCGCCGCCGCGCTCGGCGTCCCGGCCTACGGCGTCTGCTCCCTGGACGGCATCGGGGCCGCGACGACCGGCCCGGTCGGCGTCATCACCGACGCACGGCGCCGTGAGGTGTTCTGGGCCCGCTACCAGGACGGAACGCGTGTCGGCGAGCCCGGTGTGGGAGCCCCGGCGACCGTCGCCGCGGATCTGCGCGCCGCCGGCGTCGAACGGGTGACAGGGCCCGGGGCCGGTCTGTACCCGGACGCGTTCGCCGGCTTCGGCACCCCGCCCGCCGGCGGTCCGGGCGAGCTGACCGGTTCGGGCGAGCAGAGCGGCTCGGACGCCCAGGGTGGTTCAGGCGCCCAGAGTGGTTCGGGCGAGCCGAGTGGTTCGGGTGGGTTGAGTGGAGCCGAGCCGGAGTATCCGGCGCCGGAGGTGCTCGCCCGCCTCGTCGCCGCGGACATCGTTGCCGGGCGTGATCCCGGGCCGCTCACCCCCCGCTACCTGCGGCGGCCCGACGCCGCCGAGCCCCGGGGCCCCAAAGCCGTCACCGCCTCGCGCCCGGAGCCGGCGCGGTCGGCCACGGCCGCCACCGGAACAGCGCCGGCCGGAACAGCGCCGGCCGGAACAGCGCCGGCCGGAACAGCGCCGGCCGGAACAGCGCCGGCCGGAACAGCGCCGGCCGGAACAGCGCCGGCCGGAACAGCGCCGGCCGGAACAGCGCCGGCCGGAACAGCGCCGGCCGGAACAGCGCCGGCCGGGACGATGCCGGTATGAGCGCCGCTGCCGTGGACCCGACGCCGAGCGCGGGCGACGTCGACCTCGTGCCGATGCGCTGGTGGCACCTGGGCGAGATCGCGACCCTGGAGCGGCAGGTCTTCGACGTGGACCCCTGGTCTGCCGAGCTCTTCTGGTCGGAGCTCGCGCAGGGCGACAACCGGCACTACCTGGTAGCGGTCGCGGGCGGCTCGATCGTCGGCTACGCCGGGCTGGCGCTGCAGGGCGACGAGTCCTACATCCAGACGATCGGGGTCGTCCCGGCCATGCGCGGGCGTCACCTCGGATCGCGGCTGATGATCGCCCAGCTCCGGGAGGCGCGGCGGCGTGGCGCCCGCAGCTGCGGGCTCGAGGTGCGCACCGACAACCGGCCGGCGCGGGCCCTCTACACCCGGCTCGGGTTCGTCGATCTCGGCGTCCGTCGCGGCTACTACCAGCCGTCGGGCGGCGACGCCTACGTGATGCGCGTGCGGCCGATCGACACCGTTGGTTACGGGACGCTGCTGGACCGGGTCGAGGCGGCCGTCCTGCGGGACGCCAGGGCCGCCTCGTGAGGGCCCTCGGCACCGTCGTGAGGGCCGCCGGCGCCGCGGCGGGGGGTTGGACATGAGGACACCGGCCCGACCGCTGGTGCTGGGCATCGAGACCTCGTGCGACGAGACCGGCGTCGGCCTCGTCCGTGGCGGCGAGTTGCTCGCCGACGCGCTCGCCTCCTCGGTCGACGAGCACGCCCGGTACGGCGGCGTGGTGCCCGAGATCGCCGCGCGGGCGCACCTGGAGGCGATGGTCCCGACGATCGAGCTGGCGTTGGACCGCGCCGGCCTGCGCCCCCGGGACGTCGACGCCGTCGCGGTGACGTCCGGCCCGGGGCTGGCCGGCGCGCTGTTGGTCGGGGTCGCCGCGGCGAAGGCGTACGCGCTGGCGCTGGGCGTCCCGCTGCACGGGGTGCACCATCTCGCCGCGCATGTCGCCGTTGACACGCTTGAGCACGGCCCGCTGCCGCGCCCGGCGGTGGCGCTGCTGGTCTCCGGTGGGCACAGCTCGTTGCTGCTGGTCCCCGATCTCGCGGCCGAGCCGGTCGAGTCGCTGGGGGCCACGGTGGACGACGCCGCGGGGGAGGCCTACGACAAGGTCGCCCGGTTGCTCGGCATGCCGTTCCCGGGTGGCCCGCCGATCGACGCGGCGGCCCGCGAGGGCAGCCCGCACATCCCGTTCCCGCGCGCCAAGGCGGGGGACGGCACGTTCGACTTCTCCTTCTCCGGGCTCAAGACCGCGGTCGCCCGCTGGGTGGAGGCCCGGCGGCGGGCCGGCGAGCCCGTGCCGGTCGCGGATGTCGCGGCGTCGTTCCAGGAGGCCGTGGCGGACGTGCTCACCGCGAAGGCGGTCGCGGCCTGCCGGGCGCACGGCGTGGACACCCTGGTGGTCGGGGGCGGTGTCGCGGCCAACAGCCGGCTGCGCGCGCTCGCCGCGCTGCGCTGCGAGGCGGCGGGCATCACGCTGCGGATCCCGCGGCCGGGGCTGTGCACCGACAACGGCGCGATGGTCGCGGCGCTCGGGTCGCTGCGGGTCGAGGCCGGCGTCGAGCCCTCGCCGCTGGACCTTCCCGCGTCCTCCACGCTCGCCCTCTGACCGTCTCCACCCGCCGACGTCTCCACCCGCCGACCGTCTCCGTCCGCTGACGGCCTTCGTCCGCTGACCACCTTCTGACCGCCTTCGCCGGCCCGGGACCCGTCACGGGTCCCGGGCCGGGCGGCGCTCAGGCGGCGGCGCGGTCGCGGGCCGCCTGCTCCGCGGCCGTCCGGGAGGCCTCGAACACGTCGGTGAACGCGGCGAGCGCCGGGTTCACCTTCGACAGCGTCATCACGACGGTGATGAACTCGATGTTGTCTGCGCCGAGTACCTCGAAGGCGTGGCGCAGGTAGGGGACCTGGTGGTCCCAGCCCTCCTTGGGGGCGCCGGGGGCGTAGGAGCCCCCCTGCGCGGTGATGACGGTGACCTTCCTGCCCGCCAGCACGCCGTCGCCGGCCGTCCCGCCGGCCGTGCGGCCCATGACGATGACCTGGTCCAGCCAGGCCTTGATCGTCGACGGGTAGGCGTAGTTGTACATCGGCACCGAGATCACGTACTCGTCGGCGCTCTCGACCTCCTCGAGGTACTCCTCGCGGATCTTCACGGCCTCGGCCTGCTCGGGTGTGCGCTGCTCGGGGGGTGTCTGGCCGCCGGACACCAGCGCCCAGTTCAGGTGCGGCGGCGGGCTGGTGGCCAGGTCGCGGTGGGTCAGCGTCCCGTCCGGGTGGTGCTTGCGCCAGGACTCGGCGTAGGCCTCGGCGACCCCGCGGGAGACGGAGCCCTCCGGGGCGAGGCTGGAGTCGATGTGCAGCAGGTGGGGCATCGGAGCTCTCCTTGATCACGATCGGGAGGCGGGTGCCGGTCTCGGCGCGCGCCGCGGGAGGGAGGGTGCCGATCCGGCCGATCCGGCGCTGGCGCCGTGTGCGTCCCGTCGACTCCCCGTCGACTCCGGTGATTTTGGTGTGCGAACAGATGGTCGTACTGAGCAATAATCTCTGTCAACACCTATCTGTTTCGCAGATTAGTTCATGATGATCGGGGTACTGTGTTCGGGTGGAGCGGTCCTCGGGCGCGTCGCCGATGCCGGCCTCCGTCGTGCTCCGGCCCGCCTCCCCGGCGGCGGAGCGACAGGATGAGCCGTCGGCCGCCGCTGGCCCGTCTGCCGCCGGCTGTCCGTCCGTCGCCGCCGACGCGGAGCTCGAACTGCCCGACGAGGTCCGCGACGACCTGTGCTGGATCGTCGGTCAGATCCAGCACGGGTACCTGGCCGCGTCCGCGAGCGCCGTCGGTGGCCTGCCCGGTGGTCTCAAGGGTTTCTACGTGCTGGACGCCGCGGTCGGAGGAACGGCTCACAACCAGATCGAGGTCGCCCGCCGTTTCTCCATCGACCGGACCGTGATGGTCCGGCTGGTCGACGAGATGGAGCGCGCCGGCCTGGTCGAGCGCCGGCCGGACCCGGCGGACCGCCGGGCGCGAATGATCATCGCCACCGAGCGGGGAATCCAGGAGCACGAGCGGGTGCGGCGGCAGCTGCGCGCCGTCGACGACCACGTCCTGGCGCCGCTGGCGCCCGCGGACCGGGAGGTCTTCACCGGGCTGGCGCGGCTCGTCGCGGCACACCTGGTCGCGATGGATCCGACCAGGGGTGCCGCCGCGTGCGCCACGGCCGAGGTCACGCTGCAGAGTGCCACCACCGGTTGTGACGGCCCCGGTGCCTGCGCGGGTGTCGCCGACGCCACCGACGTCACCGGCGGGCCCGGTGCCGGCCGCGCCGAGCCGGGCTGCTGACCGGGCGGGTCGGGCCGCGATGACGGTCACGTGGATGTGGGAGGCGAAGGCGGCCCCCGGCCAGGCCGCGGAGCTGGAGCGATGGGCCCGAGCGGCGGTGCGCGGGCGGGATGCCGAGATCTATCTCGGCCGTGGGCCGTCCACGGGCCTCGTGGTGGTCCTCCTGCACCTCGGCGTCGAGGAGTCCACGAGTGCCGCCGGCGACCCGCCGCTCCCGGACCCCCCGGATGGGCTCATTGCCGGATCCGCGCATGCCTGGCAGTTCGAGCGTGGGTCGAACCGTCTTGACAGATCCGACCTTCTTGGTTGACGTGTGTGGTGCGGGTGCTAGGTTGGCACTCGGCACTTGAGAGTGCCAGCGACAGGCGCCTGTTCACCCGCGACGGCAGGCCGCCAGGGTCGCTCTCTCATCCAGCGAAGGAAGGGGGAGGTCGATCGTGACGACCGCCACCAAGGTTGCAATCAAGCCGCTCGAGGACCGGATCGTCGTCCAGCCCTCGGACGCCGAGACGACCACCGCGTCCGGCATCGTGATCCCGGACACCGCCAAGGAGAAGCCCCAGGAGGGCACCGTCCTTGCCGTCGGCCCGGGTCGGTTCGAGGACGGCAAGCGCGTCCCGCTCGACGTCAAGGTCGGCGACGTGGTGCTCTACAGCAAGTACGGCGGCACCGAGGTCAAGTACGCCGGCGAGGAGTACCTGGTGCTCTCCGCTCGGGACGTCCTGGCGATCATCGAGAAGTAGACCGGACGCCGGTAGCAGCAGGCAGGGCGTGTCCCACCGGTGGTCCCCTGGTTTCCGCCGGGGGGCCGCGGTGGGGCGCGCCCTTCTTGTTTCGCCGGGCCGCGGTGTCGGGAGGACACACAGGTATGCCGAAGATTCTCACGTTCAACGAGGACGCCCGCCGCTCGCTCGAGCGGGGCGTGAACGCCCTCGCGGACGCGGTCAAGGTGACGATCGGCCCGCGCGGCCGCAACGTCGTCATCAGCAAGTCGTACGGCGCGCCGACGATCACCAACGACGGTGTGACGATCGCGCGTGAGGTCGAGCTGGACGACCCCTACCAGAACCTGGGGGCGCAGCTCGCCAAGGAGGTCGCCACCAAGACCAACGACGTCGCCGGCGACGGGACGACGACGGCCACGGTGCTGGCGCAGGAGATGGTGCGCCAGGGCCTGCGGCAGGTGACGGCCGGGGCCGCCCCGCTCTCGCTCAAGATCGGCATCGAGGCGGCGGTCGTCGCTGTCTCGTCGGCGCTGCTGGAAGCCGCGATCGAGATCGGCTCGAAGGAGACCATCGCGCAGGTCGCCGCGATCTCGGCGCAGGACGTCCAGGTCGGCGAACTCATCGCAGAGGCGATGGACAAGATCGGCAAGGACGGTGTGATCACCATCGAGGAGAGCCAGACCATGGGTCTGGACCTCGAGCTCACCGAGGGGATGCAGTTCGACAAGGGCTACATCTCGCCGTACTTCGTGACCGACCAGGAGAGCATGGAGGCCGTCCTCGAGGACGCCTACGTGCTGCTGCACCCTGGCAAGATCAGCGCGCTGAACGACATCCTGCCGATCCTCGAGCAGGTGGTGCAGGAGCGTAAGCCGCTGCTGATCATCGCTGAGGACGTCGAGGGCGAGGCGCTGTCGACCCTGGTCGTCAACGCGGTGCGCAAGACCTTCCAGGTCGTCGCGGTGAAGGCCCCCGGCTTCGGTGACCGCCGCAAGGCGATGCTGCAGGACCTCGCGGTCCTGACCGGTGGCCAGGTCGTCGCCACCGAGGTGGGTCTCAAGCTCGACTCGATCACGCTCGCCGAGCTCGGTCGGGCGCGGCGGATCGTCGTCGACAAGGACCTCACCACGATCGTCGACGGTGCCGGCGACGCCGACGCGGTCGCCGAGCGCGTCCGGCAGATGAAGGCGGAGATCGAACTCTCCGACTCGGACTGGGACCGCGAGAAGCTCCAGGAGCGCCTGGCCAAGCTGGCCGGCGGGGTCGCCGTCATCCGCGTCGGCGCCGCCACCGAGGTCGAGCTCAAGGAGAAGAAGCACCGTCTCGAGGACGCCGTGTCGGCGACCCGGGCCGCGGTCGAGGAGGGCATCGTGGCGGGCGGCGGCAGCGCGCTCGTCCACGCGGCCAAGGTCCTCGACGGTGACCTCGGCCTGACCGGCGACGAGCGTTCCGGGGTGCGGGTCGTGCGCGCGGCGCTCGACGCGCCGCTCACCTGGATCGCGCGCAACGCCGGCCTCGAGGGCGCGGTGATCGTGTCCAAGGTCCGCGAGGGCGACGTCGGCCGGGGCTTCAACGCGGCCACCGGCGAGTACGTCGACCTGGTCGCGGCCGGCGTGGTCGACCCCGTGAAGGTCACCCGCTCCGCGGTGGCGAACGCGGCCTCCATCGCCGCGCTGCTCATCACCACCGAGAGCCTGGTGGCGGAGAAGCCCGAGGAGGCCGAGGCCGGCCACGGCCACGACCACTCGCACGGCGGCCACGGCCACGGCCACTCGCACGGGCCGGGTTTCTGAGCCGTCGGGTGAGCAGAGCCGTCTGAGTGAGCTGAGCCGTCGGGTGACCGGCGGTGCACTGCCCGGCACCTGTGGCGGGTAGTGCGGTGATTCGGCAGGTGAGGCCCGGTCGGTCCGCGGACCGACCGGGCTTTGTCGTGCCCGGGGCCGTGACCCGCCCTGGCCCGGGGTGCGGGTATCGCCGGCGCGCGCGGCGCCACCCGAGGTCAGGGATCCGACAGCGGCCCCGGGGCGCTCACCCGTCGCGGGTGGTCGCCGGGGATGGGGAGACATGCCCGCATACGGCTGCGCGAACCGGCCTGCTGGCGGGAGCGGCGCCGGCGGGGAGACACCGGGAACACGAGCCCCGGTGCTCGGCCGGCGGCGCGCGTACTCCAGGCAAAAGAAAAGATCCCCGGGCCCGTACGTCCCGGAGCGGGAGTACGGGCCGGGGGATCTTCGCATCCGGCGGCCGGTTTCAGCAGGCCGGGGCGAGCCCCGGCCGGGCGGGCGTGTGACGGGCGGTGCCCCTGCGGGTGCGCCCGGTGAGGACCGCCTCCCGCTCGGACTCGCTCATTCCGCCCCACACGCCGTACGGTTCCCGGGCGGCGAGGGCATGTTCCCCACACGCCCGGATTACCGGGCAGCGTGCGCAGATCGCCTTCGCCGCCGCCTCCCGCGCGGCTCTGGCCGGGCCGCGTTCGCCCTCGGGATGGAAGAACAGCTCGGTGCTCTCACCTCGACAGGCGCCGTGGAGCTGCCACTCCCACTTCTCCGCGCCGGGGCCTGGAAGTCGTCGGACGTCGGTCATCGGCCTGACCCCCCCTTTCGACCTGAGCGGCTGGCGCCGCGACTACCCGGTCACCGTAGCCGCTCGCCATCGACTGGAGATCTTGGAATTTCACCCGGTCGACCGGCGCCGCCTCCCCGGTGAGGTCCCTGCCGCCCGGTAGGTTCACCGAGAGGCCGGGACACCGTGGATGCCGTCCACCGCTGACGGACCGCGCTACCGGCGCAGGCTCGCGCAGACAGCGGGCGGGACGGCGCGACCAGATGGAACCGTGGACGTCCGACCGCCGGTGTCGACGCGTGCGGATCACCGCCGGTCACGGGTGGTGCGCGTCCCGCCGACAGTCCCTCGCCTACCCGCCGCCGGTGCGGGTCACACGAACCGACATCGAGTTTCCCCACACGCTCGCCGCGGCGGGCTGTGCGGGGCGGGGCGAACGGCCGCCTCCGGCGCCGGCCCCGGCGTCGGTCGCCGGAGCCGCGGGCGGGCAGGGGTGCCCGGCCCGTGTCGGCCGGGCCGGGTTGTAACGGCTGGTGAGAGCCGGTCGGTCAGCGGGTGTCCGCCTCGGAGGCGGCTGAGGCCTCGTACACCCCGTCGGCGAAGCCGCGGGCGTACTCCCAGCTCACGTAGCACGCCGGATCCGGGGCGAAGGCAGGCTCGTGCACCCGTGTACGGCCCTCGTCCAGGAGGTGCCGTAGGTTGCCGGCCAGCAGGTCCCAGTCGAAGTAGTGCGGCTCGGCGCACCCCTCGCAGTCGACGACGAGACCCCGGTAACCACGTGGTTCGAGCAGGGTCCGGAAGACGTCGAGGTCGCCCAGCTCGGCGAGGATCTCTTCCCGCTCGCGTAGGGACAGCGGTTCGAGTAGTTCCAGATCCTCGGCGGAGTCGAGCTGCGCGAGCTCGGCCGCCGGGTCCTCGGGGTCGCCCGCGAAGGGGTCGAGGGGCTCGTTGCTCACGAGGAACACGCTACGCTCGCGGCCCAAGCTTAGTGGTCCCGATACGGAGTCCGGCACTGACGTGCGGGGCTTTCGCTCCAGCATGCCCCAATCTGTCCCAGCCTGGACGGCTTCCCTTCGTGCCGGGTCAGCTCGTCTGGTGTGGCAGTGACGGGTCGCGCGCATGGTCCGTGCTCCACGCGCCGGTTGTCTGTGACCCATTTATGTGATTCCGGATCCGCGACGCCGGCCCTCGTGGTAGCAGCTGGTCCGTTTTGCACCTTTGGTGAGCGTTGTTTGGACGGGGTGCCCACGGACGGGTGCGCCCCCGGCCCCGGCGCCCGTCCTGTGGCATGCGTGGTGCTCTCGGTCACGCCGGGGAGTTCGGAGCCGTTGCCGGGCCTCTACGATGGAGTATCACCGTCGCCCGACCGGCGGGCCGCGCGGAGCCCAGCATGCTTCACCCGCCTGCCCGGGCAGACCGGCTCGCGCCGGTTCCCGGGCGCGGGACTCCCCGGACATCGCGGGGACGCTCCCGCCGGCGCCGGGCCGATGCGAACGGAAGGTGCCATGGACGGTTCCCCCGCCAACCCGACGACCTCGATCACGCGCGCGACCGGGGAACCCGACCTCGACCAGTCGCCCGGCCGGCCCGGCGCCGTTCGGCACGTTGCTGACAGCCTGGGCGCCGAGGGGCCGGCGCTCCCGCCGAAGCTCGCGATGCTCGGCCTCACCTTCGACGACGTCCTGCTGCTGCCGGCGGCGTCCGAGGTGGCGCCGTCGGGCGTTGACACGACCACGCGGCTGTCCCGCAACATCTCGCTGGCGGTCCCGCTGGTGTCCTCCGCGATGGACACCGTGACCGAGGCGCGGATGGCGATCGCGATGGCCCGCCAGGGCGGCGTCGGCGTGCTGCACCGCAACCTGTCCGTCGACGACCAGGCACAGCAGGTCGACATGGTGAAGCGGTCCGAGTCTGGGATGATCACCTCCCCGATCACCTGCGGGCCGGACGCCACCATCGAAGAGGCGAACGTGCTCATGGCGCGTTACCGCATCTCCGGCGTCCCGGTGACCGAGCCGGACGGCCGCCTCGTCGGGATCGTGACCAACCGCGACATCCGCTTCGAGCGGGACTACACCCGCCGCGTCCACGAAGTGATGACCCGCATGCCGCTGATCACGGCACCGGTCGGGGTCTCGGCGGACGACGCGCTCGCTCTGCTGCGGCACAACAAGGTCGAGAAGCTGCCCATCGTCGACGGGCACGACCGGCTGTGCGGGCTGATCACGGTCAAGGACTTCACCAAGCGCGAGCAGTACCCGCGGGCGACCAAGGACGCGGACGGCCGCCTCGTGGTCGGCGCCGCGGTCGGCGTCGGCGAGGACGCGCTGAAGCGTGCCCAGGTCCTCGTCGCCGCCGGGGTGGACTTCCTCGTCGTCGACACCGCGCACGGCCACCACCATGCCGTCCCCGACATGATCGCCCGGATCAAGGCCGACATGCCCGCCGGGGTGGACGGCCGTCCGCTCGACGTCATCGGTGGCAACATCGCCACCGCGGCCGGGGCCGCCGCGCTCATCGCGGCCGGCGCGGACGCCGTCAAGGTCGGGGTCGGGCCGGGCTCGATCTGCACGACCCGGGTGGTCACCGGCGTGGGCGTTCCGCAGGTCACCGCGATCTACGAGGCGGCGCGGGCGGCGCGGGCCGCCGGCGTGCCGGTCATCGGCGACGGCGGGCTGCAGTACTCCGGTGACATCGCCAAGGCGATCGCCGTCGGAGCCGACACCGTGATGCTCGGCAGCCTGCTCGCCGGTGTCGACGAGAGCCCCGGAGAGCTCATCTTCATCAACGGCAAGCAGTACAAGTCCTACCGGGGGATGGGCTCGCTCGGCGCCATGCGCAGCCGCGGCGACACCCGCTCCTACTCCAAGGACCGCTACTTCCAGGACGACGTCCTCTCCGACGACAAGCTCGTCCCCCAGGGCGTCGAGGGCCAGGTGCCCTACCGGGGCTCGCTGGCCGGGATGGCCCACCAGCTGATCGGCGGCCTGCAGGCCGCGATGGGGTACACGGGTGCCGCGACCATTCGTGATCTCCAGGAGAACAGCCAGCTGGTGCGGATCACGTCGGCCGGCCTGACCGAGAGCCACGCGCACGACGTCCAGATGACGGTCGAGGCGCCGAACTACACCCGGTGAGCCGTGGTCGGTGGTCGGGAGGTCTCTCTCCGCCACCGGCCGCCAGCCGTTCCAGCGGCCGCGCGGCGCTCGTCGTTCCGTATCCCCGCCGCCGGACGCCGACGTACCAGGCAGGATGGTCGGCGGGACCAAACGGGCTGACCAGGAGGCCGGGACACGGTGGCAGACGTCGAAATCGGTATCGGGAAGAACGTGCGAGTGGGCTACGGCCTTGACGCCGTTGGCATCGTTCCCTCGCGGCGCACCCGGGACCCAGCCGACGTGTCACTCGCCTGGGAGATCGACGCCTATCACTTCGATCTGCCGATCGTCGCGGCGCCGGCCGACGCGGTGACCTCGCCGGAGTCCGCGATCGCCGTCGGGCGCCAGGGTGGGCTCGGTGTGCTGCACCTCGAGGGGCTGTGGACCAGGCACGAGGACCCCGAGCCGCTGCTCGACGAGGTCGCGGAGCTGGGCGCGCGTTCCGGTGCGGTCGCGGCGACCCGGCGCCTGCGTGAGCTCTACGCGGCGCCGGTGCAGCCCGAGCTCATCGGGGCGCGGCTGGCGCGGATGCGGGAGGCCGGCGTGGTCACCGCCGCCGCGCTGCGCCCGCAGAAGGTCCGGGCACTGTGCCCGCACGTGCTGGCCGCGGGCGTGGACCTCCTCGTCATCCATGGCACGGCGGTGTCGGCCGAGCACCAGTCCAGGCGCACCGAGCCGCTGAATCTCAAACAGTTCATAGGACAGCTCGACATCCCGGTGATCGTCGGTGGCTGTGCATCCTTCTCCACGGCACTGCATCTCATGCGGACGGGCGCGGCCGGCGTGATCGTCGGAGTCGGTGCCGGCCTCGGCGACGACACGGCCGAGACCCTCGGAATTGGTGTTCCGCTGGCGACCGCGATCGCCGACGCGGCCGGCGCCCGGATGCGGTACCTCGACGAGTCCGGCGGCCGGTACGTCCACGTCATCGCGCATGGCGACCTGCGCACCGGCGGGGACGCGGCGAAGGCCGTGGCCTGCGGAGCCGACGCCGTGATGGTGGATTCGCCGCTCGCGCAGGCGGTGGACGCCCCTGGGCGGGGCTCGGTCTGGTCGATGGAGATCCTGCACTCGGACCTGCCGCGCGGGCGGTGGGCGCCGGTCGAGACGTCACGTACCGTCGCCGAGATCCTCACCGGGGGCGAGGTCGCGGCCGAGGACGGTGTGGCGAACATCGCCGGGGCCCTGCGGGCGGCGATGGCCACAACGGGCTACGCGACGTTGAAGGAGTTCCAGAAGGCGGAGATCATGATCGCTGCCGGGCGCTAGCGGAACGGGCCCGGAGAGCCAGCGGTGTGCGTCGGTCGTGCTGCCGACCCGGACGCCTTGGGTGTAAGTCCGCCGTGGCACCCTTGGAGCCGTCCGTCTCCGGATCGAAGGATGACCGATGCGCCTCGACGAGAACGGCCGCTGGGTCAGCGACGACGGCGCCTATGTCTGGGATGACGCGGCCCAGACCTGGCGGCTGGCGAATGCCACGTCGCCGTCCGCCATGCCCGCGACCGGCTCGAGCCGGACGGCCTCGGGTCAGACCGGTCCGGGCCACACCGGTTCGGGCCAGGCGGGCCCGGGGCAGGCGGGCTCCGGCCAGACCAGCTCCGGCCAGGCGGGTTGGACACCGCCGCACACGGGTCCGCTGGCCCCGAGCTCCGGCGGCTCCGCCGGCACCGGGGCGACCGGGCCGATCTACACCGGGCAGGCGTACGCGGGGCCGGCCGACACAGACTCCTCCTACGGCGGCCGCCCTGGCTCCGGCTACCCGGACCCGGCACGGTCAGACCCGGGAAGGTCAGACCCGGCGCGGTCAGATCCGGCATGGACGGGCCCGGTGCGGGCGGGCCAGACGCCGGCCGCGCGGGAATCGGGCCGGCCCACAACGACCGGCCCGTTTTCGACCGGCCCGTTTCCAGCTGGGCAGCTTCAGACCGGGCCGATGCCCACGGGGCCGATGGCCACCGGGCCGATGGCCACCGGGCCGATTCCGACGGGGCCGATGCCAACCGCCCGGACAGCCACGGGCGCGTCCGGGAGCCGGGCGGACTCCGCCGTGGCGCCGAGCGATCCTGCGGAGAACACGACGGGCATCCCTCGCCGGATGACGCGGCCGCGGCGGCCCCGGCCGGCCGGGCAGCTCGACGTGGCCGACACCGATCTCGACAACGCCGATCTTGACGACGCCGATCTCGATGACACCGACCTGGACGGCCCGCACCTGGACGACGCCGACCCGGACCGCTGGGCCGGTGACGATGACGAGGATGAGGCGGGCCTCCGGGGCCGCGGTGCCAGGCCGGGCGACGGCCACGGCCCCGAGGGCGGGGGAGCGCGGCGGTTCGTCAGCGGGCTGCGGGCGTCCGCACTGGATCCCCGGGCGCGCTGGGGCGTGGCGGGCCCGGGCGGGACGTCCGACAACGGCGGCAGGCCCGACGGCTACCCGGCGGCCGAGGACCCCGCCCGCGGGATCGCCGCGATGCTGCGCCGGCCGACCGTGCTCGCGGTGGCCACGGCGTTCGCTCTGGTGGTCGCGCTCGGCGTGGCCGGGTTCCTCGTTCTCGGCAGGGGCGACGACAGCGGTTCGGCCGCCTCCGCGTCGTCCGCCGGGGTGGGCAGGTACGACGCGGCCGTCCGGAAGGACTACATCGACGCCTGCCTCGGCGTGAGCGACGGCAACGAGCGCTACTGCACCTGCACGCTGGAGAAACTCGAGGCTGACTACACCCAGGAGCAGTATCTGGCCTTCAACAGCGACGTCGAGTCCGACAACTCCCAGCGCATCGTGCGCGAGATTTACGCGGCCTGCCGCAATCTCCGGTGAGAGCCCCCGTGTACAGTGGGATGATCCCGTTTGCGACCGATTCGTGCTTTCCGCCCGCAAGGGCCAGGGCAACGGCAACGGCGAGGCTGCCGTTGCGAACGGGGAGACGGGCGCATCCAGATCGGACTCGTCCGGAGCGTGTGCGTCGCGCACGGGTTTCGTGCGGGGTGCCCGGATCGGTCGGTCACCCGCCGGCCGGCGCGTGGTGTGTCCGCAGCGGCGGGTCCGGTCCCGGTGAGCGGTCTCGTGTTCGGGTGGCGTCGACTTTTAACGGCGCGACAGGAAGCGGCCAGCGTGAATTCGGCCAGTACGTTCATGGCCGGTACATTCAGACGGCTGACCGCCTTGGGACGCTGATCAGAGAGGCGGGCGATGCTCACCGGCGAGTGTGGTCGATGAGCATGGTCGACGTCCCGGCGGCAGCGCGACGTGGGTTCGGTGCCGGGACGTGGGCATCCGGCTACCTCGGCGGCAGGTGGGTGATCGCTCCGTGACCGTGGACGGCACCGACCGACCCACTGGCGGTCGTCGTGACGACGACTTCTTCGCGGTCGAACGGGTCGGCGAACCCGACGACACCGCGGTCTCCCGCCCGGCCCCCGCGGCCGACGGCGGCTGGGACGTCACCCCGTGGCCGGCCTCCGACCTGGACGTGAGCGCCGGCAGTGGTCCGGCCCGTGGCGTCGTGGGTGGTCCGCTGGTGGACGGCCCAGTGCTGGGCGGCCCGGCCGTCGGCGGTCCGACCGTGGGCGGCGGGCCGTCGGTTGGCGACGATCCGTTCGACGTCAGCTCGACCTGGAACGGGCCCGCCCCGGTCATCGGGGGGCCGCCGTCCGACCTGGGCCGCGCCGCACCCGACGTCCAGCCCGCGCCGCACTCCCCGGCACCGCACTCCTCAGGGCCCTACTCCCCAGGGCCGCACACGCCGGCGCCGCACCCCGCGGCACCACACACGCCCGTCCCGCCCGCCTCGGCGCCGCAGGTGGGCCTACCGCCGGCGGGCCCGTCGGTGACGGGCGGCTTCCGGGTCCCGACGGGGTACGAGTCGGCCCCGCCCGCGTCCCCGCGCTCCTACGTGGAGCCGACACCGCCGCCGAGGTTCCCGACCGAACGCGGGTCCGCCCCGCCGGGCCGCGCCGGGGGCCCGGACACCGGTTCGGTCCGCATCGGCGGCCCGGATACCGGCTCGGCGCCCGGCTGGGGCCCCGCGAGCCCGGGCGCGGGCGCGCCCGGCATCAACCCGGTGACCGGCAGCTTCCCACTGCCACCGACGAGCCGGACGCAGCCGCCCGCCGCGAGATCCGGGGGTGCTCCCGGGCCCAGCGCCTACCAGGGTTATGACCCGGCGCGTCCGCAGAGCACGCCCCCGCCGCCGCAGTCGGGCGCCGGCCATCCGGGTGGCTCCGGTCTGCCGCGCCCGGACCAGACCGGCGGGTTCGCGCGCCCCGGCGCCGCCTACCCGAGCCGGCCCGGCGAGCCCGAGCGGCCGGCTCCGCGGCCGGTCGACCCGTGGAACGGCCACAGCACGGGCTCCGGGCCACGCCCCGACCTGTCGCTGCCTCCCCGGGCAGGCACGCCGTCCACCGACCGCGGCCGGGACGACCAGCGGCGCAACGGCTACGACTCCCATGGGCACAGTGGCTACGAGGTCCGTCCGGACCAGTCCCGTGGCGACCACGGCGCGGCACGCGCCCCGGACGGCTACGGGGCGAGCGGCCCGACCACCGGCGGCTACCGCGTCGGTGACCCCGGCAGCGGCCCAGCACCTCTCGGCGGCGCTGGTTCTCCCGGCGGGCCAAGTTCTCCTGGTGGGCCTGGTGCTCTTGGCGGTATGTCGGCACCCGGTGGTGGCGCGACCCCGGGCGCGGCCGCGCTGCCGCCCGGCTCCTGGTCCGGGTCCCTGAGCGGGGCGCTTCCGATCGACGGGCGTCTGAACAGCGGTCGGCACGCAGCGGACCGGCCCGGTTCCCCGAACGGCGACGCGTCCGGCCCGTGGCGGTCGCCGCACCGGGATGATCCCGCGGCCTTTCCGCCCGATCGCCCTCGCGGCGCCGGCCTCCCGCCGCTGGCGAACGATCCGCTCTCCGGTCCGCTGCCGGTCGCCGCTCTGCCGCCGGGACGTCCCGAGCCCGGACGCCCCGGTGGCCGTCCGGAACTGGGCCGTCCGGAACTGGGCCGTCCGGAACTGGGCCAGCCGGAGCTGGGTCGACCCGAGCTGGGCCGAGCTGAGCCGGGCGGCCGAACCGGCCCTGCCGGGGCCGCGCGCGCGGAGCCGCTCGCCCCGGGGACGGCGCCGTCCGGGCCGTGGCGTTCTCCGTCGCCCCGCGCGGCTGTCGAGGACACCATGACCACCACGCGCTCGCCGTTCCGCGGGTCGGGGGCCCTGCCGGCGCTGCCCCCGGGCCGTTCGGCGGCGCCGGGCGCCCCGGGCGCCGACCAGGCACCGGTTCCAGGCACGCCGCCACCGGCGCCCGGTGCCGGGACGGGCCCGCGCACCGCGACCGGCCCGCGCGCGCTGCCCGGACCGGCCGCGGCGGGTGCCGCGCCGGGTCGGCCCAGACGTCCTGAGAGCGCGGCGGAGATGACCTCCCTGGTCACCCGCCGGGGCCGGGCGGGTGCCGCCGGCGCGGCCGACCGGGGAGACGACTCCGGCTGGCAGCCGTCCCGGGGGGCTCGCCGGACGGGTGCCCGTGGGGTGCCCGCGGACCGCAGGCGCACCCCGAACCCGACCACGGACACGAACAGCCTCCAGGCCGTCTCCGCGCCGCCGGCGCGGCGCACCACGCCACGGCCCGCCGACGCCCCCGAGGACACCGGCTCGACTGGCCGGTCGAGCCGGTCGAGCCGGTCCCGCGCGGACCGGCCGGGCCGGGGAGGCACGGACGTCGAGGACCTGCACCCGGAGAACCGCCGGTCGGCGGCGCGTGGCGCTGGCCTGGCCGGGTCAGGCGGCGGGGGCGGAGCCCGTGGTAACGGCGGCGGCGCCGGTGGCCGCGGCGGGCGTGGCCGGGGTGCCGGGGACGACCGCCCGTCGACCCGCGCGGTCGGGGTGCTCGAGCCGGCCGAGGTGGACGACGAGGCGGACGACCAGCCGTCCACCCCGGACCGGCTGGCCTGGCTCAAGGAGGGCTGGATCGGCCCGCTGGCCATCGCGCTGGTGGTCTCCCTGTTCGTGGTCGGCGCCTACACCCTGCTGACGGGGGACGGCGGCGACAAGCCCCCGACCGAGCCCACGGTCACGCAGTCCGAGCCGCCGACGCCGACCAATCCGGAGGCTCTCGCGGGCAAGGCGCTGGTCAACGGCACCTGGCGCTGCCGAATTATGGTGGTGGAGGGGGGGGACACCCGCACCGGTGACCTTCTTCCCGACAAGCTCGTCGTCGATCCGACGGGCCTGACGTATCGCTGGAACGACGGTCAGGGCGTCTACACCATCACGCCGAAGCAAGGCGACGCCGCGGCGGCGGTGATCGCCGAGGTCCAGTTCACCAGCGGTCCGCTGCAAGGAGTCACCGGCAAGAGCCTTACCACCGCCAAGGAAAACAGTGGTATTGCGAGTGGCACGCTGCTGCTCGACGCCATGCCGAACGTGTCCGCCCGGAGTTGCTTCGTGAACTGAACCACTTCGCGTAATCCCCCGCGGGACAGCGGCGGTTGCGCATGAGCGCTGTCAGCGCGACGGATCTGGTTCACTGCGCTCCGTGAGCATGTATCGCTAGAATTCCGGCAAATGGTGTCGGAGAAGATCCGGCTCGCTTCCGCGGGGCGCGGTGTTGGTGGACCCGGTGAGATGGTTTTATTGGCCATGCGGCAGGATCGGGTGTCATGTTCTGGTCTGACCGTGTTGCGGGTACCAGGCGGCGGCAGGCCGCCCACGAGGTCTCGAACCACGGAGGCCGCGGCCTCCTTCATCCGGTTCGGCCCGACCCGGTAACGGCGGCGCAGAGCTCTCCGGAGGCATCGGATTCCGTGGCCGCGGCGAGCTCCCCGGTAGCGCGGGGCCCCCTGGGCCCGCGGGTGGAGACGCGGCCGGAGGGGTGGCGCCTGGTGGATCGCCGCGGCCTGCTGAAGGCCGCCGGGATGGCCGCCGTCGCGGCGCCCGCCACGAGCCTGCTGGCGGCCTGCGGGGGCGGTGGCTCCGGTGGTTCCGGCGCACGCTCGGTGCGCATCGGCATGGTCAGCCCGCGCACGGGCTCGCTGCGGCTCTATTCCGAGGTCGACGCGCATGTCGTCGAGACAATGCGCACGATCTTCAAGGATGGCATCCGGGTCGGCCGGAGCACCCTGCCGGTGGAGATCTTCGTTCGGGACGGCCAGTCCGACCGCAACCGGGCCGCGGCCGCCGCGACCGACCTCATCTTCACCGACCAGGTGGATGTCGTCCTGGTCGGCGGCACCTCGGACAACGCCAACCCGGTGTCCGACGCGTGCGAGGCCAACGGCGTCCCGTGTATCTCCACCGAGGCTCCGTGGGAGTCGTGGTTCTACGGGCGCGGCGGCAACGCCCAGGCGCCGTTCTCCTGGACCTACCACTTCTACTGGGGCATGGGCGACCTGCGGGGCGCCTACACGACCATGTGGGGGCAGCTGGACGTACCCCGCGTGGTCGCCCTGCTGCTTCCCAATGACCAGGACGGCGTCACCTTCTCCAACGGCGTGTTCGGCCTGCCCGCGCTGGCCCAGGCCGGCTTCCAGATACTTTCCGACGTCCCGCCCTATTCGGTCGGTGAACGTGACTTCAGTGCACAGGTCCAGAAGATCATCGATAACGACGTGGAGATCGTCGCGGGTGTACCCAATCCGGACGACTTCGCCGTGTTCTGGCGGACGCTGAACGACCGGAACTACCTCCCGAAGGCCGTCACCATGTCGAAGGCGCTGGCCTTCGAGCGGGACGTGGAGAACCTCGGTGCGACCGCGAACGGTTTCACCACCGAGGTCAGCTGGTCGCCGAAGCACCAGTTCCGCAGCTACCTCACGAACCGCACCGCGGAGGAGCTGGCCAGCGAGTACGTCGACCAGACAGGACGGCCCTGGGCCCCGTCCCTGGGCTTCACCCACGCGCTGTACGAGGTGCTGGCCCAGGCGCTGGTGAACGTCGACTCCATCGACAACGCGCGCGGCATCGCCGACGCCATCGCCCGGGTGAAGGCGAACACGATCGTGGGCACCGTCACCTTCGGTGGGGCCCAGAACGTCCCCAAGAACGTGGGGAGCATCCCGCTGGTGGGCGGCCAGTGGCGTCAGCAGAACAACACCTTCAACCTGCGCGTCGTCGCCAACAACGGCAGCAACATCGCGCCCGACGGGCCGGTCGAGGACCTGCAGACGGTGCAGAACCGCTGATCCGAGGTACGAAACAGGGCCGGGGCCGGGGCCGGGAACGGCGGCCCCGGCCCCCGGTGGCGGAAGCGGAGGTATCCGGAGCCGGTAGCGGCGCGGGACAGTCCGGAAAAGCCAAAGGCGTGGGGGGTGCTCCGGTTTCGGAGCACCCCCCACGCCTTTCCGACCGGGAGATCCCGGAACGGCGATGCCTCAGGTCCGCGCCGCCGCGCGGGACATCGTGTGCTCGACGACGGCGATCAGCGCGCTCTTCGTGGAGTCGCGGTTACGGGCGTCGCAGGTGATGATCGGGACGGCCTGGTTGATCTGCAGGGCCTCGCGGACATCCTCGATCGAGTGGCGCAGGATCCCGTCGAAGCAGTTCACGCCGACGACGAACGGCAGCTGACGCTGCTCGAAGTAGTCGACCGCCGCGAAGCAGTCCGCCAGCCGTCGGGTGTCCGCCAGTACGATCGCGCCGATGGCACCGCGCACGATGTCGTCCCACATGAACCAGAACCGGTACTGCCCGGGCGTGCCGAACAGGTACAGGATCAGGTCCTCGTCCAGCGAGACGCGGCCGAAGTCCATGGCGACCGTCGTGGTGGTCTTGTCCACGAGGTGGGTGAGGTCGTCGACGTGCGCGCCGGCCTCGGTCATGACGGCCTCGGTGCGCAGCGGGACGATCTCGGACACGGAGCCCACGAACGTCGTCTTGCCGGCGCCGAATCCGCCCGCCACCACGATCTTCACCGAGGTCGTGGCGACGGCGGAGTTGACCCGTCTGTGGTCAGAGCTTTCGAAGGCCACTGAGAACCCTTTCGAGCAACGCGAGATCCGGTGCCTCATCGCGGTCCGGCTGCTGGTGGACGCGGACGAAGCCTTCGTCCGCCATGTCGCCTACCAGGACGCGGGCGACTCCGAGAGGCACCCTCAGACCGGCGGCGATCTCGGCGATGGATCGCACCTGCCGGCACATGGCGGCGATGGTCTGCTGCTCCAGGTTGAGGCTTAGCGCCCGCTCCTCGCCGAGCGGTGTCGTGAAAACGAGTGCCTCGATGGCGAGCTCGTAACGTGACCGAGTCCGCCCGCCGGTCATCGCATAGGGGCGGACGACCGGTCCGGGCGCGTTCTCGGGATCGATGCTCACCCTGACTCCCTGGACCTACCCATGTTCACCGCGGAAGCGTTCCCTGCAGCTCGGCTCGCAGAGCCGGTGTGAGGACGTCCTTGGCACGGGTGACGAGCAGTGCCATCTCGTAACCGACCAGTCCGATGTCGCAGGACGGTGCGGCGAGTACCGCCATGCTGGCCCCGTCGCTGATGGCCATGATGAAAAGGAATCCGAGCTCCATCTCCACGACGGTCTGGGTGACGGCGCCGGCCTCGAAGACCCGGGCGGCTCCGCCGGTGAGGCTCACCAGCCCGGAGGCCACCGCGGCGAGCTGGTCGGCGCGGTCGCGGGGGAATCCGTCCGAGACCGCCAGCAGCAGTCCGTCGGCGGAGACCACCACGGTGTGGGCGACGCCCGGAACCCGGTCGACAAAGTTATTGATCAACCAGTTGAGGTTCTGGGCTTCGGAACTCACGGGTGTCACCGTTCCTCCTGCGCGTCACGTCGGGGGTTCCTCGTGGTGTCCGTTCCGACATCACGTCCCTGCCGCACGCCCTGGTAGAAGCTGGCGAGCCGACCACCGACAACCTCTGGGGAGCGTGTCGTCGGCTCTACTGGGGGACGCCGGCTAGCCGCTGGTTCGGCGCTGCCGGGCACGAGATGGGTCATGGGAACTCGAACCGGAAGTCCGGACCGTGTGGTGCCGCCGGCGCTGGGCTGCCGGAGCTGCTCCGCGGCCTTCCAGCCGGCATCGCCGGCGGACGACCAGGAGCCCTCCGGCGACTGCCCTCCGGCGACCACAGGCTGCGGTCCTGTTTGCGGAGCCTGCCGCGGTGCCTGCGCCGCGCCGGCCGGAACCGGTGCCCCTGGGATCTGTGCCCCGGGAATCGGAGCGCCGAGACCGGGACGGCGGATCCCCCGCGCGGGGGACTCGACGACCGGTTCCCCCCGGGCCGGCGTACGCGGTATCGCGGGAGGCTGCGTGGTGCGGTGCACCGGCGCCGACGGCTGGGGCCGCTGGGGCAGTGGCGTGACCTGGTGGATGGGCTGCTGCGCGGGCGGAGCCTGCCGGGTCGCCGGCGGCTGCTGCCCGGCGCCCTGGGCCCGTACCGGGCCGCGGGTGGGTCGCTGCCCACGCCGCTCACCCTGCCCGTTCGCCGAGCCGTTCGAGGGCGCCGGCGACCTGCGCTGGAACCACGCCGAGACGGAGTCGAAGATCGGCGTGGTGTCGACGTCCTCGCCCTGCTCGGCGGCGGCCAGCTCGCCGGTGTCCTCGGCCTGAGGCTGGACGGGCCGCTCGAGGGGGCCCGTCTCCCTGGGCGTGCGGAACGCGGCGGCCAGGTTGGGGCCGGTCCGCGGGAAGGGCCCGGTCTGGTCGGGACTGGGCCGGGTGGGCGCCCGGTTGAACACCCCGCCCGGCCGGGAGAGCGCGTCCGTCTCCGGCTCGGCGTACATCGAGGTCGGGCCGGTCGGCGGGCCGACCTGCGCCGAGTACTCGTCCTGCTCCGCCTGGGTGTCGGGCAGGAGGTACCCGCCGGTGTCGGCGCGCTCCGGGTCGGGCTCGTCGCCCTCGCCGCCGCGGCCGATCGCCATCGGGTAGGTGTACGGGTGCTCCCCGGTGTGCGGGTCGACGTCGTTCTGGCCGTCCAGGCGCTGGGGCAGCGGGCCCGAGTCGAACGCCTCGAGCGCGAACTCGGCGGAGTCCTCGGGACCGGTCTGGCCCTGGGTCGGGAACGGGCCGCTCTCCTCGCGCCGGGACTGCCCCGACCCGTTGAGCATGCGCTCGTCGGGGCCGTCGCCGGGGTGGTGCCCGTTGCGGGCGGGCCCGTCCGCCTGGCCCCCGCCTCCACCGAACAGGGACACGGGGCCGCTGTCGGGGGAGCCTCCGGAGGATGGTCCCTGCCCGAAGCCCTGACCCTGCCCGAAGCCCTGACCCTGCCCGAAGCCCTGCCTCTGCCCGAAGGCCTGCCCGAGGCCCTGACCCTGGCCGAACCCGGAGCCCTGTCCGGGACCCTGGCCGAAGCCCTGCCCGAACCCGGGACCCGTCCCGGTGCCGTTGCTGCCCGGCGCCAGCGAGGATCCGCCGGCGGCGGCGGACGCGGCCGGGTCGACCGTGGGACTGAAGTTGGTGGTCGGCAGGCCACTCCCTGCGCCGTTGCGGTCGCTGCCGCGGGGCAGGGCGAGCCCGCTGGAGCCGCCGCGGGCGACGGCCTCCCGGCCACCGGGCTGGCCGCCCGGCCCTCCGCTGCCCGGCCCTCCACTGCCCGGCCCGATCGCCGCGGCCGGGCGGGGGGCGCTGGGGATCGCGCCGCCGTCGCCCGTGACCAGCTTCGCGGGCAGCCGGACGACCGCGGTGATACCGCCGGACGCCGACTCGCGGAGCTGGACGCGGATCCCGTGCCGGCCGGCCAGGCGACCGACGGCGAACAGACCCATGGTCCGGGAGACGGAGACGTCGACGATCGGCGGGTTCGCGAGCCGGTCGTTGACCCGCTCGAGCTCCTTGGCCGGCATGCCGATGCCCTGGTCCTCGATCTCGATCATCGCGCCGGCACCCGGGCCCAGCGAGTGGCTGGACACCATGACATCGGTGACCGGTGGCGAGTAGGAGGTGGCGTTCTCGAGCAGCTCGGCGATCAGGTGGACGACGTCGCTGACACCGCTGCCGGCGATGGACACCGAGGCCGCCCCGGTCTGCTTGACCCGGGTGTACTGCTCGACCTCGGAGATCGCGGCCAGGACGACCTCGTTGACCGGGACGGGGTGCGTCCAGCGGCGGGCGGTGTCGGTGCCGGCGAGGACCAGCAGGGACTCGTTGTTCCGCCGCATACGGGTGGCGAGGTGGTCGAGCTTGAACAGGTTCGCCAGCTGGTCCGGGTCCTGCTCGCGGTTCTCCAGGTCGTCGATCAGGCGGAGCTGCCGTTCGACGAGGCCCTGGCTTCGGCGGGAGAGGTTCACGAACATCGCGTTGACGTTGTTCCGCAGGACGGCCTGCTCGGACGCGAGCCGGACCGCCTCGCGGTGGACCGCGTCGAAGGCCCGCGCGACTTCGCCGATCTCCTCGTCGGAGTCGATACCGATCGGTTCGACGTCGTCCGAGATGTCCTGATCGCTGGAATCTCGCAGCCGGCGGACCGCCTCGGGCAGTCGCCGGCCGGCGACGTCGAGGGCCGCGGTCCGCAGCGCGAGCAGTGGCCGGACCAGCGAGCGGGCGACGACCACGGCGGCGAGCAGGGCGCTGGCGAGGATGACGACGATCAGCAGACCGGACAGGAGCGCGCCGCGCTGGATCTGGCCGCGCAGCTCGCCGACCCGGTCGTCGGTGATACCCAGCAGGCTGCCGGTGACCTCGGTGCCGAGGTCGATCGTCTCCTTGGTGGCACGCAGCCACTTCTCGGAGTCGATGACCTCCAGGGGCTGCCCGACGGGAGCGTTGAGGACCTGCTCCGTGTACAGAGCGGTGTTCTCGATGTCGTTGTTCTCGTCGGAGTTCAGCTTGTCCCGGTAAATGGTGAGCTCGGCGGGAGTCGCGTCTTCCTCGAACGCTCGGAGCAGTTCCACGCGCTGTGAGTAGGTGCTCAGGAACTCTCGGTAGTCCTCGGTGGTGAATGGACGCCCACTGATCGCCACTCCGTGTACCAGTGCCTGCTCCACGGCGAGTTCCTCGTTCGCCCGGACGAGATGGTCCGTGGCGGTGACGCTCGTGAGGAGTTGCTGGTCGTCGTTGCCCTGAGGGATCCGGACGACGAGATCGATCAACGAGTCGATGAGGGGTTTGTAGACCGCCCGCACCGAGCTCGGGTCCACCATCCGCACGGAGGCCTGGCGCAGCGAGTCCAGGCGGCTCAGCCGGTTGTCGGCCGCCTCCAGAGCCTCCCGGACCTCGGGGCCGAACGACTCCGCGCGCCCCTTGGTGACGTTCTGGTAGGCGGTGTAGGCGTCGTTCACCGCCGCCCGCCGGGACTCGACCGCGGGCAGCGACCCGGTGCGGGCCACGAGGCCCGTGGTGAACGTGCGCTCCTGCTGCAGGGAGTAGACCAGCGTGGACGCCGACCTGCTGATCTCGATCAGATCCCGTACCCGGTTCACGTCACGGGTGCTGGTCAGCACCGATGCCGCCTGGATCGACGAGTTGACCAGGATGGCCACGATCGGCACGGCGAGAATGGCGATCAGCTTGGTGCGCACCCGCCAGTTGGTGGGGTCGGTCACCGCATGACGAAGACTCCGACCACCGGACCGCTCGGGCCGGGGCGGCGTCGGGGGCCGGTCGTCGTGGTGGCCCTCGTCTTCCACGGACGAACCAGCCGCCGTCATCGGCGGCCGGTCTGCGGCCATGCCCGTGCTGCTGGCCATCGGTTGTCTGCGCACGTACCTTCGCAACCTCTCCGCCAGCCTCCCGGAACAGGGTCGTACCAGGATGGCTCGGTATCGGGCCCGGATGTCCCTCACAACGCACCTTAGCGGTACGTACTGAGCACCCGAAAGGCGCCCACCGTACGCCCGTTGTCGGGCTGAGGCCAGTTGTGGGCGGTTTGCGCCGAGTTAGTCACGGATGACCTCCTCGGTGAGCACTGTCGGTCGGTCTGTCCATCGTCATCAGTGACGTTCAAGGAGCCTTAACGATGGCATCTGGGGGTTCATCGCGTTCGGTGGCCCGTTCGATCGATCGAACGGTTCGTCCGATCGAACGGTTCGTCGGTTCGGCGGTCGTTCGTCAGCGGTTCGCCGCGATGGCCGAAGGCGGCCCCAATGGGGGGGCGAGTGCACGGCCATGCCGCCTGACGCTCGGGTCCACCGTCCTCCGTAGGCTTGATGGGTGAACGAGTCACCTCGCGCCAGCTATGGCTCCACCGGCGCACATCCCGGTTACGATCCGGTTCTCGTGATCGACTTCGGCGCCCAGTACGCCCAGTTGATCGCTCGGCGCGTTCGCGAGTGCCATGTGTACTCGGAGATCGTCCCGTGGGATATGCCGGTAGCCGAGATCCTGGCCCGGCGCCCGGCCGCGCTCATCCTCTCTGGCGGGCCGAAGTCCGTCTACTCCCCGGGTGCCCCCCGGGTCGACCCCGCGCTGTTCGCCGCCGGGGTGCCCGTCCTGGGCATCTGCTACGGCCACCAGGTGATGGCGCAGGCGCTGGACGGCACGGTCGCCCGCACCGGCACCGCCGAGTACGGAGCCACCCGGCTGCGGGTGGCCGACCCCGGGGTGCTCTTCGACGGCCTCCCCACCAGCCAGCAGGTCTGGATGTCGCACGGCGACTCGGTGACCGCCGCGCCCCCCGGTTTCCGGGTGACCGCGTCGACGCCGTCCACCCCGGTCGCGGCGTTCGAGGACCCCACCCGCAGGCTCTACGGCGTGCAGTTCCACCCCGAGGTCGTGCACAGCGAGCGCGGGATGGACGTCCTGCGGCACTTCCTGCTGGTCGGCGCGGGCTGCCGGCCGTCCTGGACGATGATCAACATCGTCGAGGAGGCCGTGACCGCGGTGCGGGCACAGGTCGGCAACGGCCGGCTGATCTGCGGCCTGTCCGGCGGGGTCGATTCGGCGGTGGCCGCCGCGCTGGTGCAGCGAGCCGTCGGTGACACCCTGACCTGCGTGTTCGTCGACCACGGGCTGTTGCGGGCGGGCGAGGCGGAACAGGTCGAACGCGACTTCGTCGCCTCCACCGGCGTCGACCTCGTTCACGTGAAGGCGGCGGACCGCTTCGCCTCCGCGCTGGCCGGGGTGACGGATCCGGAGCAGAAGCGGAAGATCATCGGTCGGGAGTTCATCCGCGTCTTCGAGGAGTCCGCGCGTGAGCTCGACGCCCGCGCGGAGGCGGAGGGAACGCACATCGGTTTCCTCGTCCAGGGCACTCTCTACCCGGACGTCATCGAGTCCGGCTCGCCCACCGCCGCCAAGATCAAGTCTCATCACAATGTCGGCGGGCTGCCGGACGACCTGCAGTTCGACCTGGTCGAGCCGCTGCGCACCCTGTTCAAGGACGAGGTCCGCCGGCTCGGCGAGGAGCTCGGCCTGCCCGAGGACATCGTCTGGCGCCAGCCGTTCCCGGGCCCGGGGCTGGCCGTCCGCATCATCGGTGAGGTCACCCCCGAGCGGCTCGAGATCGTCCGGGCCGCCGACGCGGTCGTCCGGGACGAGATCCGCCGGGCGGGGCTCGACCGGGAGATCTGGCAGGTCTTCGCCGTGCTGCTGGCGGACGTCCGGTCGGTCGGCGTCCAGGGCGACGAGCGGACCTACGGCTTCCCGGTGGTGCTGCGCGCGGTGACCAGCGAGGACGCGATGACCGCCGACTGGGCTCGGCTGCCCTACGACCTGCTGGAACGCATCAGCAACCGGGTCGTCAACGAGGTTGGGCAGGTCAACCGGGTCGTCTACGACATCACCTCGAAGCCGCCGGGCACGATCGAGTGGGAGTAGCCCCCCACGGGTGAGGCTGGCGCCGCGGCCGCGGCGCCGTGCCGTGCTACGGGCCGTCCGCGCTACGGGGCGGGCGGCCCGGCCGGCGTCCGTCGTCGGCCGTCCGCCAGGGCGTCAGCCGCCTGCCGGAGCGTCCGCCGGGACGTCCTACCAGGCTCTCCGTCGCCCGTCGGGGTGGCGTTGCGTGATTCGTGTCCGGGTATTGCCGTCAAATGGTGTCGGGTGCTGATTCGCCTCCTGGGGAATCGCGTCAGCCACCCGTCGGAAAGTTGCCAGTGCCTGCGCGGGGCGGGTCGTATTGCGCCCGCCGGCGGTTGTCCGCGCACGCCGGCGCCCTTCCCGTGGACCGGCCCGGCGGCATCGAGATGCGCCGCCCGTTCCGGGCGGACATGTCGCCACATCTGGCCGGACTTCGCGCTCCCGCATCTCGCCAGACGCCATTCGTCGCCGTTCCCGGCGGCACCGCGCCGGTGACTTCCCAGGCGACTTCCGTACCCGTCGAGATCTCTTGCGAGACATTCTTGTTGGCGGGTTGTGGGCCGTACGTCTTGTTTGTGGAGCAAAAAGACGGCGAATGCTGCCCGAATCGGGGCATTTAGGGTGTTCCCGTGCGCGGTTGACGGGTCGTCGGCGCCGCGCCCGTCGGTGATCTCCCCGGCGCCGCGGACCGTGGAAGCCGGGCGGCCGGTGCGCCCGCACACCTGCCGCTGCGGTGGTTCCCCGGTGGAGGGGCCGGTTTGACTACGCCCGAGCCGCGGAGCACGCTGGATGAGTGCCGCAGCACCTCATGGTGATTACGTAGGCGCGTGACCGTCCTCGAACGGGTCGCGCGCCCAGCCCTTCCGCCCTACGGCGGGGGGCTTTTTTGTTTGCCGCGGCCACAGCGAGGTGGCCGCCGAGCCACCCAGGAGATCTTCGATGACATCACCATCCGTGAGCGGGCCCTCGGCTACCGGCGCCTCGCCGTCCCGGGTGGGCGACACGGCTGACGCTGACGACACGGGAGATCGCGAGGCCGTGGCAGCTCCGGCCGTAACTCCGGTCACCCCGGCCGCCGCCCGGGTCGGAGCGCGGCCGGGGCTGCTGCGGCCAGGCAGCGCGCGCAGGGCGTCCACGCGACGTACGTTCGGCCCCCGAGCGGCCGCGTCCGGCCGGGAAGCAGGATGCCGCCCAGGCAACGGCACCCCGCTGCCGCCCGATGCCACGGTGCCGGCAGGAACGCTGGCTGCTGAGGCGCTGGCTGCAGAGGCGCTGTCGGTCGGCGCGCTGGCGGTCGACGTCGCCGACGTGGTGGCCGCCGCCGACGGGCTGCGGGGGGTCGCCCGGCGCACCCGGGTCGTGGCCGACGCCGACCTGACCCGGCTCACCGGCTCGCCGGTCTGGCTCAAGTGCGAACACGAGCAGCACACCGGTTCGTTCAAGCTGCGCGGCGCATATCACCGGATCGCGGCCGCTGGCCCGCACGCCCGCGAGCGGGGGGTCGTGGCCGCGAGCGCGGGTAACCACGCGCAGGGCGTCGCCTTCGCCGCGGCCCGGTTCGGCGTCGAAGCGACGATCTTCGTGCCGGAGAGCGCCAACCCGTCGAAGGTCGCCAGCACCCGGCGTTGGGGCGCCCGGGTCGAGTACGTCCCGGGCGGGGTCGACGCGGCGCTCGCGGCGGCGGCCGCGTTCGCGAACGAGGGCGGCCGGCTGCTGGTCCATCCCTTCGACGACGCCGCCGTCATCGCCGGGCAGGGGACGATCGGGCTGGAACTGCTCGAGCAGGTCCCGAACCTCTCCACCGTCATCGTCGGAGTTGGCGGTGGTGGTCTCCTGTGTGGCCTTGCCGTAGCGATCAAGGGCCTGCGCCCGGACGTCCGCGTCATCGGCGTCCAGTCCGCCGCCGCGCCGGCCTTCGCCACATCCTTCCGCGCCGGTCGCCGCGTCACGGTGCCCCCGGGCAGCGCCGGCACGACGGAGACGGTCGGCCAGCCGGGAACCGCCGCCGGCACCATCGCCGACGGGATGGCCGTGGCCGCGCCCGGGCGGCTCACCCTCGAGCTCGCCACCCGTCTCGTCGACGACGTCGTCACGGTCGACGAGAGTGCGTTCTGGGAGGCGATGGTCCTGCTGCGCCGGGCGGGCCAGCGGGTGGAGCCCGCGGGCGCGGCGGGTGTCGCCGCGTTGCTGCGGACCCCCCGGCTCGCGGTCGGGCCCACCGCGGTGGTGATCTCCGGCGGCAACCTTGACCCGGCCGTCGACGCCAGGGTCGCCGCACTCGCCGGCGCCGGTGCTCTCAGCGCTGCCGGTACCGGCAGCGTCGGTGCCGACCCGGCCGGCTCGGCCGCGGGCCGTCGAACGGTTGCCTGACCGCCCGCGGCGCCGACCGGCGGGCCTGTGCCCGGAGGTTGGGGCAGGCGAGACCCGGCCGCGAGGGCTCGGGCGGGGCATGGAAGTGTCGGACCCGCCCGGCAGCATGGCGTGGCGGTCGGCGTGGCCGCGGCGCCGGGTGGTTGGCCCGTCGAACGTACGATCGAGGTCTGATGAGCACTCTTTTCGACGACACCTTCGGCCCCGGGGCCCTGGTCGACGGCGGTGCCCCGGCCGGCTCCGGCGACGGCCACGAGCCGCACGGTGATCTTCCCGGTGGCGGTCGGGCGTCCCGTGGGGCCTTCGGCCCGGCGGTGCTCGAGCAGGGCGGAGCCACCCGCGCCCGGGCGCCCAGGCTCGACCCGGACGAGCTGCTCGAGGGGCTCAACCCGCAGCAGCGTGCCGCGGTGGTGCATGCCGGCTCGCCGTTGCTGGTCGTCGCGGGTGCCGGGTCCGGCAAGACCCGCGTGCTCACGCACCGGATCGCGTACCTGCTCGCGGCGCGCGGCGCGCGGCCCGGCGAGATCCTCGCGATCACCTTCACCAACAAGGCCGCCGGCGAGATGAAGGAGCGCGTCGAGGCGATCGTGGGCGGCCGCGCCCGGGCGATGTGGGTGAGCACCTTCCACTCCGCCTGCGTGCGCATCCTGCGCTCGGAGGCGAGCCGGCTTGGCTTCGGCTCCTCCTTCTCGATCTACGACGCGGCGGACGCCCAGCGCCTCATCACGCTGGTCACCAGGGATCTCGACCTCGATCCGAAGCGGCACACGGCCCGTGGGCTCGCCGCGGCGATCAGTGCGCTGAAGAACGAGCTGGTCGACTGGGAGACGGCCCGGGACAGGGCCACGAACCACATCGAGCGCACGGTCGCCGAGGTCTACGCCGCCTACCAGCAGCGCCTGACCCAGGCGAACGCGCTGGACTTCGACGACCTGATCATGACCACGGTCAACCTGCTACAGGCGTTCCCGGACGTCGCCGAGCACTACAGGCGCCGGTTCCGCCACGTCCTGGTGGACGAGTACCAGGACACCAACCACGCCCAGTACGTGCTCATCCGTGAGCTCGTGGGCCGCTCGGCGTCCTCGGCTGACGAGCCGGCTGCGGGCTCCGGCGAGGCTGTGTACTCCGGCGGTTCCGCGGAGCCCGACGGTTCCTCGGAGTACGGCGGTTCCGCTGAGCCCGACGGGGCGGGGTGGCCCGCGAAGGCGGTGCCGCCGTCGGGTGCCGTTCCGCCCGCGGAGCTGTGTGTCGTCGGTGACGCGGACCAGTCGATCTACGCCTTCCGTGGCGCGAACATCCGCAACATCGTCGAGTTCGAGCAGGACTTCCCGAACGCGGCGGTCA
Organism: Parafrankia sp. BMG5.11; assembly: GCF_004337455.1. Lineage (NCBI taxonomy): Bacteria > Bacillati > Actinomycetota > Actinomycetes > Frankiales > Frankiaceae > Parafrankia > Parafrankia sp. BMG5.11. The sequence goes on along the minus strand of NZ_SJXI01000020.1, from coordinate 12,374 downwards.
TCCTGCTGGAGCAGAACTACCGCTCCACGCAGACGATCCTCTCCGCGGCGAACGCGGTCATCGCCCGCAACGCCCAGCGCAAGCCCAAGCGCCTGTGGTCGGACGCCGGTGACGGCGAGCGGATCGTCGGCTTCGTCGCCGACAACGAGCACGACGAGGCCGCGTTCGTCGCGGAGGAGATCGACCGCCTCGGCGACGAGAACCTGGCCAGGCCGGCGGACGTCGCCGTCTTCTACCGGACGAACGCGCAGAGCCGCGTGTTCGAGGAGATCTTCATCCGGGTCGGCCTGCCGTACCGGGTCGTCGGCGGCGTCCGGTTCTACGAGCGCCGCGAGATCCGTGATCTTCTCGCCTACCTGCGGGTGCTGGTGAACCCGACGGACACGGTGAACCTGCGGCGCATCCTGAACGTTCCGCGGCGCGGCATCGGTGACCGCGCGGAGGCGATGGTCTCGGCCTTCGCCGAGCGGGAGCGGATCGCCTTCTCCGAGGCGCTCACCCGGGTGGACGAGGTACCCGGCGTGGCGACCAGGTCGGCCCGCTCGATCCGAGATTTCGTCGCCCTCCTGGAGGGCCTGCGCGAGCAGCTGCCCGCTGGCCCGCTGGCCGTGATCGAGGCGACGCTGGAACGGACGGGCTACCTCTCGGAGCTGGTCGCGGAGGACACCATCGAGGCACAGGGCCGGGTGGAGAACCTGCGCGAACTCGTCGGGGTCGTCCAGGAGTTCACCGAGCGGCGCCCGGACGGCACCCTCGCCGAGTTCCTGGAGCAGGTGGCGCTCGTCGCCGACGCCGACCAGATACCCGACGACGACGGCTCGGACGGCGTGGTCACGCTGATGACCCTGCACAGCGCGAAGGGCCTCGAGTTCCCCGTCGTGTTCCTGACCGGGCTCGAGGACGGCGTCTTCCCGCACATGCGCACGCTTGGTGACCCGACCGGGCTGGAGGAGGAGCGCCGGCTCGCCTACGTGGGCGTCACCCGGGCCCGTGCGAGGCTGTACCTCACCAGGTCCCAGGTACGCAGCGCCTGGGGGCAGCCGGCCTACAACCCGCCGTCCCGGTTCCTGGGGGAGGTGCCGGACTCGCTCGTGGAGTGGCGGCGGCTGCCCGAGCCTGCCCCGGCCGCGGGCGGTGGGCGGTTCTCCGGCGGTGGGTCGGCGGGCGCGGGCAACGGTTCCGGTGGGTCCGGCGGGAAGCTGCCGAGCTCCCCGTTCGGGGCGAAGCCCAGCCGCCCGGCGGCGCGTCCGATCATCGAGCTGACCCCCGGCGACCGTGTCACCCACGACACGTTCGGTCTCGGTGTGGTCGTCACGACGAGCGGGGTGGGGGACTCGCGCCAGGCCAAGGTCGACTTCGGCGCCGAGACCGGCACGAAGGACCTCCTCCTGCGCTACGCCCCGGTCGAGAAGCTCTAGCCCGGAGGTCTGGCGGCGCGGCGGCGTGGGGCGTGGGGCGAGGTCAGCCCGCGTCGGCTGTCGCCGACGCCGCGGTCGGCAGGGCACCGAGGTCGTAGTCGTAGAGCCAGCCGGTCGCCCGTTCGTACATCCGCGGGAAGACGATCGGCATGATCAGGTCACGCAGCCGGGCGGCCACCGGGCCCGCGGTCTTGGCATCGCGGTTCGCGATGGCGGCCTTCACCATTTTCCCGAGCCGGTCGCCGCGCAGCCGGTCGTAGACCGCCAGCGCGTCGCTCGTAGTGGTCCGCCGGCCGAGCTCCCGCGCGAGGACGACGGCGTCCTCCAGCGCCATCGACGCGCCCTGCCCGGCGCCCACCGGATGGGCCGCGTCGCCGATCAGGACGATCCGGCCGTCATGGTGACCACGCACGAGCGGCAGGGTGTGCAGGAGCGTGCCGCCGTGCACGCGGGTCGTCGCGCGCAGGACGGCGACGGCCCGCTGAAGGAGAACCTGCTGCAGGCCCTGCTGGCCGACATGCACGGGCAGGCGGGCGAGGCGATGGCGGACGGGGCGATGCCGGGCGCGGGGGAGGAACCGGGGGATGGCACGGAGCATCCCCGCGAGCACGACCTCACCGACCGCGCGCAGATGCGTGCGCACCTGGCCGTGGCCTGGCGAGTGATGCGGGCCAACCTGCCGGTCGTGGTCGCGCTGTACGAGTCGGCCATCACCCGGGGGGTCCGGTCGGATGCCCTGTGGGAGCAGCTCGTCCAGGACACGGCCGTGCTGCGCGAGCACCTGGAGTACCTGCGGGACCGCGGCCACCGGCTGCCCGGCGAGCCGGTTCTCGTCGCCGCGGCGATGGGGGCGCTGCTGTCGACGCTGGCCTACGCCCTGCTTCCGTCGAACGAGGCCGGCTTCTCCGACGAGGAAGTCGTCGGCACGCTCACCGAGCTGTTGCTCGCCGGTGTGCGGGGCGAGTCGCCGGAGGCCGGTGACCCGAGCTAGCGGCTCGGCCTCGGCGACTCGGTCGCACCAGGCTCGGTCTCAGTAGTGGACGCCGTGACCGGCGAGCCAGGTCAGCGGGTCGACCTTCGTCCCGTACTGGCCGTTGAGGCGGACCTCGAAGTGCAGGTGCGGACCGGTGGACTTGCCGGTGTTGCCCTCCAGGCCGATCTGCTCGCCGGTGGCGACCTCCTGCCCGAGTCGCACGTCGATGCGCGACAGGTGGCCGTAGCTGGTCACCACGTTGTTCTCGTGCATGATCTGCACAAAATTGCCGTATCCCGACTCCCAGCCGGCGTAGATGACGGTGCCGCGGTGCGCCGCGTGGATCGGCGTCCCGTGCGCCGCGCCGAAGTCCACGCCGATGTGACGGTTGGCGCCGCCGAATCCCTGGGTGATCCGTGCCTCGATCGGGCGGACCCACCGGGCGGCCTCCAGCCGCTCGGTCTCGGCGGCGGTCGCCGCGGCGTGCTGGCTCAACGTGGCCGCGGCCTCGCGGGCCACGATCTGGTCGGTGACCTGCAGGTAGGCGCTCAGCCGGCGCTGGGCCTCGGCGGCCTCGCCGTCGGGGGCCCCGGCGGAGAGATCGTCCGTTCCGTCGGCGGAGATGACGTTGACCGTTCCCGGCGCGGTACCGCTCGGGCCGGCGGACGCGCCGAGCACAGTGCCGGTCGGTCGGATCTCGGGCGACGGGGAGGTCTCCGAGTGCGCCACCCCGGTACTGTTGATCATGACAAGCCCGATGGTGGACGCCACCGCGGTGGCGACACCCGTGCGCCGTAGCTGGATGGCGGTGAAACCCGATCTACCGAACGCGGACGAGTCCTGCTCGTCGGAGGATCCAGCATTCCGGCGGCGGCGTGCTCCGTGTTCGGATCTCGGGAACTGCGGTCGCATCAACACGCACTCCCATGGTCGCAAGGCATCCGCCGGACAAACCGGTCGGGGAGGGGGACCTCTAAACCGATGAGGAGGCTACACCGTGCGATTCGGACAGATACCCCTAGCTAGCCACAAAGATGTGGCACTTTCGTGGTGGTCTGTGACGGTTGGCGACCGCCGGCGGAGTCCGTGGCCAGCCTGCGGGCGATCATGTGCGCCACCCCGCTGCTGAACGGCAGGCCGTGGTGCCCCGCCCCCTCGACGACCACGTTCTCGGTCACCAGGTCGGGATGGGTGAGCGCCGCCTCGCCCGGGCGGACCACCGTGTCGAGGCCGCCGGCGACGGCGATGAAGCGGGTCCGGACGCCGGGAGCCGGCTCGACGAGCTCCCTCAGCAGCGGTGAACCGGGGCGAAGCTGGCTGACGAGCCGGTAGGAGACGGCCTTCGGAACCAGGCAGGCCAGCCGGGTGCCGTTGTGTGGCGTCGCCAGCGTGACCAGGGTCTGCACGTGGTCGCCGCCGCCGAGCCGCTGCACGTAGTAGCGGGCCACCAGGCCGCCGAGCGAGTGGGCGACGATGTGCACGCCGGTGTCGCCGTGGCGGCCGGCGACCTGCTCGACGGTCTCGGCGAGCTGCGCCGCGGCCGCCTGGACGCTCGTCGCGAACAGCGGGATGTCCACCGAGGTCACAGTCGTGAAGCCGCGGCGGCGCAGGGAGCGTTCCAGCCGGGCGAACACGGACCGGTTGTCGACGAGGCCGTGTACCAGCAGGATCGGCGTCCCGGCCGCCATCGGGTCGCCGATGAGCAGGCCGCGTTGCAATGGTGTCAGGCCGGCGAGCCGGTAGCGGTCGGCGAGTCCGTCGTCGTCGCGGCGCCGGCGCGGCAGTGCCGCGGCCGGGTAGAGCGCGGCGTGGGTGGCCAGGCAGGCGGCCTCGACCACGAGGCCCTTCACGCCGTCGAGCTGGGCGCCGCCGATTCGGGTGAACAGCCGAGTGCCGATGACCGTCCCCTTCGTGACGACCTGTCTCCCGTGGCAGGTTGGGTTAACGACGTTACAGAAAGCCACCCAATCCTGTCGACCATTTTGCCCTTCGTTGGCGAAGGCGGACATCACTGTCGCGCATCGTCAGCTCGGTCAGCACCTCGGTCACCCGGTGTGCCAGGCCGGGCGGACCGGTGTCGCGCGGCGTGAGGACGCCGTCGGCGAAACCCAGGCTGACCAGGTCCGACGGGCGCAGCCCCGCGGTGTCCGCGGCCTGCTCGACGCTGATCCGGAGCGTGGTGGCCGTGCCCTCGGGTGACAGCGCCGTGACGTAACTGTCCGGCGACATCAGGACCACATCGGTACAGCACGCCGCCAGCGCCCCACCCGAGCCGCCCTCACCGACGATCACGGAGAGCGTCGGCGACGCGCAGCCGAGCACCTCCGCCATCGCCGCGCCGATCTCGGCCGCGATGCCACCCGCCTCGGCCGCTGGCCCGCACTCCGCCCCCGGGGTGTCGACCAGCGTGACGAGTGGCAGGCCGAGCCGGCTGGCGAGGCCCGCGGCCCGCACGAGCAGCCGGTACCCGGCCGGCCCCGGCGCGCCGCCGCGTTCGACCGCCAGCGCGACCCCCACGGCGCGCGGCCCGAGCCCGCCTGCGCCGGGTTCACCGCCTGCGCTCAATTCCCCGTCGGCGCTGTGTTCCCCGTCGGTGACGGGCGTCCCGGCCAGCCGGCCGACCCGGGCGCGCACCGTGCGGTCCGGGCCGGTCAGGTCCACCCCGGCGGGGAACAGGCCGTCCAGGATGTCGCCCGCATGCCTGCGCTGGCCGGTGCGGGCGGCGAGGACCTGTTCCCACCCGCCGCGGGCCGGTGCCGGCCCACTCCCCGCCCGGCTGGCGTCGGCCCGGCTGGCGTCGGCCCGGCTGTTGTCGGCGATGCCGGCCCGGTCGCCGTCGGCGTCTGTCCTGGCGGGCCGGTCGGGTGCGCGCGCGGCGGGCAGGACACGGGCGGGAACGGCGACCGCGTCCAGCGCGCGCCGCAGCCACGAGGCGACGGCGGCTGGCGCGACGGCCGCGTCCACCAGCCCGGCGGCGTGGGCGGCCGCCGCCGTGTGGCTGGCGCCGGCCGGGGGAGCCTCGCCGGTGACCGCGGCCACCACCCGGGGCCCGGCGAACCCCACCGTCGCGCCCAGCACGGCGCACCGCAGATCGGCGCGGGAGCCCACGGTGACCCACATCCCGCCGGTGGTCGGCTGGTCCGAGACGGCGACATGGGGGAGGCCCGCCGCGGCGACCTCGGCGAGCGCGAGGGACACCCGGGCCAGCCCCACCAGCCCGGCCACGCCCTCCTGCAGCCGCGTCCCACCGCTGCGCACGAGTGACACCAGCGGAAGCCGCCCGGCGACGGCCGCGCCCGCCGCGTCCGCGAACGCGCCCGCGTCGGCCTCCCCGAAGCTGCCCCCGTTGACCGCGAAGTCCCAGACCGCGACGACGGCGTCCACGCCCTCGACCGGGCCGGTGCCCCACCACAGCGCGGGACGTCCGTCGTAGCCCGGCCAGCCGAGGCGGTTGGGCGCGCCGGCGACGGCGGGCCGGCGGATGACATCGGCCAGGACGGCGGCCCGCCAGTCCCGGGCCGTGGCGGTGGAATCGCGCTCAGCCATGCCTACAGATCCTCGCCGCGATCGGCTCCGGCAGTGCTGTGACGTGTGGGATCGCTCGTCCGCCCGCCCCCGGTCACCGTCGGCCCGCCACGGCCGGCCGGTCTGCCCGTTCCCGCCGGGGTCCTGAATCGTCCGGCGCCGGCACGCCGTCCCGCGGCCGGGGCGCCGCAGGTGGGATGCCGCGGCTGGGATGAGGCGGGCGAGGCAGGCTCGGAAATCGTCCTGGACGCCGGCAGGGTGCGGTTACGTTGTCGCCCGCTGTCGCTGACCCGTCGGCCGTGCGTCATAAGGTGCGGAATAGTCTTGTGTGCTCTGTTCGTGGAGCGGTCACACGGCGCCCGGCCGGCCGAGGGGAGTCATGCTCACACCGCTGACGGACGACGACCCGAGGCAGGTCGGCCGGTACCGGCTCCACAACCGGATCGGTGCCGGCGGGATGGGCACCGTCTACCTCGGCTTCACCCCTGGCTCCGAACCGGTCGCGGTGAAGGTGGCCGCCGCCGAGCTGTCCGAGGACGACGAGTTCCGGTCCCGCTTCGAGCGCGAGGTCCGGGCCGCGCTGCGGGTCCGGGGCGGTGCCGTGGCCAGCGTGCTGGACGCGGACACGAGCGCCGCCCAGCCGTGGATGGTGACCGAGTACGTCGAGGGCGTCAGCCTGGCCGACGCCGTCCGCCGCCGGGGGCGGCTGGAGGCGCACCTCGTGCGCGGGCTGGCTGTCGGCCTCGCCGACGCGCTGGTCGCGATCCACGCGGCGGGCGTCGTCCACCGCGACCTGAAGCCGTCGAACATCCTGCTCGCCTGGGACGGCCCCAAGGTCATCGACTTCGGCATCGCGCAGCTCACCGACAGCGCCACCCTGACCAGGACCGGTCATGTCATCGGCACCCTGGCGTGGATGGCGCCGGAGCAGATGCGCGGCGAACCGGCCGGCACCGCGGCGGACGTCTTCGCCTGGGCGAGCTGCGTCACCTACGCCACGACCGGTCGCCACCCGTTCCACGCCGACGCCCCCGACCTGCTGGCGCAGCGCGTCCAGCGCGACGAGCCCGACCTCGACGCGGTTCCGCCCTACCTGCGCGGCCTGGTCGGCCAGGCGCTGGCCAAGGCACCGCGCGAGCGACCGGGGGCGTCCGGTCTGCTGGCCGCGCTCGTCGGGCATGAGGTACACGGCGTCACCGACGCCGACGCGGCCGCGGGGTCCGTCCTCGAGCAGACCTGGACGGGGCCGTCGCCGGCGTTCGGCACGCCGCCGGCCGTGGCCGCGCGCCCTCCCGCCCGGCCGGCTTCGAGTGGGCCGTCGCGTTCCAGCCCGTCCGGATGGGCCAACTCGCCGGGGGCCGCCTGGCTGCCGGGGGTCTCTCCGGCGCCGGGACCGCCCGCGGCGCCCACCCCGTCGTCGACGCCCGGGTCGTCGTCGGCACCGGGGCCGTCGTTGCCGTCGCCACCCACCGCGTCGGGCCCGCTGGGTCCACCGCCGCCGGCCTCGGCGTTCCGCGCGACCTCCGGTCCCGGTCTCGCGCGGCGCGGCCCGGGCGGCCCCGGCGGCGAATCCACGTACCGCCCGGCTGACCCGATGCCGCCGGCCGCTCCGCCCGACCCGCGATCGTGGCCGGCGCGGGGAGCGGCGGCGTCCGGGCGGCCGGCGGCCGGCGCTGATCCGGCGCAGCCGCCCTACCAGCCCGGACGTACCTCCGCGGGGCCGGCGCCGTTCCCGGTACCGAGCGGGTACGCCCAGGCGCGGCCGGGCGGGCCCGTCGCGCCCGCGGCCGTGCCGGAGGCGCCCGCCGGGTACCCGCCGCCCGTCGGGCCGGCCGGGCACCACGGGCCGGCGGGACAGGCGGGACAGGCGGGACAGGCGGCCCGGCCGCCGGCCCCCGGCGGCCGCGCGTCGCCCGCCCGCCGCGCCGGTCAGGGCCCTGGGCCCTTCGAGCGGTGGAACACCTGCGCGCTGCTGTCGCTGGCCCTGGGCATCCTGTGGATCTTTGGCCTCGGCAGCGTCGCGGCGGTGGCGCTGGGCCATGTCGGGCGGCTGCAGATCCGCCGCCGGGGCCAGCGGGGCTCGCTCGCCGCGACGGTGGGCATCGGCCTGGGGTGGCTCGGCATCGCCACGAGCGCGGTGATCGCGGCCCTGGTGCGGCTCATTCTCTGAGGAACTTCTCTGCGGAGCGGAAGGGCTCTCGCGGCGCGTATCTCCTCCGTGAGCTGATCAGTGTTCCCCATGGTTGTGTGAGATCGGACATATCCGAGTGTGCCGTCGCGGTGGGAAACCGAGGCCGGTGCGCCCGCGCGCGGGCCTGGTAACGGTCCGCCACGGGGCGTGTTGCCCCGCGGTGTCCCTGCGGTTGCCGGTCTCGCGGGCTGTCCCGGACACGAAATGAAGCGAAACCCGCACTCCTGACGAGGGTTCCGCGCGAAGTGCCGCTGGCACGAAAGCGCGCCGGCCGGCCCGGCGGACGGGTGCGCGGCGGGGGTGCGGGGCCGGGCGGTGCCCGTGGAGGAGGTGACGGGGATCAACTCTGGGTCACCGGCCGGCGCCGAGCGTCCCAACGGCCTCGTCAGTAGGCTCGCAGGCGTTCTGTGCATCCCCTGACCGACCGCATCCGACTGGACGGACCGTGGATCTCTTCGAATACCAGGCGAAGAAGCTTTTCGCCGAACATGGCGTACCGGTACCCACCGGGAAGATTGCCACAACCCCCCAACAGGCACGTGAGATCGCGACCGAGCTCGGCGGCAAGGTGGTCGTCAAGGCTCAGGTCAAGGCCGGAGGCCGAGGCAAGGCCGGCGGTGTGAAGGTCGCCGACGGGCCCGACGACGCGTTCGAGAAGGCGTCGGCGATCCTGGGGATGGACATCAAGGGCCACACGGTCCACTCCGTCCTCGTCGAGCAGGCCAGCAACATCGCGGAGGAGTACTACGCCTCCTTCCTGCTCGACCGGGCGAACCGCACGTTCCTCGCCATGGCCTCCCGTGAGGGCGGCATGGAGATCGAGGAGGTCGCGGCCACCAACCCGGAGGCGCTCGCGCGCATCCACATCGACCCGCTGACCGGCGTGGACGCGGCCAAGGCCCGCGAGATCGCCGTCGCCGCCAAGCTGCCCGAGGCCGCCCTCGAGGGTGCGTCCGTGCTGCTGGTGAAGCTGTGGGAGGTGTTCGTCAAGGCCGACGCCACGCTGGTCGAGGTGAACCCGCTCATCCTGACCGGCGACGGCAAGGTCATCGCGCTCGACGGCAAGGTGACCCTGGACGAGAACGCGGATTTCCGGCACCCGGAGAACGCCGAGCTCGTCGACGTCGCCGCGGTCGACCCGCTGGAGCAGAAGGCCAAGGAGAAGGGCCTCAACTACGTCAAGCTCGAGGGCCAGGTCGGGATCATCGGCAACGGTGCCGGCCTCGTCATGTCGACGCTGGACGTCGTGACCTACGCCGGTGAGGAGTTCGGTGGCCAGCGGCCGGCGAACTTCCTCGACATCGGCGGTGGCGCCTCGGCCGAGGTGATGGCGAACGGCCTGTCGATCATCCTGAGCGACCCGTCCGTGAAGAGCGTCTTCGTCAACATCTTCGGCGGGATCACGGCCTGTGACGCCGTCGCGAACGGCATCGTCCAGGCGCTCGCCATCGTCGGGGACGTCAGCACCCCGCTGGTGGTGCGTCTCGACGGCAACAACGCCGAGGAGGGCCGCCGGATCCTGAAGGAGGCCAACCTCCCGGTGGTCAAGCCGGTGGACACGATGGACGGCGCAGCGAAGCTCGCCGCCGAGCTCGCCGCGGCCGCGGCCTGACCTGGGTCGGAGGACACAACCGATGGCTATCTGGCTTGACGAGAACAGCCGCGTGGTGGTGCAGGGCATCACCGGTGGCGAGGGCAGCAAGCACACCCGGCGGATGCTGGCGGCGGGCACCAAGGTCGTCGCCGGCGTGAACGCGCGCAAGGTCGGCCAGCAGGTCGAGGGGGTCCCGGTCTTCGGCTCGGTGGCCGACGCCATGGCCGAGACCGGCGCCAACGTCTCGGTGATCTTTGTTCCGCCGAGGTTCACCAAGGATGCCGCGATCGAGGCGGTCGACGCCGCGATCCCGCTCGCCGTCGTCATCACCGAGGGCGTGCCGGTGCACGACACGACCGAGTTCTTCGCCTACTCGCAGTCCAAGGGCACGACCCGGATCATCGGGCCGAACTGCCCCGGAATCGCCAGCCCGGGCGTCTCCAACGCCGGCATCATCCCCGCCGACATCACGCCGGGCGGGCGGATCGGCCTGGTCAGCAAGAGCGGCACGCTGACCTACCAGATGATGTACGAGCTGCGTGAGTTCGGTTTCTCCACCTGCGTCGGCATCGGCGGTGACCCGGTCATCGGGACCACGCACATCGACGCCCTCGACGCGTTCCAGGCCGACCCGGGCACCGACGCGATCGTCATGATCGGTGAGATCGGCGGTGACGCGGAGGAGCGTGCCGCGGCCCACATCGACGCGCACGTGACGAAGCCCGTCGTGGGTTACGTCGCCGGGTTCACCGCCCCGGAAGGCAAGACCATGGGCCACGCCGGCGCGATCGTCTCGGGCTCCTCGGGTACCGCGCAGGCCAAGAAGGAGGCCCTCGAGAAGGCCGGTGTGCGTGTCGGCAAGACCCCAACCGAAACGGCGCGACTGATGGCTGACATCATGCGTTCGTTGTAGCTCTGTTCGCGGGGGGTCTTCCTCTGACCTGGGGGAAGGCCCCCGCGTCGGGCGGTCCAGGGGTTCTTTGGGTCGTTGGGGCGGGGACGCGGACGCGAACGCTTTCCGTCTTGCGGCGTTGCTGTAAGACTCCTGATGTGGTCAGGGTGGGCTGTGGGACGATGGTCGGCCCACCCGACCGACCGACCTGACGAAGTGGGGATTGTTGTCGTGGTACAGATTGGTGGTCGTAACGTCGCGACCAACGACGTCGGGATCATGGCCGCCGGCGCCGTAGCGTTCATCTTCAGCTTCCTGGCGTGGTTCTCGCTCAAGGGCGACTTCTTCGGCTCGTCCTATTCCGACAGCGCGAGCGCGTGGAACACCGACGTCGGTGGCTGGTTCTGGGGATGGCTCGCCATCCTCCTCCTCCTCGCGGTCGCGGGGCTGACCGCGGCCCTCACGTTCGTCGCCAATCTCCGCCTCCCGACGCTCCCGGTCCCGCTCCCGCTGGTCCTGGCCGGTGCCTCCGGGCTCGCCGTGCTGCTGATTCTGATCCGTTGGATCGCCTACCCCAAGATTCCTGAAGGCTTTGAGGGCGGCGCTTCGTACGGCCTGTTCATCGGGCTGATCGCGGCCATCGCGCAGACGGTGTTCGGGGTACTGAACATCCGTTCCGGTTCTGGTGTCACGGGCCAGCCGCCGCAGCCCGGTGGCTGGCCGGGCCAGGGCCAGCCACCGTACGGCCAGCCGCCCGCCGGGTACGGCCAGCCGCCCGCCGGGTACGGCCAGCCCTACGGCCAGCAGCCGCCCGCCGGGTACGGCCAGCAGCCGCCGGCCGGTTACGGGCAGCAGCCGCCGGCCGGTGGTTACGGGCAGCAGCCGCCCACGGGCGGGTACGGCCAGCCGCCGCAGGGCGGTTATGGCCAGCAGCAGGGCGGCTATGGTCAGCAGCCCGGTTACGGACAGCAGCCGCCGGCCGGTGGTTACGGCCAGCAGCCGCCCACGGGCGGGTACGGCCAGCCGCCCACGGGCGGGTACGGCCAGCCGCCGCAGGGCGGTTACGGCCAGCCGCCGTCGGATCGCTAGATCCCCTCACCGGACGACGTCCGGTGACGGAGGGAGAGAGCCAGTGGCGCCACCCGCTGGCCGGTTCGCCGGCCGCCCGGTCACGTACGGGCTTGCGGCTGGTGGCGCGCTGGTCCTCATCTCCGGGTTCCGCCCCTGGTTCGCCCCGGCGGACGCCGCCTACGGGACGTCGTCCGCCGGCTGGGACGCCGGTCCGGCCGGGCGCCTCGCGCTGGTCCTCGGCCTGCTGCTGACCGCCGGCGTTCTCCTTCCCCTGATCATCCGACGTCTCCCGGTTTTGTCTCGTGCCGAGGACCGGATGCTCGGCTGGGCCCACCGCCGTCACCACGACGTACGCGGATGGGCCACGGCGCGACTCGCGCGCGCGCCGCGCGGTTCCGATGGCGCCGACGGATTCGGCGGCCTCGCGGCCCGGGTGGCGCTGCGGGTCGCCGACACGCCGCCCGCCCGGCTGACCGCCGCCGTCGCCGTTGCCGTCGCCGGCGCGGCCGTGATGGCGATCCTGATCGGGTGGATGACGGCGCCGGCCATGGCCGATCCCGTCCTGCCGGCCGGCGGCCATCCGGCGATGCCCGGTGTGGCCCGGGACGGGCTGTTCGCCGGGCTCGCGGGCACGACGGTCGAACTCGTCGCCTGTGCGTGGGCGCTGCGCCGCGCGCGGGCCGAGGGTTAGGGTCTGTTCCAAGTTCGGA
>NZ_SJXI01000192.1:0-3773 GCF_004337455.1 Parafrankia sp. BMG5.11 | reverse complement strand
GCCAGTGCCTGTAGACCGCGCCCACCTCGAACTCCTCGTAGTACCGGCCAAACTGCATGTGTTCCCCCAACTGCGCGGGATGAGCGGTTCGGTCTGCGCCCGCGGATCGCGCCCGACTCCGTCTGATCTCTGCGAGCGCTCGATCGCCCGAGCCTCCAGCCGTCCCAGGGCGCCGCTTCCCTGCGGCCTCCGTAGCGGCGGTCGTCGCGCCGTGCCAGCCGGGACCGCCCAGCACGGCGCTTGTATATACGCACATATGTTTCTATATAGGAACTATCTCGCTGTCAAGGCGGCGGAGTCGATCCCCGACCGGATCCTGTGGCTCGCGACTCGTCCAACCGGGAAGATCCACCAGGCAGGGCGGCCAGCCTGGTCGGGCCTGTGCCGGTGGGGCGGCACCTCCCCGCCTCCTCTCCACCCGACGACTCCAGGGCGGGAGATCTCGCGACCGACCTCCGCGACCGACGGCGAGGCAACCCCGACGACCAGGCGGCCCGAGGGCACCTCCTGGTTTTGCGTACCCGACCCGGGGAATATCGGGAAAGAGTCGGGATACGATCACAGAAAAGGCAGAGTAAAATCGGCGCTTCGGGTCAAAATACCCCAGACCACTGTGGGTGGAATATCAGTTCCACCGCGGGCGGCCCAGACAGCATGACCCGCATTTTCGCTGCCGGCAGCAAGACCGGGCGCCTGATGATGTCCATGGACTGGTCCAACACACCACTCGGGCCGCTCAGCGACTGGGAAAAGTCACTGCGCATGGCCGTGGGCCTCTGCCTTGAGTCACACTTCCCGCTGGAGATCCTGTGGGGCCCGGACCTGGTCGAGATACACAACGACGCCGTCATACCCATGCTCGGCCGCAAGCATCCGGGATGTATAGGCCAGCCGTTTCGGGACGTCTTTCCCGAGGCGGCGGACCGGCTTGTCCCCATGCTTGAGCAGGTGATGTCCGGCGGCGAAGCGACGTGGGAGGAGGACTGGCCGTCCAGGCTCAATCGCCACGGCTATCTCGAGGACTGCTATTTCACCTTCTCCTACAGCCCGATCCGGCGCCTTCCGGCGGGCGGTGTGGCTGGCGTGTTCGCCGCGTTGCAGGAGACCACCCGGCAGGTACTCGGCACACGACGCCTTCGATGTCTGCACGAGCTCGTCAGCGCCACGGCCGGTCGGCCCAGCCAGGCGGAGGTGTTCACCCAGGGCATCGAGGTGCTCGGTCGCTTCACCTCCGACATCCCCTACTGCCTCGTTGTCCTCGAGGAGGCACAGACACGGAAGCTCGCCGTGACGGCGTCGGCTGGTATCGCCGGAGCCACGGGAACCCCGTACACGCTCGATCCCGGCGACGCCTCCGGACTCGGGGACTCGATGGTTGCGGGACGGACGCAGATCGTCGCTCGTCTGCTGGCCCGTCTCGCGTTACGGCAGTCGACTGAGACCCCGCCGTCCACCGCCGCGATGGTCGTCCCCCTGCCGGAGGGAGGCGACAGACGCCCTGTCGGACTTCTCATCTTCGGGACGAGCGACCGGCTCCCTTTGAACGCGGACTACCGGAGTTTCCTGAGTCTCGTGGCCACGCAGATCTCGGCGGCCAGCGTTGCGGCGCAGTCAGCCGAGCGGGAACGCCTCCTTGCCGCCGACGCGCATCATCGCGCCTTCCATGACGCGCTGACCGAGTTGCCGAACAGAGCGGCCATGTTCGCCCAGCTCGAACGCACGATCGCCGAAACCGGAAAAAGCCCGACACGAGCCGGCTTCCTTTTCGTTGATCTCGACGGATTCAAGCGGGTCAACGACACGTTGGGCCATCTGGCAGGCGACGATCTGCTCCGTGATGTAGCCGGGCGACTTCGCCGTGTGGTCCGCCCCGGTGACGTCGTGGCCCGGCTCGCCGGCGACGAGTTCGGAGTCCTGTGCCGCGACATCACGTCCTGCGGCGCGGTCGAAGCTGTCGCCGATCGCATCGTCGCCACCGTGGATCTGGCCATCGGCTGCCAGCAGGTCCCGGTCACGGCCAGCGTCGGCATTGCGATGATCGGACCCGGGACCACCAGCCCCGAGGATGTCGTACGCGCCGCGGATGCGGCCATGTATCTCGCCAAGCGTCGAGGGCGGGGCTACTGGCGGCACGCCGCGGAGGCGGAGGTGGCCCGTCCCGACACCGACATCGGCCCTCCCTCGGAGCCAGCCCGGCGGATGGCGGCCAGGCCGCGCGACGGCTGACGCCGACGCATGTCGGAGACCGTCCCGCAGCGCGCCCGAGCACGCGCGAGCTGATCAGGACGACCTCCGCTCGGATTCGATCTCAATCGACCGATTACAGGGGGTCTCTGCCGCTACCCCTTTCAGTAGGGACTCCTCCTGCACCCGCAACAAGGGTTGGCTGGGGCGATGACCACATTGCCGGGAGACGAAGGGGTGACCAGTGCCTGACAACGCCAATCGCATTCAACAGCAGCGGGCAGGTCACGGCCGCCGCAGGTTCCTGATGGGCACGGCCGTGCTGGCGACTCCCCTTGCCGCCGGGCCCGGTCGGCTGCACCTCCGACGCAAAGGCCTCCGCGGCGGTGCGCGCGCCCACACCGGCCGGCCGGGAGGAGAGCACCGCGACGACGGCGACCACGCTGGCCAGTCGTCGCAAGCTCGGTTCCCTGGAGGTGTCCAGCGTCGGCCTGGGCTGCCAGACCATGCCGGGCAACCTCTACGGTCCGGTGAGCAGCCGGGAGGACATGATCACGATCATCCGGACGGCCGCCGATCAGGGCGTGCCCCTGTTCGACACCGTCGAGGCGTACGGCCCGTTCGAGTCCGAACGCATCGTCGGTGAAGCCCTCGAACCGGTCCGGGACCAGGTCGTCATCGCGTCGAAGTTCGGGTTCGACGTCGACCTGGTGACAGGCCAAAGTGTCCGATCAACCGCTCTGTTCCATTTTCGGTGGTGACTGTGCGTGGGACCACTTCAAGATCGCCTACGGGGCAGACCTCCGACACCATCAACCGAGGTCAATAAAGGTTCACTGTCAGTAACAGTTGGCTGGGTGGTGACCAGCGGGGTGGGTTCTTCGGGCACAGGTGCCGGGGTCGTCGCCGGGGCGGTCGGAGTTGGGCTGGGCGATGTCGATGCGCCGGGTAAAGGTGTCGATGGTGCGGCCGGCGAGGAGGGCGACCATGCCGACAGGCGGAACCAGCCGCGGGCACATCGCGGATGCGCCAGTCACCACGGTTGTCGCGACAGAACCGCGTGCTCCTACCAGCCACACACCCACCCGTGCGCGCTGTCCGGTCCCGGCGCCGCCGTCTGACCTGCCGTCGGCGGGCACGACAGTCATGTGCGTTGGGTCCATACTCTCACCCCTGATCTCCTCGGAGGAGGCGTACGGACCGGGAAGGGATGCGAGCTCCCCTCGACCCCGACCACCGACCGAGCCACAGGTTCGACTTCAGTCGCGATGTTGCACGCATCTGCCTCATACTGGGGAATTTTTCTTAGCTTGTCGTTTAACCGCCGGGTGTCACGCTGTGCGATACCTGCTGGTGTTGTGGGGCGGGTCGGCGTGTCCTCGTGACGTGGGACGACCTTCGGAAGATCGTGCTCTCGCCAAAGAAGCCGGATCAAGCCGAAGGTCGTGATGGGCAGTGTGCAGGACGAACCAGGACGCGTCGAGGCTCTAGGACGGCTGTGTCGCTTCCGGCAGGAGTTCTACGACTGCCTGACCCGCCGAGCGGACGCGCTGTTTGAAACGGCGGAGGCGGTGCTGTGCACCGACGGC